>DASVJA010000053.1:0-21604 GCA_036386115.1 Candidatus Limnocylindrales bacterium
CATCGGAATCATGAACATCATGCTGGTCTCGGTGCGTGAGAGGACGCGTGAGATCGGCATTCGCAAGGCCATCGGGGCCCGGGGCCGGGACATCCTCTCGCAGTTCCTTGTCGAGGCTCTTGCGCTCTCTCTGGCGGGGGGTGCCATAGGCATCGGCGTCGGCGTGTTGGCCTCATTCGCCATCGGCACGTATGCCGGGTGGGGCTTCATCTTCAGCCCGGCGACCGTCTTGATCGCCGTCGTCTTCAGCCTCTTCGTAGGGGTCATCTTCGGTGTTTGGCCCGCTAGCCAGGCCGCCCGTCTCGATCCCGTTGTCGCCCTCCGATATGAGTAACCGCGCATCTTCAGAAAGGGGTTCCCGATGACATCTTCCTCTGTGCCCGGCAGCGGCGAACCAGCCGCTACCGACGATGCGAACGTGGGCGACGAGACGTTCGTGGAGCCGTCCGTCCCCATGCCCAAGCCGCAGCGGGACAAGGCCGGCCCGCCAAAGCAGGACAAGACAACGATGATCCTCCTGCTCCTGGCCGCCTTTGTCGCCGTCGGCGGCGTCGGCTTTGCCGTGGGCCACATGACCGGCGGGAGCGCGACCGGAAACGCTTCAGCCACCTCTGCGCGCGGTGGTTTCGGGCGCGCAGGCGCCAGTCTGGCTCCCGGCCAGACCTTTGATGTCGGAGCACTTGCCGGTCGCGGCGGCGTGAGCGGCCTGACGGGCGGCGTGAGCGGCACCGTGCAGTCGATCGATGGCACCACGATGGTCATCCAGCTGGCGAGCGGAACCTCGGTTACGATCGATCTGACGGGCTCGACCACTTACCACGGCACGACGGCCGCCACCTCAGGCGACGTGAAGGTTGGATCAAGCGTGACAGTTCAGATTGCTGCCAACGCCTCGGCCGCCACAACGCCGGCCCCTGGCAGTTCGGGTGGTCGTAACCTGAGCGCCCAGGACGTGATCATCACTAACCCGTAGGAGGCAAGAGTGCACTTGCTCGTCATCGAGGACGATGCTCGACTCAGCCGTCTCCTCAAGAGGCTCCTGAGCCAGGATCGCCATGTTATCGAAACGGCCATGACGGCCGAGGAAGGATTGGAGGTCGCCACCTCCGGCCTGGAATTGGACGCCATCATCCTGGACGTCGGCTTGCCCGATAGGTCCGGGTTCGATGTCGCGCGGACTCTTCGAAAGCAAGGTTCGGCCGTCCCGATCCTCATGCTCACGGCCCGCGACTCGGTTAGCGACAGAGTCGAAGGTCTGGATGCCGGGGCGGACGACTATCTGGTCAAGCCTTTCGCATACGAAGAGCTGCTCGCTCGCTTGCGAGCTCTCGGCCGGCGCCCGCCGTCGCGCAAGACGTCGGCCCTAAAGACCGGCCCGATTGAGCTGGATGAGGCAACCAGGCGCGTCACAATTTCAGGCAAGCCGGTAGACCTCAGCCAGCGTGAGTTCTCGATCCTGGAGTGTCTCCTGCGCCGTCCGGGCCAGGTGCTTTCGCGCGATCAGTTGCTCGACTACGCCTGGCCGTATGGCGTGGCCCTGACGCCCAACACGGTCGAGGCCTACATCCATCTGCTGCGAGATAAGCTCGGCGCCGATGCTGCGAGTTACGTCGAAACGGTTCGGGGTGTTGGGTATCGACTGCGTGAGGCCTGAGCGATGAGAATCCCGCGCCCCTCGTGGCGCTTGCCGCGGCTGGGGCGTGGCCGCCACAGGGCTGGTCTCGACGAGAAGCCACGCCTCACGGAAGCGGACGCCATGCTGCTACGCGGGACAAGGTTCCGTCTTATCGCGGTAAGCGGCTTTGGCACGGCATTGATCCTGATAATTCTCGGTGCGGCTATGTATGGAGTCGTGTCCACCGCGATATACAACTCCGAAGAGACGGCGTTCAATCACTACACGGACCGCTACTTTCGCGGTCCGCATCAGGCCACGAGCCCCGAAGCGGCCCAACTCGCCGGTGAGGGAACCAACCTCTTCTACCTTTTGGTTCGCACCGATGGGACGGTCTTGCCGCCCAACGGCGCGACGACCCCTGCCGGACTTCCGGATCAGGCAAGCCTGGCGGCGGCCGCGGCCAGTGCCACCGGGATAGATGAGCGTTCCGTCACGACACCGGACGGCACGCCATGGCACGTCATGTCCGTGCCTGCATACGACATTCTCAACAACCGAATCGGCACGGTCCAGTTCGTACAGAACCTGTCCACAGAGACGAGGCTCTTGAGCACACTGCTGCTGGTCCTGTTTGGCGGCGGCCTGCTGGCGCTCCTGGCCTCGCTCCTCGCTGGCTACCTTTACGCCGGCCGCGCTCTGGTTCCGATCCGCGAATCCATCGTCCGCCGCCAGGGCGCGCTCCAACGCCAGCGTGAATTCGCGGCGAATGCGAGCCACGAACTCCGGACGCCGCTCACCGTAATCGGGGCGAGTGTTGAGGATCTCAAACGCAACCGCCGCAGCAAGGTGGAGGACGTGGGCGAGGCTCTCGGCGACATCGAGGCCGAGGTCCGGCAGATGACCGCTCTCGTGGAAGACATGCTGCTGCTGGCCAGGACGGACTCCGGGGTGCTCGAGACAGAACGGGTTCCGGTCGACCTGGGCGATATCGCCGCCGAAGCGGCGTCCATGCTTGCGACGGTGGGTCAGGATCGGGGCGTGAGCGTGGTGCTAGATCCGCTGCCCGCGCCGCTCTACGGCGACCCGCTGCGGCTGCGCCAGCTCGTGACGATCCTCGTCGACAACGCCCTGCGGCACAGCCCGGCAGGATCCACGGTTGAGGTCCAGGTTCGGCCGGCGGACGGCGCGGCCATCCTCCAGGTTGACGACAGCGGACCCGGGATCAGGCCTCAGGATCTGCCGCGCCTGTTCGACCGGTTCTGGCGGGCGGATGACGCTCCCGCGGGCGGCACGGGCTTGGGTTTGGCCATCGCGAAATGGATAGTCGACCAGCACGGCGGTCGGATCGGCGCGGCTAGCCGTCCGGAAGGCGGAGCCAGCTTCACCGTTTGGCTGCCCGATCGACCGACTCAACGCGGCGAGGGCATCGGCAATATCGGCGCCCCGTCCATTGGACCGGACGAGCTCGGCGACGACCAGGCGGAGCCGCCGGAGACCTAGCCGAGCAGCAGTCTGGCTTCGGCGACGAGGCCGACGGCGATGATCGTGAGCCGAAGGGCCGGCGCCGGCAGCCTTCTTCCCACGCGAGCCCCGATCTGACCGCCGATGATGGAACCGACTGCGATCAGCAGGGCCACGTCCCACCGAACCGGTGCGATACATATGAACAGGATCGCGGCCACGCCGTTGATCAAGGCTGCGAGGACGTTTTTGAGGCCGTTGAGTCTCTGGACATCGTCCGGTATGAAGATCGTCAGCAGTGCGATCATGATGATCCCCATGCCGGCACCGAAGTAGCCGCCGTAGATGGCCGTGGCATAGAACAGGATCAGCAGCGGCCACGACCGGTGTGAGTCGGCGTTACGGTGCTTCGTCAGCGCCCTGGAGAGGCGTGGACCGGCCGCCACGAGGACTAGCGCAACGCCTATCAGCACCGGCACGATCTGGGCGAAGGCGCCCGGGAACGCAAGAAGGAGCAGGCCGCCGGTCAGACCGCCGGCCCCCGAGGCGATGCCCAGGCGGACCGCCCGCGATCTCTGGCCGACCAGCTCACGCCGATACCCGAATGCTCCGCTGAGCGAGCCTGGGACGAGCCCGACGGTGTTGGAAACGTTGGCCTCCAGCGGCCGGAAGCCGAAGGCGAGCAGGGTGGGGAAGGTGATCAGCGAACCCGACCCGACGATCGTGTTGATGGCGCCCGCAGCAATGCCGGCGGCGAAGATTGCCGCGATCTCCAGCGGAGTCATGGGTCTTGGCGGGCCGTGTCTATCAGCTGTAGAAGTCGGCCACGACTCGGACGCTGTTCGAGACCCACACTCCGACGCCGACATGGCCGAAGTGCGAGTTCATGATGTTGGCGTAGTGGTTGCAGCGGCACCAGGCTTCGTTCTGGAAGAAGATCTCGATGGAGATCATGCCGCTCTGGCCGACACTGCTCGGTGAGGCGATGTTTTCGCCCCACGAGGCGCCGGGATAGCCACCTGCGGTCAGCCGGCTGTGCGTGGTGGTCCCATCGAGCGTATGCGTGAGAACCACCCGGTCCGCCATGGCTTTGGCGTACGGCCGGGAGACATTGTCGGCGATGCCATCACTGAAGGCGAGCGCGCCCTTGGCCGGAAGCGTGTGGTGCGTCTGCGTTGAGCACGTGCCGGAGGACGTGACCCAGCCTCCGGTGCGAGTGCAATTCATAAGGCTGAGGTAGTAGAGCTCGGCCGAGTGCCACTTGGCGCTGGCCGCTGTGACGCCGCCGGTGCCGTAGGGGATGTAGGTGCCGCCGGTCGAAGCGTAGTAGCGGGCCCGGGGCGTAGAGACGACGAAGCTGGAGGAGGCCGCTGCCGCCATAGGCATTCCCGCCGCCGAGCGGGCCGATACGGCAATGGTGACCGTTACGCTGGAACCAACGTAGTACGAGCGATTGGCATTGAAGACCAGGGTCAGGCCATCGTCGGTCCAGTGGATGGAGCCGGGTACGTTGCGGCCGTTGGCCTGTACGGAGAAGGCTGCGGCCGTGGATTTCTGGTCCATCGCTTCGCTGAACTGGATGGAGATCGGCTGGTTGGTGTCGTAGGTGACCGCCCCGCCCTGCGGCGTGAATTTAGCCGCCGGGTTGGCCAGGGTCGTGACCTTGAACAGCGGCACGGGGCGCAAGTCGGAACCCGACGAGTCGGTGCCGCCATCGGACATGTTGACCTGGTAGGTTCGCCCGGCCCCGAGAGCCTTGCGCGGCGTCAGCGTGAAGACTCGCGAGGCAGCGTCGGTCGGATCGTCGCCCAGGATCGAGGCGTCGATCTGAGGGCTGATGCTCAGGCGAAGGAGCACGGTGGACAGCTTCACCGGACGGGTGAAGGTGAGCTTGAACGCTGTTGTGGGCGCGGCCAGGTCACCAACCATCCGGGTCGCGGTGATTTCACCTGCGGTGGGGGAACCGGACTGGAATGACGTGTGGATCGCCTGAGCCAGGTTCAGCCCTTCCTGGTCTGTTGCGTCCGCAGAGATGTCCACTTTGTATTGGGTGTATGGATCCCAGTGCGGATTGGGAGCCAGAGAGAGGACCTGACCGGTCGCATCCCACAGGAACTTCACTTCGGTGGCGGGTGTGACCTTGAGCGCCGCGGCAACTGTGCTGGCGTTCATCGGCTTGGTGAAGCGGATCTCGAACGCGACGTCCAGCGGAAGGTCGCTGGCCTGACCGGCCGCATTGGCCTGGGGCGCAAGAGGCACGATCGTGTCGTGGCTTTGGGCCGTCACGGACTTGGCGGGAAGACCCACGAGCAACCCCGCAACGACCATTGCGATTGCCCCGATGACGAGGGCGGGCTGGACGAATCCAGACCAGCGGGATCCCGAATTGAGTCGCTGAAGGCCTCGGGCCGGGAAGGCAAGCACGGAGGCTAGGAGGTGGCGCATTCTGCTGGTCTCCGTTGCGGGGAGCACAGTCCCAGTCGGATGAGGCCTCGGCAGGTTACCACCGCCTCGTTGGACGAGGCAAATGAGCGTGGCCTTCACGAGGGAATTGGGGTGGCCTACGGGGGTCGAACCCGTAACCTGCGGATCCACAGTCACAAGGTCTTGAGCACGAATCTGCCCAAAGTAGAGCGATCGGTGGAGCGATTGTGGGCCATAGGATGGCCTCAGTGACACTACATCGGGTTAGGGCTTAGCGCGAATCGCTCTTCCGATGCCGCCCGCTACCTCCGCCGAGCGGCCCTCGACGAGATGACCGTAGATGTCGGACGTGACGCTTATCGAACTGTGCCCGAGGTACCGCTTGACGTCGTCGAGCGTCGCGCCGGACGTCAGCATGATCGACGCCGCTGAGTGCCATAAGTCGTGGATTCGGATACGGCGCAAGCCGGCCGTCTCGCGGAAGGCGCGGAACACCCTATCGACATTGCGCGGATTAAGGCCGTGCCATGCCGTCGAGGCCGAGTGCGTTCATGCCTTCCGTCCGTCGAGCTCGACGCCATAGAGCCGAGAACACGCGGCCGGAGACCCGCACGACGGCATAGACGATGATCGCCCAGGGCACAATCGCCGCCTCCTTTGGCTGGGAATATGCCAGGAGCACTGCGAGCCAGGGCGAGCGAAGCGGCAACGCGAACGTTGCATAGAAGTACTCGGTTCCGGGCCACAGAGCAGGAACCGTCAGCCACCCTGCGGCTCGCCGGTCGATGATGGCGAGCAAGCCTAACGCGATGGCAGTGATTACAAAGAGCCGCGGATCTCTGGCCGCTGAGAAACCACCACCTGTGCCAGGCCCGGCAATCCAAGCCCCAATCTGGCCGACCCTTCCGAGGTACTCGTACCAAAGCGGCCAGAATGCCAGCAGCGAAACGGTCCCGGCGATGCCCAGTATCGCGATTGCTCGCCATTGACGCTCGGCGAGCATCGGAATGGCCGCATAGGCTTTCATTGGCGCCGCGATGGCGCGGACCCAATTCGAGCCGCAGAGCAGCATCGCCAGAGCAACGACATGCGGATTACCAGCCACGATCCCGGTGACCATCGGCGGGAAGAGAAGCCAGTAGATCGGCAGCTTCAGCCGACGGACGGTGTAGAGAGCCGAGAGTAGCGTCAGCGTCATCCATCCGGCCACGAAGCCTTCCTCGGGTAGCCAAACAAAGGGCGCGAAGGCCAATAATGTCGATGGTGGCGCAGTGAAAAGCTCACGGATGGGAGCGCCCTCGATGGGCCAGGGATTGGTCTGCGTATATGCGGACCACGGATCGCCGCCGGACACCCACGCTTGCGCGGCGCGGAAGTAGAGCCGCCCGTCTACGCCCACCTGGTCTAGATGCCCGGGCCACTGCCACGTCATCCCGGCGACAGACCGCCATGCCCAGTACGCGAACCACAGAGCAAGGGCGACATGCCCGACCATGACCGCTCGGCTCCATGCCTGCGGATGCCGTCCCCTGATCGCCTCGCGTTGCCCTTGCTTCATTGGGTCCCCCCTGCCCAGCCCTTGTGGTGGGGCTTCCGGCTCTGCTCAAGCCCAGTGGGCCTGAGGTTCCGCAGTTCGCTCAACTTCCTGAGCTGATCCTGGCGTTCACGCTCTAGACGCACCTACCGTGCCTGCCACCACACAGTCATCGCCACACCAATGAGAGCGCTCGCCATGGTGAACCCAGCCACCAGACCGTCCTTGGCGTTGCCTGCCAAGGAACCTCACAAGTCTATAGACCTTGGGGCCGGCAAGGCGCCGGCAAACGCGGGCCCCGAAGGCCCCAGTATTCTGAGGACATTCGGGCTGGGTTCTGGCACTTGCGTCGAGGGCACGCGGTGTCGAGATCGATACCAGCTGAGCCCCGATGGACCTTGTCGCGGTATTCCTTGGCGGCCTTGGAGCCTCATTGCTGGCTTCTGGTATCGCATATGTGGGCCCGCGCCGGCTTCAGAATCAGGCGATCCGACATCGTGAGAAAGGCCTGACTCGCGCTGCGTGCTACGGGATCGGAAAGATTGGCACGGACCTACAGATCACGCTGGAGGCGGAGCGGGGTTATGCCCTACGTCTCCACGTGGTCGTAGGCCGGCTCCAAGTCGAAGGGCATATTGCCGCCGAACTGCCGAGGGAATTTAGGTCGTCGCCCGCCGCGCCGAAACCGTTTCTATTCCGCTCGGGACCTTCACCCGTATAGTGTCGGCCCGACTCCTCTCGCCCCGACCATTCCAGCATCCTGCGAATCGCGGCGCGAACCGTGTGTCGCAAGCGCTCCAGAAAGTGGAGCGATTCGGTAGAGCGATCTGGAGCGAATTACCCGACCGAGGATGACCCTTCAGGACAGAACATGACAGTGCGTCACGAGGGGAATTGGGGTGGCCTACGGGGGTCGAACCCGTAACCTGCGGATCCACAGTCCGCTGCTCTGCCGGTTGAGCTAAGGCCACCATCGCGAGCCCCGGCGGCGCAGTGTTCCTTTCGGACGCGCCAGGAATGGGGCGACCGGGAGTATAGCGGCTGCGGGCTGTTTGGAGTAGCGGGGCAGTGGCCGACCGGCCCTGCCCAACCGCAGTCGCCTGCTCGTCCCCTACACAATCCGCATGACGGGTTGGTACCACAGGTCGCGCCACGGGGGACCAGCGGGCGGGTCCGCACCGGGTACCCGAGGCCTAAGGTTCATGCGTCAAGGCTAGTTGGGAAAGATCGCCGAAAATGCTGGGCTTCACCACCCTTACTGCCTCATCGCCGCGTATCTCGCTGGGCACAGTGCGGAATACGTGTATAGCGCTCGTGCTTGCCGTCATGGCGCTTGGTTCAAGCGCCGGTGCGGCGATGGCCTGGGACGCCGGTGCGTTCAGCGCCGGCGACGAGTCGCTTCTCTTCGCCCTCACCAACCAGGACCGCGCGTCGGCCGGGCTCAATGCCCTCGTCAACGACAGCTACCTGCACAAGGAAGCCGAATGGCGGGCCCAGGACATGGGCGATCAGAACTACTTCTCGCACGTGATTCCGCCGAGTGGCCTCAAGGTCTTTGACTATGAGCAGCAGGACGGGTACTGCTTCAACTACGCCGGCGAGAACATCGGTCTCAGCACCTACGACGACGGCGCCGCCACGACACGCATCGAAACCGCCTTCATGAACTCCGCCAGCCACCGGGCCAACATTCTGGGCACGTGGGCCCATCTTGGAGTTGGGGCATACAAGGCCGCGGACGGTCGGAAGCTGTACGCGGTCCTGTTCTCAATTCCCTGCGGAGTTGCCGTGCCGACCCCGGTCCCGGTGACGACGCCGACCCCGGCGCCCACCTCCAAGCCGGTGACGACCCCGGCGCCTACCTCGAAGCCGGTGACAACCCCGAAGCCGACCCCGAAACCGACGCCTCGAGCGCAAGGGACGGTCCTGCCACAAGTGACCCCAGAGCCCGCGTCGCCAGGATCCACGGCCACGCCCGAAGCCACCTCATCGGCGACTCCGGTGACTCCGGTGACTCCGGCGGCCTCGGCAAGCGCCCCGCAGCCATCTTCGATTACGCCGGGATCAAACGGAGCGGTGCCTACGTCGACCGATGGTGGCGCAAGTCCGCCGCTCAGCCGGACCACCACGATGCGTGTCCACGAGCAGGCGACCTCCCAAGGACCTATCGAGTCGTTCTTCAACGCTCTCTTCGGTGGCTTCTTCGGCTCGTAAGTTTCGGTGCATACCCTGCCCCGTTGGGCGGCACGGGGGCTGCTTTTCGTCCCGTCTAATGACTACACTGCCCGGGTGGCAATGCAGCAGCCCCCCATTACTCCAAACACGAGCCGGCCGACGGTGCCGCTCCCTGTCCGACCCGCCGGCAACGGCCTGATCCTCGAGGCCCGGAACCTCACCAAGCGTTACCGCCTGGGCAACCGCGACGTGGACGCGTTGCGCGGAGTCTCGCTGCGAGTCCGCCGAGGTGAGTTTGTCGCCTTGATGGGCCCGTCCGGTTCGGGCAAGAGCACGCTTCTACAGCTCCTCGGTGGACTGGACCGCCCGACCGACGGCGAGGTCGTACTTGACGGCGAGGTCATCAGCCACCTCAGCGACTCGCAGGCCACACGCCTGCGGCGCGAGAAGACGGGTTTCGTCTTCCAGTTCTTCAATCTCATCCCGCTGCTCGACGTATACGAAAACGTCGCCCTGCCGTTCACCATTGCCGGCGTGGACCCGCGTCGCGGCGAGGCTGCGGCCCGGATCAACGCCGTTCTGGAACTGGTGGACCTCAAGGGCCGCGAGCGAAACCGGCCGGACCAGCTTTCCGCCGGCGAACAGCAGCGAGTGGCCCTGGCTCGTGCCCTGGTCGGGCGTCCGGCGATCTTGCTGGCCGACGAGCCTACCGGCAACCTCGACTACGCCACCGGCGGCGAGATCCTGGACGAGCTGTGGCGCTCCTGCGATGAGATGGGTCAAACCATCGTTCTGGTGACCCACGACGCCCGCGCGGCCGCCCACGCAGACCGCGTGCTGGTCGTCGGTGACGGCCGCATCAGAGACGAGATCGAGCTGGGGCGCCGAACCAACCGCGACGCCGGACCGCTGATCGCCCGACTCGCCCAACTGGGCCTCTAGCTCATGCGGCGCCTACGGTCATTGGCCTGGCGAAGCCTCGGCGCGCGTAAGATGCGCACGTTCCTTACTACGGCCGGCATTGCCCTCGGCGTTGCCGTGCTGTTTGCGTCTCTGTCTGCCGGAGCCACTGTTGATTCCGCCGTGGATAGGGCCGCCGCAGACGAAATAGGTCGCGCGGACCTGCGCGTGAGCGCGCTGGAGGAAGGGGGCCTGACAGCGGCAACCTTGCAGTCCATCTCGCAGATCGCCGGAGTCGCGGTCGCGGCGCCTGCCCTGGAGCGCAAGACGTATCTGGCTGCGAGCTTGTCCCAGACCGCCTCGGCCAAGCTCCCCCCGCCGGTGACCGTTCTGGGTATCGATCCCGTCCTGGAGCCGAAGCTTCACGATATGCCTCTCACAAGAGGCCATCTCCTGGCCGACGGTGACGCCCACTCCGCCTTGATCACCCAGACCCTCGCCGACGAGGAGGGGCTCGGGCTGGGCGACTCGGTGACCCTGAGCGGCACGCGCGAGGTCGGTCCGCAGGCCTACTCCGTCGTGGGTATCGTCGTCGGTAACGGGACTCTGCCCGAGGCCGATGGACGACTGGTGATCATCACGTTGCCGGCCGCCCAAGCGCTCTTCGGGGTAGAAGGCGTGACCCGAGTTGATCTTGGGGCCGCTCGCGGCACGTCTGTCGATGAGCTGATCGGCCAGTTGGAGCAAGGTCTCAAGACCCAACCGTATCTGCTGTCCCGGGCCTCGGACCTCGCCGACACGCTTCGCTCGGAGATGGCCGACTTCCGCGGCGCCCTCTTGCTGGTTGCGGCCGTCGTGCTCTTCGCCGGCGCCTTCCTGATCTTCAACACTCTCTCGATGACCGTTGCCGAATTGACCCGCGAGGTGGGTCTTCTGCGGGCGGCCGGGACGACTCGCTCACAGGTGATGAGGCTCATCCTCTTGCAGGCCCTTGCCCTGGGGGTGGTTGGGTCGTTGATCGGCGTCGCCGCAGGAATCGGGCTGGCATCGGTGGCTCTCTTCTCGGTCCGATCCGCCGGGTCGATCGTCTTTGCCGGGCCGTCATTCTCGATTGCCTCGGTCTTGATGACGTTGTTCGTCGGGATCATGCTCACTCTCGCGGCTGCGCTCGAGCCGGCCTGGCGAGCGGGTCGCATTCCGCCGGTGGAAGCCTTGCGCCGCGGCCCTCCCGGCGCGGCCGCAGGCGCGGCACGGTTGCGCTGGCTCGTTGTTGTGTTCGCAGTTCTCGCCGTCGGGGCGCTGGTCTTCTGGCCGAACGGCAGCGGCGGTAGCTCCGGCGGTAGCTTGCTCAGCAGCGTCGGCGGGTCCGGCACCTGGGGGCCGCCGTTCGTCTTTGGCCTCTTGCTGCTCACAGTCTTGCTCGTTCCACGTCTGCTGGGGCCGTTGGTGGGAGTCGGTGGAATTCCGTTCCGCATCTTCCGCAACGAGGAGAGGCTGGCCCGCAGCGCCCTGACTCGCGACAAGAGCCGGACGACGCTGACGGCCGGCGCCCTGGTGGTCGGCGTGGCCATGATCGTGGCCCTGGGCACGGCGGCCCAGGACGTCCGCAAGATCGGCGCGAACTGGCTTACGGAGACGGTCCCGGGCAGCGAACTGTTGACCTCGATCCGGCCGGTTCTCGCCAGCGATCCAATCCAGGCCGAATTGGCGGCCAAGCCGGGCGTGAAGTCCGTGTCGCCGATCGGGCTATTTGGGGTCGGCTACCTCATGACCACCCAGGTCGATGGACGGCCCAGCACCTCGATTGTCCGACAGGAAGCGGCGGCGATCGTCGGGGCGGACTACCTGGCAGACGGCCGGCTCACGTTTGTCGAAGGTGATCGCACGACTGCGCTCACCGCCCTCGGGTCCACAGGCTCGGTCATTGTGCCGGAATCAGTCGCGGGGCCGGCCAGCATCCACTTGAACGACACGCTCGAGTTCGCCACGGGTTCGACTGTTACTAAGCTTCGCTGTGTTGGTATCGTGCAACGCTCGATCCCGGCCCAATCCCAGGAGGCGATGCTGATCGGATGGGCCGACGCTCCCACTTTCGGAGTGACGGGCGCGGACTTCTTCGCGATTCGGTATCAACCCGACATGGAGGCAACGGCGCGGCCGGCAGTTGATGCGGACGCCATCTCCTACGCGCTCGAGCCCAACCAGCTGGATCGCGTCTCCGGTACCGTGGGCGACGCGCTGGACCGGATCTTCCGATTGCTCGACGCGCTGGCTCTGATCGCGGTTCTGGTCGCCGGCCTTGGCATGGTCAACACGTTCTCGATGAGCGTTCTTGAGCGCGTTCGTGAGATCGGTGTCTTGCGCGCGACGGGTATGACGAGCGGTCAGGTTTGGGGAATGGTCGTCATCGAGGCGGGAATCCTGGGAATCGTTGGGTCGAGCATCGGGGCGGTCGTCGGCATGGTGGTTGGCATCCTTCTGGTCGGCTGGTCCAGCGGAGGATTTGGCTTCGCCTTCGATCCGCCATGGCTGTCGATCGCGCTGGCATTTGCGTTCGGCATCTTGATCAGCGTTACGGCCTCGATCTATCCGGCCGGCCTCGCCAGTCGTTACTCGATCGTGCGGGCGCTGCAACACGAGTAATCTGAGCAGGAGCGCGGAAAGGCGCTTCGGCTCGCTGGCTCGGCCGTGTTTGCTACACTCCGGCATGCCAGACTTGGAGAAGGGTCATGGCCGTGCCTGCGCCCCGGCAACGCCTCATTGAGGATTACCGAAGAATGATCGCGACTCGACATATGAACCGCCTGCCTGCCTCCGAGCGAGGCATCACGATTGGCGACTTCCTTGTTCCGATCCGCGTCGGCGAGCGCATGAGCGCTCGGATCCGGCATATCGCCCTCGTTTGCGTCGGTGCGATCTTTATCGCGGCCACCGCCAACGTGGCCGTCTTCCTGCCCGGCAACCTCCTCGTGCCGATCACCGGGCAGACCCTGGCCGTCTTGCTGGTCGGCGGCGCGCTGGGCCAGCGTCGCGGCGCGATGTCCGTGGCGCTGTACCTGGTTCTTGGGTTCTTCCTGCCGGTGTACGCAGGCCAGACGCACGGCCTCAACTCGATCGTGGGGATCGGCTCCGGTGGCCTGGTTCTGGGCGCTCGGGGTGGGTATCTGGTCGGGTTCCTCTTTGCCGCGGCCCTCGTCGGCTGGCTGGCCGAGTTGGGCTGGGACCGCCATATCGGTGGTGCCATCGGCGCGATGGTCCTGGGCGAGATAGTCATCTACGCGATCGGCGTCCCGTGGCTCGTGCTTGCGGCCAACATCTCGCCGGCAGTCGCGATCGATAAGGGCCTCACGCCGTTCGTTATCGGCGATGCCATCAAGCTCGCTCTTGCGGCCGGGATCTTCCCGTTCGCCTGGTGGCTGGTGGGGCGCCGGGCCGGGGATCGATAGTCGCCTTCACCCTGACTTAGTTCGAGAGAGCCCGGCTTCGGCCGGGCTCTTCTGATTCCTCCCGCTGCCACGCGATCATCGGCGTAACCGGCAACGTTGGCGCAGGCCCCTTCTATGACAGATGCGAACCCGGGCAACGCGGGGCAGGTTTGATTGGCCGGGGTGGCCGAAGACTAACGCTCCAGGCAGACAGAACCAGCTGGAAGTTCGCCACGCGTCCACGTCGGCGCGCACCTGGCAGGATCGGTAGGCCCGAGAAGGGCCGGATCGCGGTTCGGGGTCGGAGCAGAAGGCCCGTGATTCGGCACCGCGTTGCCCGGGTTGCCGTTTGGCATGATCGTCGTGCCTCGGGGCGCCGGACCGTGGGCTTGACCCGAGCGTGTGTCGGCCGAGGGTCGTGCAGCATTAACCCTAGAACGTGGCCCACTCGTCCGGGCCGAGCTCACCGATGCCGAATAGCTTCAGGCACGGCTCCAGGCCCTCGATGCTGGTTGGAACCACGTCGCGTTTCCACTGATCTCGGGTCACGCGGACTTTCTGCTCCACCATGCACTTGCCTTCCACAGCGAAGACTTCCTCGCCGTTGGGGACATAGCCGAGCTTCTCCGAGACGCGCCGCGAGGGTGCGTTTCCGACGACGTAGCCGGACTCGGCGACTTCCGCGCCCAGACCGTCGAAGGCCAACGCGAGCATCCCGCCTCGCATTTCCGTGCCATAGCCGTGGCCGTGGTGGTCGCGAGCCAGCCAGCTGGCGGATGCGACGGCATGAGTAATGGCGAAATCCCTGGCCATGACGTCCTGCATGCCAACTGCCCGGCCGTCCAGGATCACGGCCAGCGTGAGCTGCCAGCGGCTTGGGCTCCACGTGCCGCGTGCCTGCCACCAGTGCAGCAGGAACTGCCGTTCCAGGGCGGGGGAGGGGAGTTGGTGCCACGGAACGAGGAAGACGATCTGATCTGGATCGGTTATCCCGGAGCGGGCGGCAGCGGCCAACTCGAGGAGATCGGCGTCTGTCGGTACTCGCATCTCCAGGTGAGGAGTGCGAATCCGCAGATCGAAGAGCGGCCAGGGGTGTCCGGACATGGCTATAGATTAGTTGAGGGCGTGGACCTCGTGTACGGCGGCGCGTCCGACGGTTGGCTTCACAAGCCCCGAACTAGGCCGACTTGCGGCGCCTGACCGGGAGTGCTTCCTCAGCTTCTATGGCCGGCGGGGTGACGCGCCTAGGCGAGGATTTGCGGGCGGGAGCGGCCTTGACCTCGGCGATCTTTTGGGGAACAGCCATCGGGGCGGGGCCGGTGGCTCGGGCCGCGACAACGCTTGCCTGTAGCGCTGCCATCAGGTCAGTAACGGTGGAGGCAGGCTGGGCGGGCGGCGCGGCGATTTCGGCCCCGGACGCCTTGGCCTCGATGATGTCCAAAAGCGCCTGACGGTATTCATCCCGATAAGAGGTTGCGTCGAAATCGGCGGTCATCGAGTCGACCAGCAAGGAAGCCATGGCGCGCTCGGCCGGCTTGATCTCGATGTCGTCCTCGGGGAGAGCAAGCTCCGCGGTCGATCGGATCTCGTCGGGCCAGTGGAGCGTGGAGAGAAGAATCGTCGAGGCGTAAGGATCCAGAGACGCTAACTGTTCGCGATCGCGGAGAACGATCTTGACGATGGCCCGAAGTCCGCGCTCCGCCAGGGTCTGCTTGAGCAGGAAGAACGCCTTGCGCGCAATCGGCTCGGGCTCCAGGTAGTAGGCCTGCTTTATGAAGCGCGTTGTTTCGCCGTCTGCCGCCGGTACGAATTGCTCGATTTCGATCGATCGGACGGTCTTGAGCGGGACGGCCGCGAGGTCGTCATCCGTGATGACGACGTACTGGCCCGGCGACACTTCGTAGCCGCGGACCGTGTCGCTCCGCTCGATGTAGGTGTCTTCCGTGGGGCAATACGTCTTCATCTGGATGCGGCCTTTGCAGTCCGCATGGAGCATGTTGAAGCTCACGCCCTTCGATTCCGTGGCCAGGTACATCTTCACCGGAATCGTCACCAGGCCGAACTGAATTGCCCCCTTCCACATCGAACGCGCCATTTGGCACCTCTATCCACGAGCCGGTCTCGGAGCTCGAAAGGCGAGGATAGCGCGATAAGTCGAGGTTTCCGAATGGATGCGAAATCGTTTCGGCAGCGGGAACCGGGGTTTGGGACGGCAAGAGGGGCGAATCTTGGAGTCGGGCGTCAGATAGGCTTGGCGCATGCCATTCGGACTCGGCAGCAGGAAGAACCCGAGTGCGGCCGCCGGTGCCGCGCCGGCTGGCGACAGGCCGCTCGCAGATCTGATCGACACGGCCGACGACGCCTGGCCGCTCGTTGAGGATTGCGTCGGAGAGGCGGTCTGTCCGGTGGAGGTTTTGCCCGGCGAGCCGGCGGCAGGGGAGGGCACTCTCCTCGCCCTGCAGATCACCACTCATTCCGTTCTCGGCACCATCGCCCTGCATACGGGCGGGATCCTGGTAGATCGCGGCTGGCTGCGGATACTGGGCTCGGGCCACCCCGGCGTGGGAGGCGGGTTGCGCGAGTGGAACGCGTCGCTTGGAGGGATCGCGCTGGATCCGCCGATCGGGCAGGCATTGGTCGTGGCATACGACGCGGTGGGTGGGTTCTACGCCCTCAACGGCGGCAAGTGGCCCGGTGAGGCCGGTGGTTTGTACTACTTCGCCCCCGACACCCGTAAGTGGGAAGCCATGGGCATCGTCTACTCGTGGTTCGTCTCGTGGGCGATGTCGAAGCGGTTGCCCGATTTCTACGAAACCCTGCGCTGGCCCGGCTGGGAGGCCGAGGTGGAGGCTCTGGGGCCCGACCAGGCAATCTCCGTGTATCCGCCTCTGGGCTTCCAGGCTGCTCCCGACACGAAGACGCCCATCGGGGAGCGGTCCCGGAGCCCGGTCCCGGCGCGCGAGCTCTGGGGCCTGGGCCACGAGATTGGGCGCCGGGTCGCGGGCATGGCCGACGGCGAGACGGGGGATGTCAAGGTCGACTGATGTCCGGCCCTGGGCCCGGGATTCAGCGCCTCCGCAACTCCGTCTCCGCCTCGACGATCCGCGCCAGGATACCGTCGCGGAGCTTGTCCAGGCCGGCGTAGACCTCTTTGGCGCTGGTGCCGATGGCGGTGAGGGAAACCTTCAGTGCGCGGAGCGTTTCCAGTTGCTCGCGAACTCCCTTGAGGGCTTCGCCCACGGCGGCGGCGTCCACTTCGACATCATGGTCCTTGAGCGTCTGGAGGGCCAGCAGGCGCGCGAGGCGAACCGCCGCCTCGAGGGTGGCCGGTTCCGGGGCCAGCGGATCCTGCACGCAGTAGACATCGCCGGCTCGGACATCGAACGGAGCGATGCCGGCCGGGGCGTGGGCGGCGGTGAATACGACCAGCGCCACGGCGGCGTCACGGTTGGACTTGGCCTCGCGCAGTTCGTCCCGCATGGCGCGGCCGGAGACGTAGCGGTCCTTGCACTCCACGACGACGCGCAGCTCGTTGCCTGCCGTCACGTCCGCGTTGAGCGTGAGGACGAAGTCCCCCTTCTTGGAACTCATCATGGCGCCGGTTTCCGTGCCGGTCCGCTCCAGGAGGTCTCCCGAGCCCCGGGCTAGTTCGCCGAGCATCGCCTCGACGGCTTCCTCGAAGTCCCCGCCCTTGGCTGAACCCTTGGCCCGCTCCGACGCGCGCGCCGCGCCGGCCGCTTCAAGCGCCGCCAGCTTCTCGCCGATGACCTTGAACCCCTCCGCCATCTCCGAGCGGAACTGGTGGAGTGGCGATCCCAGCCGCGTGGGATCCAGGAGCTGGGCCAGCCGCGATGCGTCGCCATCGAAATAGCTGCCCAGCAGCACCTTCATCCGGCCGATGGCGCTGTCTCGCTTGCTCTCATTGAAGAGATCGTCCACAAAGCCCTGCAACTGGCCTTTGTTGCCCAGGAACTTCTCCAGCGTGCGCGGCAGCCGCCCCTCGCCGTCCGCGAAGTTCTGGCGGAGCATCATGTCCAGGGCTGTGGCCGCGCGCTCGTTGGCGGCCTCCGTCTGGCGCAGCAGCCCCTGGAACTCCGAGCGGACCGCATCTACGTTCATGGTGACGCCGACGCTCTGGATGGCCGTGAGCCCTACCCGGAGGGCGCGCTCGAGCAGGATGGCTCGATCATCGTCCGGGGTTTCGGCGACGAACGCGGCCAGTGCCGGATCGTCCAGCACGAGATGCTCGATGACAAGCCGGTCCGCCTCGACGCGGATGGCGGAGTGGCGGCCGGAGGTGGAGGGGAGCGGGACGAGCCGGGCGGTTTCCATGCCACAAGTATGGCCGGGCCGGTGACACCTAGTCTGTCACAAGCGCATGAGGCACCCGAGATTCGCGCGTCCAAAGGCGCGCAATACCGAGCTACTCGACCGGCACCAGAAGACCCGTCTCAACCTCAAAGATCAGCCCGTGGATCGGGACGTCCTTGATCCACGGATGCTCCCGCAGCAGCCCCAATTGCGCTCGCAGATTCTGCTTCAGATCGCCGAACGGCCGGAGGGGCAGTTCCACATCCTGCCCGGTTCTAGCCGCCAGTTCCTGGCGAACCGCGGCATCGTTGAACGTGAGCATGCCGCAGTCGGTGTGCTCGATGACGATGACTTCCTCGGTGCCGAGAAGGGTCTGACTGATGACCAGGGAGCGGATCGCGTCGTCGGTGGCAAGGCCGCCGGCGTTCCGAATAATGTGCGCGTCACCCGACCGCAGGCCGAGGATGTCCTCGACGGTCAGTCGGGCGTCCATGCAGGCCACGACCGCAAGCTTCCGACCGGGCGGCACACCGCGCTTCGAGCGATCGAAGCCCGAAGCGAAGCGCTTGTTCTCCGCGAGGGCGCGCTCGTACTCGGACGAGTAGACGGCGGCCGGGCCTTCACGCCTGGCTGTCGTTGCCATCAGTTGCCCTCCCGGTTTCTGCGGATGCTCGGTCGGCTCTGCCGGTGCCGGGATAAGGCTAAGTGGCGCCCTTATCATTTGTCCAGCACGACCTGCGCGCGGCCGGCAGACGGCACGCTCTTCCCGAGCCGGCTCAGGTAGTCGTGCCAGAAGAGGCGAGCGGCAACCGATCGCCAGGGCCGCCACGGCTCGGCGAGGCGCTCCATGGCCGCGCCGTCGGGCCGGGTAGGCAGACGCTTCACGTGTGCAACTGCAGCCGCCAGCGCCATGTCCGTCGCCGGCCAGACGTCGGGTCGGAGCAGCGCCTCCATGAGATAGATAGAAGCGGACCACGGCCCGATCCCGGTCAGCGCCACTAGTTCGCGCTGGACATCGGCGTCTAGCATGGCCGCCAGGCCGGTGAGATCGAGCGTCGCCGCCTCCAGCTGCCGGGCCAGATTTCGGACGTATCTCGTCTTCTGGCGGCTGAACCCGATCGTCAGCAGGCGGGCGTCGTCCAGGTCGAGGAATGCTTCGGGGGTCAATGGGTCGATGGCGGCGCGCAGCCGGTCGAAGGCGGCCTGTGCCGAGGCGAGCGATACCTGCTGCTCCAGGACGATGTGGACGAGCGTCGCGAACCCGGGCGGCCGATACCAGAGCGGCGGGAGCCCGAAGCGGTCGACGATACCGGCCAGGTCTCGGTCCAGGCCGGCCAGCTCGGCGACGGCGAGGGCGAGAGTCTCTTCGGTCAGTGGTGGTGAAGCTCCGGACATGTGGCCGAAGGTACAGGAGTTCACCTCAGATTCGGAAGTCTTCCCGCCTGTCGGGCTCCGAAGGCGAACTTTCACGTATACGGGAAGGTTGCGTTAACATGGGCCGATGGTTGTTACGAACGAGCAGGCGTCGACTCCGGCCCGCCTGCTTCGGATCCAGGAAGCTGCGGCCGAAGTCGGGCTGACGCCCCGCTCCGTCCGGTACTACGAGGAGCTTGGGCTGCTGCGCCCGGCGGCTCGGTCGGAAGGCGACTACCGGCTTTTCGACGTTTCGGACCTGGAGAGACTTAGGTTCATCAAGGCCCTGCGTGACGACGCCGGATTCTCGCTGGCGGAAGTGGCCCAACTGCTCGAGGACGAGGAAGCCCGTGAGCGCGGCCACGCCGCCTTCCATGCCACCACGGACCCGGTCGAGCGTAGACGTCTGCTCTCTGAGCGCGCCACCCGCCTGGAGCGCCAGGTTGAGACACTCGAGCGGAAGATCGGTCGCCTGCGGACGATGGTCGACGACGCTCGGGGCCGTCGTGCTCGCACGCTGGCGCGGATCGCCGAGATCGACGAGGTTACCCGATGACGCTCGGCGGACACCTGGGACTGGGCGCGACCGGGCGGGCCCTCAGGCACCGTAACTTCCGGTTGTTCTTCTTCGGCCAGCTCATCTCCGTTACCGGAACCTGGATGCAGTCACTCGCCCTGTCGTGGCTGATGCTTCAGCTGGTGGGCATAGATCAGGCGCCGCTGTATCTCGGCCTGCTCGGCGCGATTCAGTTCCTTCCCGTTCTCGTACTGGGCCTGTTCGGCGGGATCATTGCCGATATCTGGCCCAAGCGAGCAACGCTGATTGCAACCCAGACCATCGCGGGCGTTCTGGCCCTGATCCTGGGCGGACTCGTCCTCAGCCACGTCGTGGTGGTGTGGCAGATCTTTCTGCTGGCGTTCCTGCTGGGTCTGGTCAATGCCGTGGACATGCCGACGCGCCAGTCGTTCGTCGTGGAGATGGTCGGGTCGGACGACATCGCCAACGCGGTCGCGCTCAACTCGGCCGTCTTTAACGGCGCCCGGATCGTCGGCCCGGCCGTCGCCGGCATCCTGATCGGTATCGTCGGAACCGCCCTCTGTTTCATTCTGAACGGCCTGAGTTACGGAGCCGTGGTCGTCGGCTTGCTGATGATGCGCGACGGTGACCTCATGCCCGCTGATCGACTGGCCATTCCCAGGACAATCGGTGAGGTCGGCGCGAACCTGGGCGAGGGCCTCAAGTACGTGTGGCGAACGCCGTTGGTGTTGCTGGCGATTGTGGTCATCGGCTTTGTCGCGACGTTCGGAATGAACTTCAACGTCGTCCTGCCCGTCCTCGCCGCCGGCGCGCTGAACGTCGGCTCGAACGGTTTTGGAGTGCTCTACGCCGCAATGGGGGCCGGTGCTCTCATGGCGGCGCTCTCCGTTGCCACGATGGCGAGGCCTCGCCTAAGAGTTCTGATCGGCGGCGGATTGGTGCTCGGCGTGGCTGAGCTGATCCTGGCCAACACGACCTACTTTCCCCTGGCGCTTGTCGCGGTCTTCTTCTCCGGAGCCGGCGCGATCGCCACCGCAGCCAGCGCCAACTCGCTGATCCAGATCACCGTCCCTGGTCCGCTGCGAGGCCGGGTGATGAGCGTCTACACGACGGTCTTCGCCGGCTCTACGCCTTTCGGCAACGGGCTCACCGGCGCATTCGGCGGCCTGTGGGGAACGCCGGTCGCGCTGATGATGAACGGCGGCGTGGTCGTCGTGTCGCAGGCGGTCGTGGGCCTGGCAATCCTGCGCGGCCGGCTTCGCGTGCCGGCCGCCGGCGTCCGGAACGATCTCCCGCCGGTAACGGGCAATACCGCCTAGGGCCCGATCTCTCAATCACGGGTTTCACGCGGCGTCGACGAGCCGGCCGGGCGAGCCGGTCGTGGCCCGGATTCTTGCAAATACTCCTACCAGTAGTGGCGTACGCAATTACGGGATAGGCGGCAATTCGGTCCGCCATCTCCGGGCCGCGATCCACGCTCAAGTAGGGCCATTCAGGGGCCCGTTAGGCTCGCCGACGGTGGCCGCCGACCATGGATCCGCGTCCGGCACCACTACCAGGCCTAAACGACGAAGACTGCGGTGATTTCCCGCCGGATACCAGCCAGGTGAGTAGCCTGACAGAAGCCGAGGGGCACAACCGTGTGGCTACTTCCGGATCGGGACACTAGGGCGTGTACAACTCAGCCGGCGAAACGGATCCGTAGTCTCCGGCGCCGCCGGCAATCAGGACCCGGCCGTCCTGGAGCAAAGTGGCGGTGTGCGTGGTCCGATTTATGACCATCGACGCGGCGGGGCGGAAGGTTG
>DASVJA010000054.1:0-2596 GCA_036386115.1 Candidatus Limnocylindrales bacterium
GACCTCAAGAACGACCTCAAGGCGACCGCTGAGGCAAACGCAGCCTCCCCCGGTCGCCGCCGGACCGTGCGCCCGTCGCGCTTCGGTCTGGCCCTGGTCGCCCTATTCGCCTCCACTTCGCTCTTCGTGGGCGGCTTCTCACTCGGCTCCCATGTTGCCAATACGCCCGGCACCCCGGCCGACCAGGAGTCGCGGTTCAGCGCCTTCTGGGACGTCTACCAGCTGATCCAGAGCGACTACGCCGGCTACTCCGGGGACAACAAACCCACCCAGGATCAGCTCGTTCAAGCCGCCATTGACGGGATGATCAAGAGCCTCAACGACCCCTGGTCCGTCTACCAGGCGCCCGACGACTTCAAGAACTCGCTGCTCAGTGTCGGCGGCCAGACTGAGGGGATCGGGGTCGCGCCAAAGCTCCAACGGATCGACCCGACATCCAATGAAGCCTGCAAGGCAATCGGAAACGGCTGCGAGTTCGCCGTTGCGCAAGTCATTACCGACTCACCGGCGGAGGCCGCTGGCATGAAGGCAGGAGACGTGATCGTCTCAGTGGACGGAGCCTCGCTCGACGGCAAGACGCAGGACCAGGCAATCGCATTGATCAAGGGCCCCAAAGATACGACCGTCGTGTTGGGGCTCACTCGAGCAGGCAAGGCGATCGACCTCACGATAGTCCGCAAAGTCTTCAGCCTGCCCGAGGTCGTCACCAAGAGTCTCGCCAACGGCCAGGTCGCCTATATCGCAGTCAACGGCATGAACCAGCCGGCCAGCTCCCAGTTCGATCTGGCCCTTGCAAACGCAATCACCGCCGGCCAGAAGAACATCATCATGGATTTGCGCGGCAACCTGGGCGGCTACGTGGACGACGCCGTGAAGATCGCCAGCGAGTTCATACCCAATGGAACGATCGTCTGGCAGGAGGATGCGGCCGGCAAACTGACCGAAGTGACGGCCCGGCCCGACGGCCGAGCCACGGACAGCTCCTACCATCTGGTCGTTCTCGTGGACGGCAATACCGCCTCCGCGGCGGAGATTCTCGCGGGGGCACTGCAGGCACGCGGCCGGGCCAAGCTCATAGGCGCCAAGACCTACGGCAAGGGCGTCGTCCAGGAGTGGCTGCCGCTGCCAAACAACATGGGCGGAATCCACCTGACTGTCGCAAAGTGGCTTCTTCCCGACGCGAACAAGACCTGGATCGGCAACGGCCAGAACGGCGCAGGCCTCAAGCCGGACGTGCCGATCGACTCATCTAACGCCCGTGCCGGCACTGACCCGGTTCTGGACGCAGGCCTGACGGCGCTCGGCTTCCCGCCGACCAGCACCCCGACCAGCGCCCCAACCAGCACCCCGACCAGCGCCCCCACGGCCGGCCCAACTAGTACTCCTTAACTCATCAAAACAACGATTGCGTCTTTCCGGCCACCTCGGTAGGATGTTCGGGAACGAAAGGAGGTGATGTGCAGTGTCAATAGAGCCTATGCGCTGCACCACCTCGCTAGGAGCCGGACTCTAAGACCGGCCACCGGCGGGTGGTGTAGGTAACGCAGACGAATGCCGGTCCTCAGTGGGCCGGCATTCGTGCGTCTAAACGCCGCCGTTCCGCTACCCTCGTTCCACCACCCTCGCACAAGTCTGGGAGCCCCCGCCCGTGGGCCAGGAAAAGACCGTCGCTCAGAACAGAAAAGCACGCCACGACTACTCGATCGAGGACTCCTTTGAGGCGGGCATCGTCCTGACCGGAACGGAGATCAAGTCCATCCGGGCAGGCAAGGTCAGCCTCAGCGAGTCCTATGCCCGCATCGACAAGGGCGAGGCCTGGCTTGTCGGCGCCACAATCCAGCCGTGGGACACGGGCAACCGCTACAACCATGAGCCCAAGCGCAACCGCAAGCTGCTCATCCACCGCGACCAGATCCTGAATCTTCTTCTCAAGACCAAGTCCAAGGGCCTGACGCTAGTTCCGCTGAAGATGTACATCACCGAGCGCGGCCGGGCTAAGGTGGAAGTGGGTATCGGCCGCGGCAAGCTTCAGCACGATCGCCGCAACGACATCGCCGACCGCGACGCCAAGCGAGACATAGCCCGCGAAATGGCCGACGCCGGGCGAGGGCGCGACAGAGGCCGGTAGGGGAGTGGGGCGGCCCGGACCGGCCACTAGGTCCCCGCGCCAACCGGGAGTACAATCCGCGAGCGCCGTCACACGGCGCTCGGTACAGGACTCTGTGGGGATGCGTGGTTTCGACAGGGGCCGGCTACCGGAGAACGCGAGCCGAGGTTGGTCTCCAGGCCTCGTAAAAAGGAGCCCAAAAGAAGTAACTGGCAACAACCAGTCAACTCTCGCCCTCGCTGCTTAGGCAGTAAGGTGAGCGTGGAAGCAGCCTCACCTCCGTGGGTTGTGGAAGCGTCATTCAGCGGAGGTGCGGTTCTGGGTAGCGTCGCGTAGCCGGAACTAAAGCCCGCAAGGGAACGTGACTGGAGCGTCCGGCAGACTGCCGATGGCCGTCCGGGCGCTCGACGACAAATCATCGGACACGCTCGTAGTGGTCTCCGGCGAAGGTTTCTGGACGGGGAGTTCAACTCTCCCCCATCTCCACCA
>DASVJA010000055.1:0-16416 GCA_036386115.1 Candidatus Limnocylindrales bacterium
GGCTTGTTCGGGCGTGGTACGTCTGGCGAGGGCTGCGACGCCGAGAGTCTTGAGCTCCCCGGAGTCCAGCGTGACCTCGTCGAGGCGGTTCTCGCAACCGGTACGCCCGTCATCCTCGTTCTGCTGACCGGCCGTCCGTACGCCGTGGGCTGGGCCCTTGACGCCTGCTCCGCGGTGGTCCAGGCATTCTTTCCCGGCGAGGAGGGCGCGGCGGCGATCGCGGGCGTCATCAGCGGTCGAGTCAATCCCTCGGGCCGTCTGCCGGTGAGCCTGCCGCGCGCCACCGGCTCGCAGCCGTATTCCTACCTCCATCCGCTTCTGGGTGGACCGTCTGCCGTGTCCAATCTCAATGCCGTCCCGGCACGACCGTTCGGATATGGCCTGTCGTACACCACCTTCGTCCACAGTGACCTGCAAGTGGCCTCGTCCAGCGTGCCGACCGGCGGCCTGATCGAGGTAAGCGTCCTGGCCTCCAACACCGGGTCGCGCTCCGGCGCCGACGTCGTTCAGTTGTACGCGCACGATCCGGTTGCCTCCGTGACCCGGCCGGTCGCCCAGCTCGTCGGCTATGCCCGGGTCGAACTCGAGCCCGGAGAGGCTGCGGTGGTCCGGTTCTCGGTACCCACTACCCGGGTCGCGTTTTCGGGTCGCGACCTGGTTCGTGCCGTCGAGCCGGGAGCCATCGACTTGTGGGTCGGCGGCTCATGCGCGGAACGCGAAACCCAGACCAGGGTCGAACTTGTCGGCGCGCTGCATCCGGTCACCAACGCCAGCGCCCGGTGGGTAGACGTCGTCGTCGAACGGCGCAGCCACGACTCGGCGCCCGGCCCAATCGACAGGTAGGAATACGTGACGGTGATACCAACTCGGGAACTCAACGACGGAACGACCATCCCCGCGATCGGCTTTGGTAACCCCAGCGTGGACGAGAAGCGCGGCGAGGAGCTGTACGGGTTGGCGCTCGACGCCGGCTACCGGCTGATCGATACCGCGCAGGCATACGGCACAGAGGGCGTCGTCGGCCGGGCGGTAAACAGGAGCTCGGTTCCGCGAGAGGAGATCCGCGTTCAGACGAAGGTGCCGGGTCGCGATCATGGGTACGCCGAGACGCTCAAGTCCTTCGATCGATCGCGAGTCTCACTTGGGCTGGACTATGTCGACATCTACCTGATTCACTGGCCTAACCCCGGGTACGACAAGTACGTCGACACCTGGCGGGCGATGATCGAACTCCGCCACAAGGGGCTCGTGCGGACGATCGGTGTGTGTAACTTCACCTCCGCGTTCATCGAGCGACTCTGGAGCGAGACCGGAGTGCTTCCGGCGATCAACCAGATAGAACGCCACCCGCTCTTCCCCAATGCCGATCAATTGCGATTCGATGCCGACCGTGGAATTGCCACCGAGAGTTGGAGCCCCTTGGGACGCGGCCACGCATTCATCGCCGAGCAGGCCATCGTGAGTGCAGCCGCTGCGCACGGCGTCACGCCCGGCCAGATTGTCCTCAGGTGGCAGATCCAGGGCGGGTCGGTTCCGATCCCGTTCTCGACCAGGCCCGAGCGAATCCACCAGAACCTCGATGTCTTTGGCTTCGAGTTGACCGACGAGGAAATGGCCGCGATCAGCGGCCTGGAGAGCGGCCGCATTTGG
The DNA here is from genome assembly GCA_036386115.1 of Candidatus Limnocylindrales bacterium. Classification (GTDB taxonomy): domain Bacteria; phylum Chloroflexota; class Limnocylindria; order Limnocylindrales; family CSP1-4; genus Fen-1039. Next base: position 1,651 of record DASVJA010000055.1, read on the forward strand.
GGCCAGGATCCGAGCGAGATCGACTACCTCTGACCAGGCGGGGTCCACCCGTCTCGGCAGTCGGGAGCTTGCGGCGCTGATTCCGGGAGACGCGCCAAACCGTTGTCGTCCGCTGGCATTCGGCCGCGGTCACGCAGTCCGACAATGGACCCTCAGGGTTCGACGGCATACCCCGCGAATCAGGCGCGTGTGGTGCATGAGGACAAAATCTCGCCCGCAATGTGGCTCGGCCCCATTCCGGTGATCGCCTTTGTGCCGGGCGCGCGTCCAGCCAGACCGTCGGACGGGCGCTCACTCGTCAACGTCATCCTCAAGAGTGGCGAGGCTGGTCCGACAACCTACGCGTCGACGGAACAAGGTGGCGCGTGCATTCCGCTACGCCTCGCGCATCGCAAGTGGGCTCGCCATCGCGACTGTCGGCGCCGGCAAGGATGCTGGGTGAAACCTAGGCGGGAGGCCTACCGACAGTGGCCATAACCATCAACACAAACCTCAACGCTCTGCGCGTGATGCGCAATCTGGGCGTTACTTCGAGCGCGTTCTCAAGGTGCGTCGAGTCGCTCTCCAGCGGCCTACGAATCAACCGCGCCGCCGACGATGCGGCCGGCCTGGCCATCAGCGAGAGGATGCAGTCGCAGGTCACCGGGCTCAATCAAGCCCAGCGCAACGCTCAGGACGGCGTGTCTATGGTCCAGACCGCCGGGGGAGCCCTCACCGAGATCACCTCGATGATCCAGCGCGTCCGCGAACTCAGCGTCGAGGCGGCCAACGCCACGATCGGCTCCTCTGACGCCGCGAGCATCAGCATCGAGGTCTCGGCCCTCCACGACGAGATCAATCGGCTGGCAACCACGACGAAATTCAACGGCATTTCGCTCCTGACGGGTAGCTCCGCGGGGACCCCACTCGCAGGCGGGACGCTCACTATCGGCAAGTCCCTCAACACCGGGCATAACGCGGTCATCGCCGCCATCGACGTCTCGGGTGCGATGGCCAGCTCGACCTATACCCTCAGCAACTCCGCGGGTCCAGACCAACTGACGATGACTCGTGGCTCGGCCAGCCAGACGGTGACGCTATCTGCGATCGGCTTGACGGGGACCGAGACGATCGACTTCAGTCAGCTGGGCGTAAGCATCTCCGTCGTGGGGGACGTGGCCAAGACCGCCACCGAGTTGGCGACGGACCTCTCCGGCGCCGCGGGTGCCCCAACGCCGGGTCAGCCAGCCACGATCGGCTTCAACGGCATGGCCGCTCAGGGGGTGGGGACGGTCGCCCAGGGCGGCACACTCACCGCCGGCACCGCCATCGACAGCGCGGCCAACGGCTTGCTCACCAGCACCACCCCGACCAGCAGCATCAGCGGCCTATCCAACCTCGGCGCCGGGCTCGATGGCGTCGTGACCACCTTCACAAACGGCATGCTGCCCGACGGCTCCTACACCCTGGCGGTCACGAATGAGGGCCACGCTTCCACCGTCGGCGACGCCAACACCACTGCCTCTATCACCGGCTCCACCGCGATCGACGACACGGTCAACGGCCTCTGGACTACAACCGTCGGCGGCCGCTCTATCAACGCCACCACCGGCCCGCTCACGGCGGCCGTCCTAAACGCAGTCGGCTTCGGGACAAGCGGCTACGTGGACCCGGCGAACAGCAGCGCCGGCAGCGTGTCGGGCGACCTCTGGACCCTCGAGGTGGCAGATGTCGGCGCGGACGTAAGCTCGGCAATCTTCCGCCTCAGGGACAACGGCGCCAGCCATGCCAACATAATCTTGACGAACACCGGCGGCGTGCTGACGGATTCCACCAGCGGTTTCAAGCTGGACCTCTCTCACATCACCGGCCCAGTAAGTGGGCCCGGCCTGATAATGCTCAGCTTCCATGACGATGTCGGCGTCGATGTGGTCAACAACAACCACTTCACTGTTGCCGACGCGGCCGGGACCCAAAGCCTGGTGAACTTGACGGCGGGTGAGACGTTCCAGCAGGTCGCCGACAACATCAACCATTTGGCGGTGATAGGCAACGCCCAGGTCCATGCGACGGTCGGTAGCCACGGGTTGATCATTACCAACGCCGGAGTCAGTGCCAACAGCAACGTGCCCATCGAAGTCACGGGTCAATTCAACGTCGTTTTTGGGCTTGGCCTTACGGCGCCGTTCGGCATCTCGACAAGCGGTAGCGACAACCCCATGGATGCAATCGGCATCGTCGACAGCGCCGACGGAAGCGCGGGCTCGTTCTCAGGCACCTTGACCAACAACGTCACCCACGGCACATACAACCTGACCAACACGAACAACGTTCTGACCGACAACAATGCTCTGGGCTTCAGACTCGATCTATCGGCCGTCACCGGCGGCGCGCTCCAGACAGGTTTGGCGATCATCACCTCGGGCGTGAGTTCCTCGACGAGGACCCTTCGCCTTACGGACGAGAACGCCGCCGCGCAGACGTTTACCCTCAGCGCCGGTGAGACATTCCAGACACTCATCGATGCCATCAACACCAGCGGCCTGGCGATTTTTGCTGCGATGGGGAGCAACGGTCTGGGCCTGATCAACACGGGGACAGATCTCAACGGAACCATTTCGGCACAGGGCTCGGACGACGTGCTGCGTGGTCTCGGCCTCGAAGCCTCCGACGGCAACGCCGCCTCCACGAGCAACTCGACCACGATCACGGGTAGCGCGGGCACGGCCACAAGCGGTGGCGGCGACGGCGAGACGATCATCACCGGCGTAGGCGCCGGTAGTGGGCTGATGGTCTTCCAGGTAGGCGCCAACGCCGGAGACACGCTGAGCGTCAACTTCGGCAATGCCACGACCAGCACCTTCGCAGGTTTTGATACCGCGGTCACGAACCTTGCCAACGCCACCGCCGATGCCGGCCACTGGGCGAGCGGCCAGCAGAGTTCGACTTCGGCGCTCATAACCGCATCAGACGCGGCCATCGACACTCTCAACGGCCTCGCTTCGAGTCTCGGCGCGGCTCAGAATCGCCTTACCCACACGATCAGTGCCGTTGGCGTGGCGTCGGAGAACCTCGAAGCCTCAAGGTCCCGCATCAGGGATCTCGATGTGGCCGCGGAGATGGTCAAATTCACCAAGACCCAGATTCTCCAGCAGGCCGGCATCGCGATCCTCTCCCAGGCCAACTCTTCGCCGCAGAACATCCTGACGCTACTGCGCTAGTGCCGACGTCGATCCCAACGAGGCGCCCCGGCTCCTGAGTGGAGCGCGAATTCGAGCTTCGCGCGGTGATCGACCCTCTCCTCCACGACGCGGCGGTCCTCGATGGGACGGCTGGGAGACCGAGGTCAACCCCTGGCAATATCCTGATCGCGAAGACCGTCATGAAGTACGTCAAAGCGGATATTCGTGGCGTTGTGCGTGCGAAACTAGAATTGGCGCCACCGACCTGATCAGGCGAAGAGGCATCCAATGAAGGAGATCGGGCGACGGGCCGGACAGGGCCTGCGGGGGAGTCGGGCCCCTTCGTTACTTGGCGATACCCTCGACACCGGCGCTGCATTCGTAACAACAGTGGCGGCGCCCGATCGTTTCCCGCTCGTCGCGGGCCGTCGGGCGGCGGCGCTCGTCGTCAGTTCGTCCGATTTCCCCGGCGTCATCCGAGTCGTAGGCGATCTCCAGGCAGACATCGAGAGTGTGACCGGCGTCCGGCCGGCGATGTCGCTCGATGACCCCACGGTGGGCGACGCCGTCATCGTCGGGACGGTCGGCAGGAGCCCGTTGATCGACCGGCTCATCGCCGCGCACAAGATCGACGTGAGCGAGATCGCCGGCAAGTGGGAAACATCCCTCCAGCAAGTTGTGCAAGACCCAATGCCGGGCGTCGGGCGGGCGCTCGTCATCGCCGACAGCGACCACCGGGGCACAATATACGGTGCCTACGAGGTCTCCAGGCAGACCGGCGTCTCGCCGTGGCACTACTGGGACGATGTTGAGCCGCAGCATCGCAAACAGCTCTACGTCCTGCCCGGCCGCCACAGCCAGGGCACGCCGGCGGTGAAGTACCGCGGCCTCTTCATCAACGACGAGAACCCCGATACCGGAACCTGGGCGCCCGCGACCTTTGGACCCAGTCTCGCGCCCGGCCACCCGGATGGCCTGAATCACCACTATTGGGAGAAGGTCTTCGAGGCCTTGCTCCGGCTCAAGGGCAACTACCTGTGGCCGGCGACGTGGGGCCGGGCCTTCGCTCTCGACGATCCGGAGAACCACGCCACCGCCACCCGATACGGCGTCCTCATTGGAACCTCGCATGAGGCGCCGATGATGCGCGGCATTGAAGAGTGGAACCGCTTTGCCACCGCGGGCAGCGACCCTTACGGCGGAATCGGCGAGTGGAGCTACCGCCGCAACCCCGCAGCCCTGGAGCAGTACTGGACCGAGGGCATCGAGCGGCTGGTGGGCCAGGGCATCGATGGCCTGGTCACAGTAGGTATGCGCGGTTCGACTATGTCGGCCTGGGCCGCAACCACAAGTGGGTGGACACGGTAAACCTGGCCAATACGTGGGAGCAGCTCCACGCCGCTTATGCGTACGGCGTCGATCGCTTGTGGATGTTCAATGCCGGCGACATGAAGAACTCGGAAGCAGCGCTGCAGTTCGCTCTCGATTACGCCTGGGACCCCGACGCCCTCTCGTCGGGCAACCTGGCTGCCTGGGAGCTCGGATACGCGGCCCAGAACTTTGGGGCGAAGTACGCTGCCGCGATCGCCGACGTTCTCACCACGTACGGCCGGCTGCAGGGCCGCCGCAAGCCCGAGCTACTCAACCGCAAGATCAGCCTCGATCCGGCCAGGGACTTGTCGACAGACGAAGCGGCCGTCGTCTACGACGACCAGGCCGGCCCGTACAGCTTGAACAACTATCGGGAGCTCGACCGGGTTACGGCGGAATGGGCACGGCTGCGGGCAAAGGCCGATCGGATAGGGGACCGGCTACCGGCGTATAAACGGGACGCCTACTACGAACTCGTGCGCTACCAGGTCGATGCGACGGCGAACCTCTACGCGCTGAGGAATGCGGAGTTCAACAATCTCTTCTACGCCTCACAGGGTCGGGCCGCGACGAACCGACTGGCGGACGTGGCCGAGGCGCGCTTTGCCGACGACCAGGCCATGGGCGCTTACTACAACAACGAACTCGCCGGCGGAAAGTGGCGTGGCTGGCAGCTCCAGCCGCACATCGGTTACGGCGACGTGGCTCGCTACGGCCCGAATGCGCCGTGGCAGCAGCCGGAGCTGAGTAACAAAGCCCTGACCGATGTCGTTTTCCCGGCCGTGAGGCGGATCGGCCTGCCTGCGTTGGCGGACATGGGTGTGGCGATCGACGGCTCCGACCAGTGGTGGCCGCATGCAGCCGGCCCCGCGGTTCTGCCGAGTTTCAGCCCCTACCAGACGGCACCGGCCCAGTACATCGACATCTTCAACCGTGGCTCCGTCCCGTTCGACTTCAAGATCGAGGCCGGCCGGCCGTGGGTGATCGTCGGCCCCGGCCGGGGCCGGGTCACGGACCAGGTCCGCGTGACGGTGTCGATCGACTGGAGCCGGGCACCCAAGGGCAACACGCGAGCGCCGATCACCGTCGGTGGTCCGGGCGGGAAGACGGTGACGGTCGAGGCGATCCTCGAGAACCCAGGAATCGGGCGATCGATGCCGACTGGTTTGGTCGAGGCCGGCGGCTATATCTCGGTGCCGGCGGACGCGTACAGCCGGGCGGTGAGTTCGGCCGGCATCCGCTGGCGGAAGATCGTAGGGATCGGCCGCACGGGCGACGGGATCGAGCCGTTCCCGCAGACCGCTCAGCCGGTGACTGCCGGAGGAGGCAGCCCGCGGCTCGAGTACGACCTGACGCTCTTCACGACGGGGCTGGTGACGGTCTGCGTCTACCTCTCGCCACGCAACGACGTCCTGGCAAACGGCGGACTCCGATACGCGGTCTCCATCGATAACGACGCCCCGCAAATCGTCAACATTGCCACGGCCACCGGCGCGGCGGACGCGGTGATGAACCGCCAGTGGCAGCGGAACACGTCCAACAACGTGAATCTCACATCGACGACGCACAAGATCTCGACCGCGGGTCATCACGTCCTGAGGTTCTGGATGGTGGACCCCACGGTCGTGCTTCAGAACATCGTTGTCGATACTGGCGGATTGAGGGAAAGCTATCTCGGGCCGCCCGCTTCGATGCCGCGCCCGGCTGGGTTGGCAAAGTCGGTTTGAGCCATTCCTCGCTTAATCGCCGAGCGATGTCCGCACGTGCCGCGCGGCCTGGATCCACGGGTGATCGACAGGGACGAGTTTGCGCCGACCGGCCACCTGGTCCAGCGGCACAGGCTCCGTGCTCTCGCCGCGGGCCGCCACCATCACCCCAAACACGCCTGCGTCGATCAGGTCCGCCCCGGCGCTCCCGAGCCTCGTTGCCAACAGGCGATCGGCCGCCGACGGGATACCGCCGCGCTGGACGTGTCCGAGGATAGTGACGCGCGATTCGAGCCCGGTCAGGGCCTCAAGCTGGGCCGCGAGTCGAATGGTGTTGTTGGCGTGAGCCGCCTCAACGGCCGCGACTTCGGCGACGGCCACCGCTATCTCCTCCTTGGTTGAGGCACTTCGCTTGCGGGCTTCGGCCTGCCGGAGCGCCTCTGTGTCTTCGGGGCTCCTGGCGCCTTCTGCCACCGCGACGATGCTGAAGTTGGATCCGGCGCGGACTCGCCGTCCGATTGCGTCGGCGATGCACTGCACGGAGTAGGGGATCTCCGGAATCAGAATTACGTCGGCGCCTCCGGCGAGCCCGGCGCCGAGGGTCAGCCAGCCTGCCCGGTGACCCATGATCTCCACGACGATGATTCGGTGGTGGCTGTGGGCGGTGCTGTGAAGCCGGTCGATTGCTTCGGTGGCGATGTCCAGCGCCGTGGCAAACCCGAAGGCCGTGTCTGTGTGCACGACATCGTTGTCGATGGTCTTCGGCAGGGTTATTACATTGAGTCCGGCCTTCACGAGCCGGAGTGCGTTCTTGGCCGTACCGCCGCCGCCCAGGCAGACGAGGGCGTGGAGCTGGTGCTTCTCGTAAGTGGCCAGTACGGCCCCGGTCATGTCCACGGTCTGACCGTCAACCAGCATGCGGTGCGGCTTGTCGCGGCTCGTGCCGAGGACCGTGCCGCCGATGGTGAGAATCCCGGAGAGTCTCCGATGGAGCGACACCGACCGGTCTTCGACGAGTCCGCGAAAGCCATCGCGGAAGCCGATTACCTCCATGCCGTATTGGCCGATGGCCGCCTTGCCGAGTCCCCTTATTGCAGCGTTCAAGCCCGGGCTGTCACCCCCGGCGGTCAGGATGCCGATTCGCCTCGTCTTTGCCATGTTGCACTCCAAGCGGCCGGGCGGCCGGCGGCAGCCGCGGTCCGGAGGCTGCGTGGTCCTAGAGTAGTCGGCCCGGCGCAAGTCGCCGAAGAATGGGTCGGCTCAATCCTCCGGGGTATGTGCCGGCGACCGCAGGACCGCGCCGGAGTCAAGCCACGAGTTCGCAGGGGTGGCCCAGTAGGCGGCCATGCCCTCCAGGCCGGTGACGTATGCGGACCGAGCGGCCTCGAATTGCGGCCACGCCTCGTCGATGGGTGCCAGGACATAGCCCGCCACAGCGAGCCGGTGGCACGCCTCGGCGAACGCGGCGCGGTCCAGGCCGGAATGGAGTTCGCTTGATTGCGGCCGCGCGACGCCGGATCGAAAGCCGAGATTGGCGATGTCTTCCACTAGATGAGCGCCCACTCGCCTGAAGAGCTCGGCCTCGCCGCGTGGCACTCTCTCGATGGTTGTAAGAACCAGGCTGGCCGCATCCAGAACCGTGCCCAGGGAACTGACCCAGGAAAGGTTGTCGTGGCTTGAGCGAAAGAAGCCCAGCAGGGGATAGGCCACGTGAGTGTCCAGGACCTCGGCCGCCCAGACTTTCCAGTCGGCGAAGAGAGCGGGCAGGCCCGCCGCGAGGTCCAACCTCGCATATGTCTCCAGCAGCATGATCGCGGACGGAGGCGCGCCGGCCGCTGCCTGGAGAGTGACGACTCGCATTTCGCGTCGTTGATATGACCCGTAGAGCGAGAAGAGGAACGTCACGACCAGCGCCACGACTCCCAGCCCGGTCGCGGCGGCAACCACGACAATGAGCCGTGCTCCCTCTCCGGAGGCGACGACATCGGCCGAACCAAGCGTCAGAACGGAGCTGGCGGCAAAGTACGTGGTTTCGGCGAGGTTCGTGGGGCTGGGACTCAGCTGCCCTCTGATGGCATACAGGATCAGGCCGTAGCCGACGATCAGGCTCGTCAGCCAGGAGATCAGTAAGGCCAGGGTCGCGAATGGCGCATAGAGACCAAGCAGCGTGTCTCGTCGCGGGCCGCCTCCTCTGGTTCCTGCCGCGCGGAAGAGTCTCCAGAAACCTCGCACCACATACCGGGCGATGCGGAACCAGCCTGGTGTGGGGCGCGGCACGACGATAGTCTCGAACAGGTCCCAGAGGACCAGAACCACGAGAAGGACGCCGAGAAGGATGGCTATCAAGTCCATAAGGAGCGATGATGCCCGCTGGTGAGCGCTCGGGCTCTTCGTTGGGCCGGTAGATGCTCAGCGCGCAACTGCCCAAGGGACCGGCCGGCCTGCCCGATCGGACGGTTGCCGGGCCTATCCCGGAAGGCTGGTCGCGATTGTCGTGGGCCAAGTCAGGCATCGAGATGGGCTCGGTCTTGGGCTGCGGGCCGGTACCGACGACTGGAGCCGAGACGAGCTAATATTCCGGCTCTTGACCGCCCGCGACCGTATCATTGCGTCTCACGGATTGGCATGCCGCCGACTGCGATAAAGGAGATCACAAGGTGACCGAAGAGTTCTTCAGCAAGGTCCCGGGTCGGATCCCATTTGGGGGCCTCGGCTCCACCGACCCCCTTGCGTTTAAGGTCTATCAGCCGGATCGCATGGTTCTCGGCAAGCGAATGGAGGACCATCTCCGGCCGGCCGTCGCTTACTGGCATTCGTTTGCCTGGGACGGCAAGGACATGTTCGGCGGCGGAACGCTTGATCGGCCTTGGACTGTCGCGTCCGGCGACGATATGGCGGCCGCGCGCCTCAAGATGGCCGACGCGTTCGAGTTCTTCTCCAAGCTCGGCACGCCCTTCTACTGCTTCCACGACGTCGACGTCTCGCCGGAAGGAAAGAACTTCGCCGAGTTCCGAGCCAACCTCGACGCCCTCACAGACGATGCGCTGGGCTATCAGGAGCGGACTGGCGTCAAGCTCCTTTGGGGCACGGCCAACCTGTTCTCCCACAGCCGCTTCCAGGGTGGTGCGTCCACAAATCCAGACCCGGAGGTGTTCGCCTACGGCGCCGCCCAGGTCAAGCACATGATGGAAGTCACCCTTCGTTTGGGTGGCGAAAACTACGTGCTGTGGGGCGGTCGTGAGGGTTACGACACGCTTCTCAATACCGACCTCCGCCGTGAGGGCGCTCAGCTCGCCCGGTTCCTGCATCTGGTCGCCGAGCACAAGGCCAAGATCGGGTTCAAGGGCCAGCTCCTCATCGAGCCCAAGCCGATGGAGCCGACGAAGCATCAGTACGACCACGACGCCGCCACCGTGCTCGGCTTCCTGGCCCGGAACGGCCTCGAGGGTCAGTTCCTCCTCAACATCGAGGCCAACCACGCCACGCTGGCGGGCGAGAGCTTCCACCACGAAGTTGCGACCGCAGTCGCGGCCGGAGCCCTGGGCAGCATCGACGCCAACCGCGGCGACCCGCAGAACGGCTGGGACACCGACCAGTTCCCGAACTCGGTTGAGGATCTCGTCGGACCGATGTACGAGATTCTCAAGTCCGGCGGCATCGCGCCCGGTGGCTTCAACTTCGACGCCAAGCTGCGTCGCCAGAGCAGCGACCGAACGGACCTGTTCTACGCCCACATCGGCGGTCTGGACACGATTGCCCAGGCTTTGGTGGTGGCGGCCGACCTCGTTGAGCGCGGTGAGCTCTCGGCGAACAAGGACGCTCGCTATGCGGGTTGGGACGGCGAGCTCGGCAAGGCCATCATGAGCGGGAAGATGAGTCTCGTTGACCTCGAGGCCAAGGTGGCCTCCGGCGCGATCGACCCCAAGCCCATCTCCGGTGGCCAGGAGCGGCTCGAGAACGTCGTCAATCGGAGCATCTGGGCCGGCGGGTCCTCCAAGGCCTAGTCGGCAGGGCGTCGTTCCGTGGATCGATCCCTGGGACGATAGCCACCCAATTCTGGGACAAACGGTCGAGCCAGTGGGTTTCCCACTGGCTCGCCTGCTGTCTACCTATAGCTGCCCCCGTTGTGGGCGCCGCCTAGGTGGTGGGGAAGACCGGGCGGCTGCTCGCACGAACGATGAGCTCGGGAGTGAAGAGCTTGGTATCGAGCGCCAGGTCGGTTGAAGGGCGGGCCGGCTGATCCCGTCCAATCAGCCGGTCGACTTCCTGGACGGCCAGCACGCCGGATTCGTAGAGCGGCTGGCGAAGTGTCGTGAGTGGCGGCCAGAAGTGAGCCGCCTCTTCGATGTCGTCTACGCCGATCACGGAGATCTCGTCCGGGATCTTCTTGCCACGTCGATGCGCTTCCTGTAGAACGCCCAGGGCGATCTGGTCGTTGCTGGCGAAGACGGCATCAATCTCCGGGTGCCTGTCGAGAAGCTCGGCCAGGCCGCGCTCGCCGCTCGATGCCGTCCAGTCTCCTTCGACGGCGAGGCTGTCGGGAGCGCTCAAACCGTGACCCTCGAGGCTCTGACGCCAGCCGCGGAGCCGCTCGCCGGCCTCCGACCAGCTTGATGGGCCTGTGATGATGCCGATCCTCTTGGCCCCGCCCGCAATCAGATAATCCGTGGCCATTCGCCCGATCGTCTCGTTGTCGATCCCGATCGACGGCAGGTAGGCCCTCCCGGTCATGCCGCCGACGAGAACCACCGGCACCGGCAGGCGCGAACTCTGGCGTCGGCACCAGGCGCGGTTCTTGCCGATCTCCGGGATCGCCCAGACGACGCCGTCAACTTGCCGCGCCCGCAGGCCGTGCAGGATGCGCTCGACATCTTCCGTCTGAGGTTCGAGAATCAGGCTCAGGGTGATTGAGTAGCCCATTGCGTCGGCTTGCCGCTCGATTCCCGTGATAATTCGAGAGGGTCCGAAGTACTCGATCCCGGACGCCACCACGCCCAGAACGTGGCTGCGGCCCTGGATCAGGCTCCGGGCGAGCATGTTCGGCGTGTAGCCCGTCTTCCTGATAACTTCGCGGACGCGACTCATCGTCTCGGGGGCGACATCCGGCCTGTCGTTGAGGACGCGCGAGACGGTCTGGGTGGAGACGCCTGCGGCGGCGGCTACGTCGCGGATCGTCAGTCGCTTAGTGGTTTCCAACAGGAGTGTCTCCTCGATTAGGATTTCCGCCAATCGCCGGGCGAATTTCCAAGGTCCTAGTGTAACCGCGCCCCATTCCTGGTATCGTTCCCGGGAACGATAACATCTGTCGGATCATAGACGCAGGATCAGGCGATTCGGTCTGGACGTCGCGATGGAGTGAGCGTCGCAATGAACGTCATCGACCGGCCCGGGCACCGCAAGGGTTAGTTAGCTGGAGGAGTCAGGTGAAGGCACTCGGCGAGTTCGAAGTCTGGTTCCTCACAGGAAGTCAGGATCTGTACGGAGAAGAGACTCTCCGACAAGTGGCAGAAAACTCTCGGGCGATTGCTGCCGGTCTTGACTCGTCGGGCGCAATCCCGGTCAAGGTGGTGTGGAAGCCCGTCGTCAAGAACGCGGATGCCATTCTGGCCGCATGTGTAGAGGCTGGATCCAGCGACAAGTGCGTCGGGGTTATCGCCTGGATGCACACTTTCTCGCCGGCAAGGATGTGGATAGCGGGCCTTCAGGCCCTGAGCAAGCCACTGCTCCATCTCCACACCCAGTTCAATCGAGATCTCCCCTGGGGCGAGATCGATATGGACTTCATGAACCTCAACCAGGCCGCCCACGGTGACCGCGAAATGGGCCATATCGAGGCCCGCCTGGGACTGCGCCGCAAGACCGTGGCCGGTCACTGGGAGGATGAAGGCGTTCGGGGTCGGATCGGCGCGTGGACGAGAGCGGCTTGCGGGTACCACGAGGCCAAGCACCTCAAGGTCGCTCGGTTCGGCGACAACATGCGCAATGTTGCGGTCACCGAGGGTGACAAGGTCGCCGCTCAGATTCAGTTCGGGGTCACGGTCAACGGTTACAGCGTGGGCGAACTCAGCGACGCCGTACGGGCCGTTGCCGCCTCGAAGATCGACGCTCTCCTCGAGGTCTACGAGGCCACCTACGAGATGGCGCCATCGCTGCGTCCGGGCGGCTCAGACCGCGAGTCGCTTCGCGAGGCGGCGCGCATCGAAATCGCGCTGCGCGAGTTCATGGTGGCGGGCGGCTTCGGGGCCATTGTGGACACGTTCGAGAACCTCGATGGCCTCAAGCAGTTGCCCGGAATTGCGGCGCAGCGGCTGATGGCCGACGGCTACGGCTTCGGGGCCGAAGGCGACTGGAAGACGGCACTACTGGTCCGCGTGATGAAGGTCATGGACAAGGGCCTCCCCGGCGGCACCTCATTCATGGAAACCTATACGTATCACATGGATCCGGCCGGCCCCAAGGTTCTGGGCGCTCACATGCTGGAGGTCTGCCCTTCCATCGCGGACGGCAAAGTCTCGTGCGAAATCCACCCGCTATCGATCGGTGGGAGGAGTGACCCGGTTCGACTCGTCTTCAACGCGGGGTCCGGACCCGCAGTGGTCGCGGCCCTGATGGACATGGGCGATCGATTCCGCATCCTCGTCAACGAGATTGACATCGTTGCGCCGGACCTGCCGATGGTTAAGCTTCCGGTCGGGCGGGCGGTCTGGAAGCCTCGCCCGGACATGACCACCGAGGCCGAAGCCTGGCTGATGGCCGGCGGCTCGCATCACAGCGTCCTGAGCAAGGCTCTGGATACTGAGGTCATCGCCGATTTCGCCGAGATGACCGGTAGCGAGTTCCTCGTGATCGACGCTGACACCACGGTGGCCGGTTTCAAGAAGGAACTGCGCTGGAACGAGGCCTACTACCATCTGGCCCACGGACTGCGATAGCGCCGTTCGATTGCGACTGGGAGGCCGGAATTGTCGTCGATCTTGTTCCCCGAACTGAGAGATTCGGTGTGGAGGGCCAATCTCGCCCTGGTGAAGGCTGGCCTGGTCACTCTCTCGTTCGGCAACGCGAGCGGCGTTGATCGTGCGGCGGGCGTGATGATCATCAAGCCCAGCGGGGTACCTTACGATGATCTGCGGCCGGAGAACCTGGTGGTCGTCTCGCTTGAGGACGGCAGCATCGTGCAGGGAGATCTTCGGCCTTCGTCGGACACTCCCACGCATCTGCTCCTCTATCGTCGTCTGACGGATATTGGCGGCGTGGTTCACACGCACTCCACCGCGGCCACGGCCTGGGCCCAGGCCGGTCGCTCCATACCTCCGTTCGGCACCACGCACGCCGATCATTTCCACGGCTCGGTACCGGTCACGCGCCAGCTCTCGGAGAGCGAGGTCGCCGGCGAGTATGAGGCCGAGACCGGCGTCGTTATTGTCGAGACCCTGGAGCGGCTCGGTCTCCATGCAACGGAGATGCCTGCGGCTCTCGTGGCTTCGCATGGTCCGTTCACGTGGGGGAAGGACGCCCGCGAGGCGGCCGACAACGCGACTGCTCTTGAGGCGGTTGCGGCGATGGCTTCGCGGACTCTCGCGCTTAGGCCGGATTGCGAGCCGGTGAATCAGTACCTACTTGACCGGCACTACAGCCGGAAGCACGGCCCGGACGCCTACTACGGGCAGCGCCGCTGATAACGGTTGTAACGCCGTATGGGCAGTGTCTGAGCCGCGGTACTCAATCGGTACAGGCAGTACCTTCCGGATCGCGGCTTCGGCCCAGACACTTGCCCTCCGGGCGTGTATGTTTGCGGCAGTCGCGGCCGGAGAAGCGGCCGGTGGCTACGCCACCATGGCAGACGCTGCCAGACGAATAGCCAGGCTCCGCGACGAGCGATACGAACCAATCGAGGCCAATCACAGGACCTACGACATGCTCTTCGGAGAGTGTGCCCGCCTTCAAGATCTGTCTGGGCGGGGCGGAGATCCAGCGGTGAAGACGCTTCGTCGTCTCCGCCGTGAAGTGATCGCGGCGACAATTTTTGGGAGTTCCAAGCCTTGATGGAAATCGTTGAGTACGGCGGATGGCCCAATTGCGTTCGTCTGGCCAATGATCAGATCGAAGTGATCGTCACAACGGACGTCGGCCCCCGGATCATCCGGTGCGGATTCATCGGTGGGCAGAACCTTTTCCAGAACGATGAGTCGAGGCTCGGCCGCTCCGGTGGCTCAGAGTGGCACTCCTACGGCGGCCATCGTCTCTGGCACGCGCCCGAGGATTCCAAGCGAACCTACACGCCGGACAACGTTCCAGTCCAAAACGAGTGGGACGGCTCAACCCTCACGCTCCGGACCGTGGACGCGCCGAACAAGATCGAGAAGGAGATGCGGATCACGCTCTCCCCGAATTCTCGGCAGGTTAGGGTGGACCACAGGCTCACCAACCGGAACCCCTGGGCGATCGAGCTGGCGGTCTGGGCGCTCTCCGTGATGGCTCCGGGTGGCCGAGCTATCTACCCGCTCGACGACTACATCCCACATCCCGAT
>DASVJA010000056.1:0-1577 GCA_036386115.1 Candidatus Limnocylindrales bacterium
AACAAGTCGTGGCCCCGTCGGCTTTGGTATCGGACTCGGCCGCCAACCGGCGGCGCTGTTGAGTCGAGTGGATTTACCGGGTAAGCCGCTGCCGCCGGCCGAAGAGCAGGAGCGCTGTGCCCAGGAACCCGATCAATCCGATGGACAGCCACAAGATGGAAGAGTTCGGTGCGTTCGTAGGCAGAGAGCTGTCCGTAGTGGTTGGCGGGGGTGTGGCCCCAATCGCCAGGACTGATACGTTTGCCTGGCCGGTGACGCAGATATTCTGCGACTCTGTGTATTGCATGCATCCTTCAGCCCGGCCCGCGCCGGCAGTCCCGGCTGCCCCCAGGGCCGGCGAGGCCGTTCCGGTCAACGTCACGACGACCGGGTCCCCGTTGGACGTTGCGGCCATGCTGGAGCCGGGCGCGACATTCGCCACGATGCAGTCGCCGCCTGCGATCTGGGACGAGCAGGCGACCCCCGTCACCGTGAACCAGGACGGCAGGGCAACTGATTCGATCAAGGGGTCGAACAAGCCCGGGAAGACGACCGTCTCGGTCAGAGTGAGCGGCGTGGTCGTGCCCGCGTAGATGTAAGTCTTGTCCCAGTGGAGCGTGGTGGTCTGGGGGTCGACCAGGGTCTTGAAGTCCCAGTCGAGAACGAGCCCATTGACGGCGCCCCAGGTCGACCCGCTCTTGAGCAGAGCCTGGCCGCCCGGGTACGTGTTGCCAGAACTATCTGCGGTCGGCACGCCGGTCAGAGGGCTCATGTCGAAGACGATCGCGTACTTCGTTCCGGCGATCACGGGTATCGGCGATGCGAGCGAGAAGGCGCACCAACCGGAAATGTTGGACGGCGATGTGTGCACAGTGGTCGCCAGCACGGTTCCGTTGGGGAGCCCACCCGTTGTCGCCTCGATCTGGAGGCCAATGTCGCCGCCGGTAGCCCTCATGGACAGCTGGATCTGAGTCAGTAACCCAGTCTTGCCGGCCGTGAAGGTCTGAGCGAGGGGCTGGGATGAATTGGTGCCGCCGTTGCTGATGACGGTGTTCTCCTGATCGACGGTGCCGATGAAGGTCGCCAGCGTCGAGCCCGGCAAGAGCGCCATCATCAGGATGCCCGCCGATAGAGCGAGCGCAGGACGCTTCATGATCGATCTGCCTCCACAGGTGATCGCGGCACGCACTGATGCCCGCAATCGGTTCGGACCTACCTCCGCCTCCACATCGCCATCGGCGACAGGTCGGACGCCGCGGGACGCGGCAGGGTCACGGTTGGGTGCACGGTGGGCTTTGTCAATCAGCGGACGGATACGGCTCGCCTGGCGGATCGAGTAGGGCGTTGGGTAGGAAGCTCGCTCAAGGAACACGAGCTGGCCGAGTCGAGTGCCGCGTGCAGCGCCGCATCGAGGACTACCGGGTCCGCCTCGAGATCGCGCGGGCGCGCGAATCGGCGGCCGGAGGTGCAAATCCGCCGGCCGATCCGCTGGCCCGTAAGTAGCCCCGTGCGCCAAGCACGGTCCGGCCGGAACTCACGATCGCCGCCGTCCTCGCGGAGGTCGGCCGGCTCTGGGTCGCCGACTCGCGCCCTCGTTA
>DASVJA010000057.1:0-23318 GCA_036386115.1 Candidatus Limnocylindrales bacterium
CCACCCCGACGCCGATGCCGATGACGCCGCCCGCAAGAGAGAGCGCGAGAGCCTCAACCAGGAACTGCGAGAGGATATCCCTCCCCCGTGCCCCGATGGCCTTGCGAATGCCGATCTCACGCGTCCGCTCACGAACCGAGACCAGCATGATGTTCATAATCCCGATGCCGCCGACCAGCAGCGAGATGGACGCGATGCCGGCCAGCAGCAAGGTCAGAACGTCGCTCACGGAACTGACCGTGCCCAGCAGCTGGGCCTGAGTCGTCAACGAGAAGTCGTCGACACCGTCGGTAATCCCGTGGCGCTGCTCCAGAGTCGAAGTGACTTCGGCGGAGACGGTGGCGATCGCATCCTGGCTGGTTGCGCTCAGGCCGATCGAGGAGACGCTGTCGCTCCCGACAAACAACTCGCGGGCCGTCGAGAGCGGTATGAGGACCTGGTCGTCCGCCGTCGCCGTGCCGCCCTTCGGCTGCAAGATGCCGATCAAGTCGAAGGGCAGGCCGCCGATGAAGATCGTCGTTCCGATGGAGGCGCTCGTTAGGCTGAGGTTGTCGGCGGTAGTTGCCCCGATCACAGCCACACGGAGGCTGTGATCAACCGAGGCCGGCGTGAGGAATGAGCCAACCCACATCTGGTATGCGAAAACCGATAGGTAGCCCGGTGTCGAGCCGATCACTCGGGCGGTTTCGTTCTGACTGCCGACCACGACCAGCTTGTTGGTCGTCAGCTGCGGGGCGATAGCCTGGACTCCGTCCAGGGTCGCGAGCGCGTCGGCGTCGGCGACGGTGAGTGTCGTGGCCGAACCCGCTGCGCCGCGCGTCGCGCCGGTTCGCGTCGCTCCCGCACTGACCGTTATGAGGTTTGTGCCGAGCGATTGCAGACGGTCGCTGATGCCCTTCGTGGCTCCCTGACCGACGCTTACCAGAGCCACAACCGACGCAACACCGATGACCACGCCGAGCATCGTCAGCGCGGTCCGGAGCTTGCCGGTCGTGAGACGCGATAATGCCAGGCCGATCAGGTCGAGCGGCCTCATGCGGGAAGACCCCGTACGAGTTGCCCGTCGCGGAGGTAGACGGCCCGATCTGCCGCGGCCGCAACTTCGGCGTCGTGAGTGATCAAGACGATGGTCCGACCGAGGGCATGCAGATCCCTGAACAGACCCATAACCTCGGCACCGGAGCGGCTATCGAGATTTCCCGTAGGCTCGTCGGCCAGCAAGAGAGCCGGCTCGGTCACGAGTGCCCGGGCAATCCCAACTCGCTGCTGCTGCCCGCCGGACAGTTCCGAAGGCACGTGATGTACCCGGTCGTCCAGCCCGAGCCGTTCCAGTGCCATTTGAGCTCTGCGCAGCCGCTCCTTCTTGGGTACTCCCTGGTACATGAGTGGCGTGGCCACGTTCTCAAGGGCGCTCGTCCTGGGCAACAGGTTGTAGCTCTGGAACACAAAGCCGATCGATCTGGAACGGACGAAGGCCAGGCCGTCGTCATCGAGTTCGTCGACCGGCTGGCCGTCCAGGATGTAGCGGCCGGACGTCGGCCGATCGAGACAGCCGAGGATGTTCATCATCGTGGACTTGCCGGACCCGGACGGGCCGACGATCGCCAGGAACTCGCCTCCGGCGACATCCAGAGTTACGTCCACCAGAGCAGGCACCTGGACCTTGCCCGTGTCGTAGATGCGACTGACGTCATCCAGCGTGATGATCGCCTCGGTCGGATAAGCGCTCATCGCCCGAACCCGCCGGTGACACCGCCGCCAGTGAGCGACTGGACGTTGACGCCGCCGCTGGTAGTCGTGGTTCCCGTGCGCGCCGATGCAGTTCCGGTTACGACCGTCTGACCCACGGAGAGTCCGGACTTGATCTCAACCATCGACGTGGTGACCAGCCCAACGGTCACGTCCACGGTGGTGGTGCTGCCGTTCTCGTTGAGAATGAGGACCGTGTAGCCGGCCGTGGCAGAACCCTGAAGCGCGGCCGCCGGAACCCTGATTGCATTCTCCACTGATGCCGTTGTAACGGTCACTGAGGCACTCATCCCCGCAAGAACGGTGTCCGGAGGACTCGTCAACGTGACCGTTACCGCATATGTGGCGACGCTGCTGGAGCTGCCCGAGGAAGACGCGACGGGCACTATCTGAGTGAGCGTCCCCGCTACCGTCTGCTTGGCTCCGGTGACCGTGACCGATGCCGTCTGGCCAACCTTGAGACTGGAGATGTCCGACTCGGAGAAGCTGGCCGTGGCGACCATCGGCCCGATGGACATCTCAACGGCATATCCGGACGGCGCATTGACTCCGGGCAAGACATTGACGGCGATGATAAGACCGTCCGCCGGCGCCGCAAGAGTCGCGTCCGTCACCGCCAGCTGGGCGGTGTTGACTGCGGCTTGCGCGGAGGCGACCGCGGCCTGATCGGCCTGGACGGTGGCCGTCGAAGCAGGTGCCGTCTTGGATTGGTATGAGAGTTTTGCGGCCTGGTAGCTTAGGCTCGCGCTGGTGACCTGCTGGGCGGCCTGCTGGTTGGACTGCGTGGCCTTCAACTGAGTGTTGGCGAGGCTCTGCTGGGCGGCCTGGAGAGCGGCCGAATCCTTGTCCAGCTGGGCCTGTGGGGCGCTCGCCGCGGTGTCCGTGTCCAGCTGATCCTGAGCCGACGCAACCGCCGCCTGCGCCTGAGATACTGCGAGAGCATTTGAGGCGGCCGTGTTATCACGACTAGAAACTGCCTGCTGGTAGCTGTTCCAGGACTGGCTGAGGCTGTTCTTGGCCTGCGCGGCCGTGACCGCATCCGCGCCGCTCTGATCCGTGGACAGCTTGGACTGGGCCGATGCGAGTGTCGCCTGGGCCGATACCAATGCAAGCTGGGCTGCCGTGTCGTCCGCGACGGCGAGGATGGTGCCCTTGGTCACGCGCTGCCCGACTGTTGCCGAGACGGACTTGACCGGCCAGGTTATCGAGCCGGTCGCCGTGCCGCTGCCGGTGGATCCGCCGCCGCCCGAAGTGGTTGCGGCAGAACTGACTATGTCGGCCGTCACGCCAAACTTGAGCCCGTAGACCGTGCTCGCCGCGATGGTCCCGGTGGCCACGGACTGGGAGCTGACGGTCCCCTGCGTGACCGTTGAACTGAGGTACTTGGAGCCGGGAGATCCACCGAACACGGGCCCGACGATCGTCAGGGCGACGGCCCCGACCCCGACGAGGATCATCCCCAAGGCCGCTAGCCTGAGCTTCATAGCAAATGCCTCACGATACTCACCCGATCCTCCGCCGACGGCGCTCCGGGCTTAGGGCGATACGCCGATATATGGCGTATGCACCTGAAATAGCGCTGAAGCACCGGCACCACATCGGGCTGAGGGCGACTGAAGCCGGGCTCGCGGCCCTACTTCGCGGCTGCGGCGATCAGCGCTTTGGCCTGGTTTATGGGTATCGCAAAACCAACGCCGCGGGCATCGGTGGCCGTGGCGGTAATCACTCCCACAACCGAGCCGCCCGCATCCAGGAGCGGCCCACCACTGTTGCCCGGATTCACCGCGGCATCCGTCTGGATCAAGCCAACCAGGAGATCGGAGATGCCGGAGGGCTGAGCGCCGACGGCAATCGTTCGGTTCAGGCCGGACACGATGCCGTGGCTGACGGAGTCCGTGTAGGTACCCAGAGGGCTGCCGATGGCGATAGCCAGCTGTCCGACCTGAACTCGGTCTGAGTCGCCCAGAACAACCGGAGTGAGGCCAATCTCGTCGACCTTGATGAGAGCCAGGTCGATCCCGGCGTCCACCGAGACGAGTTTCGCCGGGAGCCGTCTAGCGTCGGCGAAGATCACGGCCAGGTCCGTCGCGCTGGCCACGACGTGATAGTTCGTCAAGATGAGCCCATCTGAGGAGACGATGAATCCAGATCCCTCGCCGGCAGTCGCAACCGAAGAAGCCGTCGTTCCGGTCGCCCCATTGGCCAGTATCGTGACGACGGAGGGCCTGGCCATCTGGGCCACCAGAACGATTGCCTCCGATTCGGTGAGGGATGTCTGCCCGCTCGCCGCCGGTTGAGCTGCGGGGCTTGCTGCCGCAGCCGATGTCCCCACGGTCAGCGAGATCGCGACAAATGTGGCGCCGGCAGAGATCGTCGCCGACAGGAGGGCGGCTACGACGGCCAGCGCAAGCAACCGGCGACGTGCCCGGGCCGGTCTGCTCGGGCGCGACGCGGCACTTCCTGCCAGATTCGACCTCGAATCCGGAGCCCGCTCCGACACGGTCACTTCTTGGCGCTCGTCCGGCCTCATCGCCTTGCTCCGCTGTTATTGATGACCCAATGTACCGCGCATCGCAGGTCTGCGCGGTAGTCGGTCCCGCGGAGCTGCCCCGCGGCGAGCGAAGTCACCTAAACGTTTAGTTCAGAACGGCCCGGCGACGGCGACGGCAAAGGCAAACAGGCTGGTACAGTCCCGCAATCGCCCCAACTGAACCAGGGAGCATCTTTTCATATGGCAACAGTCACATTCGAGAACGTAAACAAGAGGTACGGCGACGTCGTCGCCGTTGACGACCTCAACCTGGACATCCGCGACGCGGAGTTCATGGTCCTGGTCGGCCCGTCCGGCTGCGGAAAGACCACCAGCCTTCGCATGATCGCCGGCCTCGAAGAGATCACCGACGGCACGCTGAAGATCGGCGACCGGATCGTCAACGACATCCCGCCGAAGGATCGCGACATCGCGATGGTCTTCCAGAGCTACGCGCTCTATCCGCACATGACCATCCGGGACAACCTGGCGTTCGGGCTCAAGCTCCGCCACGTCCCAAAGGTGCAGATCGAAGCCCGCGTCAAGGAAGCGGCGGCCATCCTGGACCTCAGCCGCTACCTGGACCGCAAGCCGCGTGAGCTTTCCGGCGGCCAGCGCCAGCGCGTCGCCCTCGGGCGAGCCATCGTGCGCGAGCCTGCAGTCTTCCTCATGGACGAGCCCCTCTCCAACCTCGACGCCAAGCTTCGAGTCGAGACCCGGGCCAACATCCTCCGCCTGCACCAGCGCCTCAACACCACGTTCGTATACGTGACCCATGACCAGATCGAGGCCATGACGATGGGCTCTCGCATCGCGGTCATGAACGAGGGTCGCCTCCAGCAGGTCGGCTCCCCGCAGGAGTTGTACGACCGACCGATCAACCGGTTCGTCGCAGGCTTCATCGGCAGCCCGGCAATGAACTTCGCCACCGTCGAAGTTGCCGGCACCGCCGGCGACCTCAAGCTCGAAGGCTCGAGCATCAACGTTCCGGTGCCGCCGCAGTTCCGCGAGTCGATCACCTCAGCCGGTCGACAGCTGATCGTCGGCTTCCGCCCCGAGCACCTCGTGCTCGGCCCAGTGAGCGGTGCCACGGCCACGGTCAACGCCAAGGCCGAAGTCGTCGAGTACCTCGGCAACGAGGAGCTTATCCACGCGTCCGGCGCGGGCCGCGACATCGTGGCTATCGTCGACTCTTCCTACCGGGTTCGCCCCGGCGACATGCTCGAGCTTCGGGTTCCGCTGGATCGCATCCAGCTGTTCGACCCGGACACGAACTTCGCCCTTCCGTTTGGACCCGTCACCGCCTAGTTCTCTCGGTTCAGAGCTACAGCGCCCCGGCTTCGGCCGGGGCGCTGTTCTTTAACGGGTCGGCCCTTTCCCCCACTCCCCCTATAGTTGGCCCATGTCCGACTCACCCGCTCGCATCCACCCAAATCGAACGCCGACGGGCGACACCACGCTTGACGCTCTCCTCGCGGAGCTGCGGGACGCAGATACAGCGCTGGAGGAACGCGTCACGGCGCGGCACCGAATCCACCAGGGCCGCTACGTGACCTTTGAACAGGATTCCGTGATTACGAGCGGCGGCTCGGAGTCCACGCGGGATCTCGTAGTCCACCCGGGCGCAGTGGTCATCGTGCCGGTTGACCCGGACGGGAGCCTGCTTCTGGTGACCCAGTACCGACTCGCTTGCGGAGGGGCCATGCTGGAACTGCCGGCCGGTACGCTCGAGGTCGAAGACGGAGTCGTGGAAGACCCGCTCGGCGCCGCTCACCGCGAGCTGGAAGAGGAGACGGGATATCGTGCCGGGACTATGAAGCGGATCACGGGCTTCTGGACGGCTCCGGGCTTCTCCACCGAGTACCTGACCTTGTATCTGGCTACGGATCTGCGGCCGGCAGGCGAAGGCCGATTGAGTCCGGACGCAGACGAGAACCTGCGCCTCTCCCGAATCTCATGGCGCGACGCAATGTCGGCCATCGAAAGTGGAATCATCGAGGACGCAAAGTCGGTCGCCGGCATTCTGTTGGCTGCTCGAGAATTGGCGCCGACGAGCGACTGAATCGTCCGCCCAAGGGCGCGGCAGGTCCCGGTCGGCCGCTATTTCTTGGCCGCCTCGGCCCTCTCGAGGGCTCGCCGATAGGTCTCGTTGGAAGGATTCATGGCCGTCGCCAGACGCAGATGCGTCCTCGCTTCCAGCGGCCGACCCAGGCGCGCGAAGCTGAGACCCAGTGCGAAATGGCCGTAGTGCGCGGAAGGATCCACGTCCAGCAGCGACTGAAAGGTTGCCGCCGCCCGAGCCGGCTGGCTGCTATTGAAGTAAGCACGGCCGAGGGCTTCCAGGATGGAGCTCATGTTGGGCTCCAGGCGGGCGGCTCGCTCCAGGACCACCGCCGCCTGGGCGTTGTGATGATCTTCCAGCAGGGCGCTTCCTCGCTGCAAGAGATCGTAGGCGGACTCGGCAGGCTGGGCGCCTTCCGTTTCGGAAGTCACGAGCGAGTGGTCATCGACACCGATCTTCGACGAAGCATCCGGCGGCTCCGGCGACCTTGGCGGCCCCGGAGGCGCGGGCGGATAGGATCTGGGTTCATCCTCGGCGGCCGCGGGGAGATCGCGGCGGGCGGTGAACCGGCCCCAAACCTCCCTCGGCGCCGCCACCAACCTGGCGAACTGGACTCGCCCGGCGGCCCTTGCACTTGCCCGGAGACCGGACGGCCGAGTCACCTCGTCCTCCGGCCCCGTTTCGACCGCAGGGAGTTTCGGCTTCAGGCCGGCGCCCCGAGTCCACACGTATAGGGCCGCCAGCAGGAGGATGCCCAGCAAGAGGCACAGGCCGCCGATTATCCGCGCCTGACCGGCGCTTCCGGCGCTCTGCCAGGCGATCCTCGCCCTGGCAGCCAGGGCCGTGGCGCGAGTCACGTCGCCGCTCGCGAAAGCCTCCCGGGACGCGTCCAGGTCGGCTCGAGGGTCGGAGCCGAGCAGGCCGAGCCCACGCGCCGCATCGACGCTATCCGTTTGAGCCACGCGCGCGCCGGCCATTTCGCGCAGTGCGGTTAGTTCGGCGGCCGCCTCTGCGGTGGCGTCCACCAGTCCCGAGTGCTCAAACGCCGTCTGCAGGTTGGCGGGAGGTATGGTCTGCTCGGCGGCCGCCTGGTGCTCGATCTCGCCTCGCTCAATGAGAACCGTCTGCGCCTGAGCCATGAAGATCCCCGCCTGCTGGAATTGCCAGGTATCCATGGAGCGCCTGATCTCCGCCGGCAGCTCCCATTCGCCGGCCGCACCCTGGGCGCTGGCATAGGTGAGAACCGCCGCGGCTCGCTGATCCAGTAGGGACTCCTGTCCGGGATCGACAACCCACTGCCGCCAAACGCTCTCGACCGAGAGGCCGCTGATCTGCTCCAGTAGATCCAGGATACGCCGCCAGTCGGCCGGACCACCGCCAAGGATCTCGGACGGCGGCGCGTGGATTGGCTGGTATGCCGCCCGGCCGGATCGCACCGCCGCCCATACGTCCCGTAGATTCGCCTGACCGACCCTGGTGGCGATCAACTGCGCAGCTCGGAGGCTCGCGCCGTACAGGTATGAGTCGGTGGCTGAACTCGTCGACCCGGATCCGATCCAGTCATTAAGCGGCACCGCGGCCTCCCTC
Source organism: Candidatus Limnocylindrales bacterium (assembly GCA_036386115.1). Classification (GTDB taxonomy): domain Bacteria; phylum Chloroflexota; class Limnocylindria; order Limnocylindrales; family CSP1-4; genus Fen-1039. Next base: position 7,929 of record DASVJA010000057.1, read on the forward strand.
ATTCGTTCGGTCAGGACGGGCGAGTGGTCGGCGAGGCCAAGCCGGTCCACTGTCTGCTGGGCATAGTAAGAAGCGAAGCCCTCGTCGGCCCACCGCTCGCTGAGCAGATCGCCGTTGAACCACATATGCGCCGCCTCATGGAGGATCACGAATGGGTCCGCCAGGTACGAAATCTGAACCTGGCCGCTGGCGGCGTCATACGAACCGCTGAAACCCCCGATCTCCTGAGATGACGCCTCCACGACCGTCAACGTCGTCCCGATTGGATCGCCCAAGCCGATCAGGTCTCGCAAGATCGGGTAGCCGCCTCGCAGCACTCTCTCCACCTGATCCGCCCATCCGACGTCGTCCACCCAGTAGCGCAACGCCACGCTGAGTGGACCGATCGTGATCGAGCGGACTCTGTATGAACCTGGTGGAACGGGTTGGACGGCCGTGAACCAGGCGTTTAGCGCCGTTGCGTCGTCCAGGACGCCCGACGAGAACACGACCTCGCCCGACCCGTTGGCGGCCCGCGTCAGGCCGCCGTACTCCTCCTGAACGGCGAAGTTGGACGGGAACACGACGGTTACGGTGCTGCCGGGAGTGTCCGGACTCCCGAACGCCTTCACCGGGAAGGACATCAAGTTGTGCCCAATCCGAAGGTCGCGGTCCGTCGAGCCGCCTCGATCGACCAGTTCAAACTTCAGGACAAAGACCATCGACTGGCCCGAGTAGAGACGCTGTCCGAAATAGACGAGCACAACGACACCCAGCGGCGAGATAGTTTGAACTCCGACTGCGAGTTGCTGCCCGGCCGCGCTGGCCACAATGCTGGCCGAAGATGGCGGGAGGGTGAGTTGGATCCTGTCGTAGTAGTAGCGACGAGTGTCGTCGACGGTGTGAGAGGTCGCGGTTATCACGGCAACAACATGGACGCGACCCGCGACCGGATCAGCCTGCCATGTCGAGTCCGACGTGAAGCCCAGGTACGACTGGGCGCCGGCCGCGCTCGATGGCGAGGCGGCTCCCCAGAACGAGCTCAGGAGTACGAACGCGAGCGCACAGCCGACCAATCTCAAGTTCGGACGCAAGCCGCTGAGCTTCATTCGACTTCGGCCGATCAGGCGCAAATTCGGTCGTTCATGCCCCGGCGCCCAGGCTGAACATGCCAGTTAGTCGCCCGTGTCCCCGGCCATGCGTCGGGCGCCGGAGCCCGACCGGCTCTCGAGGTCGGCCGTGGGATCGGCAGTGTCTATTTGCACCGCCACCGGATCCGGCGCAGCCGATGCCTCCGCCGTCCTGATCCTCGACCCGAGCCGCTGGCCGCGCTCACGAGGCCGCTCCACAGTTGAGCCGCTTCGAATCACGCGCGAGACGAAATCCGAGGCCCGCGCACCTTCGCCCACGAGAACGTTTCGCCCGATGCGAACACCGCGCGGAATGACCGCGCTCTTGCCCACAACGGTTATGCCGGTGTTGAGGCGGCCGGGCTCACGTCGATTCACGACGTCATAGTCTGTCCCCTCACCGACAATGGCCCCGGGGCCGACGGCGACGTCCTTGTCCAGGATCGCGCGGTCCACCACGGCGCCCGGCCGGACGACCGAGTCGAACAAAATTATCGAGTCGCGGACAACGGCGCCCACGTCCACTACAACGCCGGGTGACAACACAGAGTTCACGACCGAGCCGTTGATCACGCAGCCGTGGCTGATCAGGCTTCTGTGTACCTGGGCGGTGGCACCGATCTTTGCCGGCGCCCGCTCCTCAGACCGGGTGTGAATGACCCACTCGCGATCGTACAGGTCCAGTTCCGGGGCATCCGAGAGCAGGGCCAGGTTCGCTTCCCAGTACGTCTGCACCGTTCCCACGTCCTGCCAGTAGCCGTCGAAGCGGTAGCCGTACACACGCGCGCCACCCTCGATCATGGCGGGAATAACGTTGTGGCCAAAGTCCACGCGATCATCTGAGAGCCACTGGTGGAGGGCTCGCTTAGAGAACACGTAGACGCCCATGCTGGCCAGATCCGACTTGGGTTGACGCGGCTTCTCGTTCCACTCCACGATCCGATCGCTCTCGTCCAGGGCGAGGATGCCCATGCGAGTGGCGTCCGACAGCGGCACCCGTCGGACCGCGATGGTCACATCCGCGCGGTGGCGGCGGTGGGCAGCGACAAAGGGCTGGTAATCCATCTTGTAGATGTGATCGCCGGCCAGGACGAGAACGGCATCGCCGGCCGCCTGCTCGATGACGTTGAGGTTCTGAAGGACGGCATCCGCAGTTCCGCGGTACCACTCGGCGACTCGGCCGCGGGCGATGTACGGCTGGAGCATCCGGACGCCGCCGTTGTTGCGGTCCAGATCCCAGGGCCGGCCCATGCCGATGTGGTCGTTGAGCGAGCGCGGATTGTACTGGGTCAGGACAACGACGTTATCGATGTCCGAGTTGACACAGTTGGAGAGTGTGAAGTCGATGATGCGGTACTTGCCGCCGAAGGGCACAGCCGGCTTGGCGCGAAGCGACGAAAGAATGGAGAGCCTCTCTCCTTCGCCGCCGGCGAGTATCACCGCCAGAGTTCGCTTCATCGGGCGTCCTCTCGATTCCTGCCATTGCCTGACCGGGCTTCGTCGATGCTAGCACCCTCAGGCGGCGACGACCGAGATCCCGTGGGACTCGTTCGAAGTTGACCGGATGAGGAAACGAAATTGAGACCCACGAGACCCGTCCCGGACGCCCAACCGACTATAGGAACAGTCGCGGGTTCATAAAGACGCCGTTCACACGAACGGCCCAATGAAGATGGCAACCGGTGGAGTGGCCGGTGGTGTTCTCCGTTCCGACGATGGTGTGGGTCGTGACCTGCGCACCAACGTAGATCCCGGCCGGCGCATGGCCGGTCATGTGGGCATACCAGGTGACGATGCTTGTCGAGTGAGCAACGATCACAAGCCACGCCTGGGGGGCTGCGTCGTAGGGGTTGTAGCCGACGAACACAACCACTCCGGGCGCGGACGCGTAGACGGGAGTCAGGCAGGGGGCCGCAATATCGATGCCCTCATGGAAGTGGGCGCAGCTGCCGACGCGCGGCTCGGAGGTTACGCCAGTGCAACCGAAGTTCTGCGTAATCACGCCGCCCATCGGCCACTGGAAGGTGCCGCTGTACTCAGACGGAATCTTGGCGGTGGGCCCCAACTGAGCGACGAGCAGGTCGACCTTGTTCGCCAGGTCGTCCATGGCCAGGCCGTTGCTCCGGATCGCGGCATTCAAAGCGGCTTTGTTCTTGTCGAGTTTCGCCGCAGCAGCCTGCTGGGCGGCCAGCTGCGTTTCCAGCTCGGCCTTCAATTCGCTCAACTGCTTCTGAGCCGCCAGCAACTGGGTCTGATCGTCCTCCAGCGCCTGACGTTGCGCCGCCACAGCGTCTTCCAGTTGCGAGTTGGCCTCACTTGCCTGCCGAACGGTGTTCTTGACTTGATCGAGTGTTTGCTGGTCCGCCCGGACCTCGTCGGCCAGGTCCTTGTCGGCCTGGGACAGGGCTCCATAGTAGGAGACGTCGGAAAGAGCCTCGGTCAACGAATGGGCCGTCAGAAGTTGCTGCAGGATCGGCGTCTGATCCGTCTCATAGGCCGCCACGAGCCGGCTGGCAAGGATCTGTTCGCGAATGTCAAGCTCACGCTGCTTGGCTTCCTGCGCGTTTGTCAGCTGGGCCAGCCGAACCTCGATCAACGCCTGCTCGGCCACGAGGTTCGAGTAGTGAGCCTTCACGCCGACCATCTGACTTGAGAGCGAAGCGATATCCGATTCGGCTTGAGTTATCGAAGTCCGGACACCGGCCAAATTCTGGCTCGTCGCCGCGATCTGAGTCTTTAGCGCGGCCTGCTGAGCATTGAGCTTCGCCAGCTGAGCCTTCTGGTCCGCGATTGTCTTTTCCAGGCTCTTCTCCGCGGCAATAGCATCGGAAAGCGCGTCGGCCCGAACCGGCGTCGGCGGGGTTTGGAAGGCAAGGCCCGGCACAAGAAGGGCAACGCCGAGGAAGAGGCGGATGAGGCGCCCGGTCAGCTTCTTGCGGCTGGCCGCGCGGCGGTCGTTCGAGGCAGTCATCGTGCGAGCAAACTCCGTGGCGCGCGCTCCCGGAGGAGCACGTCATTCGGTTACGCCCGCCGGTTTGACGCCGTCCGTTGGTAGGGCACCGCCTCAGGACGACTCCGGCTGCGGAATATCATACATCGCCCCTCGCCGCGGTGATCGGATGTTCCATCCGCCCCAGCAAATCAGCCCCAAAGTCCCGTTCTGGTGGGGTACGGTCGGTTGAGGTGCAGATAGCGCTCATGGGGCCAAAATTGCTCAGACAGCCTTTCCAATTCCGCGCGGAAGGGTGCTAGCCTCTCTCTATACACGCTCGCCGTCGCTAATATTGGCGTTCGCCCGGTCTCCATTTTCGAGCTCGTGCTCCAGCCGCCGGTTCGGGGGTACGAGAAAGGAACGAGGGTTTCAACATGCCGCTCTTTGGTCCTCCCGACATCCGCCAGTTGGAAGCCAAGAGAGACGCCCAAGGCCTTATCAAGGCCCTCAGTTACAAAGATGCAGCCATCCGCACCGCTGCGGCGGACGCACTCGGGCCGTTGAAGGATCCGCTCGCCGTCGAGCCTCTGGTCGGGCTGCTCAAGGACGAGAACGCGGGCGTACGCAGAGCTGCGGTCGCGGCGCTGGCCGCGCGCGGTGGGCATCGGGTGGTCGAGCCGCTTGTTGCCAGTCTCGAGGACACCAACTTCGACGTCAGGGCCACTGCTGCCACGGCCGTCTACCGTCGCCTGATGACCGACGCGGACGCGGAGACCCGCCGAAACACAGCCTCGGCCCTCGGCCGCCTGCGGATCGCCGATGCCGTTGAGCCGCTCGCGAAGGCAACGATGGACTCGGACGAGACCGTGCGCGTCGCCTCGATCAAGGCACTCCAGGCCCTCCGCGATTGCGAGGCGATCATCCCGCTGATTACCGTTCTGGCCCACGAGCAGGTACGCCAGAAGACCGCGGGAAGGTCCAGCCTGCCGGTCGAACGAGCCGCCTCACAGGCGCTGGACGCCCTTTGCGACGAGAGTGGGATCGAAGCCCTTCAGACCACCATGAGACACGAGGACACCGACGTCCGCGAGATCGCGGTCCGACGGCTGGCTCGGATCGCGTCGCCCCTGGTGGCCCAATCCCTCGTTGCCGTCCTCATCGACAAAGAACCTGTGGTCCGTCGCGCCGCCGCTCGGGGGCTGGCGGAGTTGAATTGGACTCCGACGGCCAACGAGGCCGGGGTGAACTACTGGGCCGCCCTCCGGGAGTGGCGCCGATGCGCGGAATGCGGCCCCGTGGCAATCCCGATGCTGCTTGCCTCCATTCACGATGTCGACGCCCTCGAGCAGGCCGACATCGTTGCCGCCCTTGTGAAGCTCGACTGGCAGCCGGAGGAGGCCGACGCCACGGCCGCGGAGTACTGGGCCGCACGCGGCGAGTGGGACAAGTGCATCGCCACCGGCGAACCGGCCGTCGAAGCCCTGGACGGCGTCCTTCGCAACGGGCCGACATGGCGCGCTCGAGTCGGCGCTGCCGGTGCCCTCGCCGGAATGGGTCAGTCCCGGACTGTGCCCTTTGCTCGTCTCGATCTGGTCCAGCGCGCCCTGGCCATCCTTGACGGCAACGAATCAGACGAGGATCGGCGCGGCTTGCTTGAAGCGCTGCTGGCGGACGAGTCCGAATTCGATCCAGAAACTCAGTCTGTGGACTGGTGCAAATGCGGATACCCCGCGGCGCGAATCACGCTTATCCGTGAGCGTGAGCTGATGACCAACCTGCTCGGCTCAGGGGACGGCTCCGGCCACGGCGCGACCTACTACTGTCCGAGCTGCGACACCCGCCGGTAGACGGGCGCGGGCGGCCGACGTTATGGACCACGCCTCTGGCGCGGCGGCGCACCCTCAGATGCGCGAGATGCGCGCGGGGGAGCGCCGGACGCGAGAGCGGTGGCACGTGCGCGGCATATCCCTCTAGAGAACAAGCGCGTGCGGCCTAGTCGAGCGCGTCGAGGGTCCCCGAGCTACGAGGCAGCCGGCAATAGCGCCGCCCACACCGCGCCGATGATCAGGAACGGCCCGAACGGTATGTAGCTCTTGAGAGTGATCCGCTTCGTCGCGAGCAGCGCCAGGACGACCACGCCGCTCAGCATCACGCCGACGAATACGGCCAGGACGATGCGCGTCAGGCCCACCAGCAGCCCGATGGCCGCCAGGAACTTGACATCGCCGCCGCCGAAAGCGCCGTCACCGAAGGGAATGGAGGCGGCGAAAAGGAGGCCGGGGATGGCAATCGCCCCGAGCACGGCCAGCCACGCCGGCGATCTCGACACCAGGCTGTCGCCGCCCCAAACCAGTGCGGCAATACCGAGCAGGATCAACGGCAGATTGACGAGATCCGGCATCAGCTTCTGATCCAGGTCCGTCGCCATCAGCACGACGCAGGCGGAGAAGACCACGCCGAACAGGAGCCGCTGCGCCGGATCGCCAAAGCGCTGCGGAACCGCCGCCAGGGCCAGGGCCGCGAAGATGGCCACAAAGACCGTGCGCCAATCCACCTTGCGCACGCTGCCGTCCTCATGAGCCGGCCAGCGTGCGGCCAGGCGGTCTGCCGCCACTCCGCCGATCAGTCCGGCCAGGCAGAAGACCGGCACGAGCGGATCCATTCCGGCCAGCGACGTCGGCATGCGGCCTCCTTTGTCTGTTGCGACCCCGAGCCTACTTGGCTCCGGCCAGCGCCAATTCGACGAGCGTGGCGTGACCTACACCGGTAGCTCCGCTCGGAGCGTACGGCGTCTTGGTGTGGAAGTAGGCGGTCCCGGCAATGTCCAGGTGAACCCACGGAACGGTCGCGAACTCGCGCAGGAAGAGGGCGCTCTTGACGAGACCGCCCTCCGGCGAGCCGGTATTGGTGAAGTCCGCGTACCAGCTGTCGAGGTCCTTACGGTATTCGTCGATCATCGGGAGCTGCCAGTAACGCTCTCCCGCTCGCGCGCCGGCTGCGGCGACGGCGTCGTACCAATCCTGGGGCGTACCGAAGGCACCCGTCATCTGGTCGCCCAGCGCCCGGCCTACTGCGCCGGTGAGCGTAGCGATGTCGACCATGTGCGTGGCGCCGAGCTTCTCCGCGTAGCACATGGCGTCGCCGAGGATCAGCCGCCCTTCGGCATCGGTGTTAATGATGTCGACCGTCTTGCCGTTCATGGCCTTCACGATGTCGCCGGGCCGGGCCGAATGCGGACCGGGCATGTTCTCAACGGCCGGGGCAATCGCCATCAGAGGCGTGCCGGGGGCCAGGCGGGCCACCGTGGCGATGGCCGCGATCACGGTGCAGGCACCGGTCTTGTCCATCTTCATCTCTTCCATCAAGTTGGCGGGCTTGATGCTGATTCCACCCGAGTCGAAGCAGACGCCCTTGCCGATCAGGGCCAAACGCCGGCCGGCCGAATCCTTTGCACCTTCAGGGCCGGAGCGCAGAACGATCATCCGGGGCGGGTTGTCGCTGCCGGACCCAACCGCCAGGAACATCCCCATGCCGAGCTCGGCCGCCCGGCCAGGTTCTATGACATCGATCGACAGGCCGTTCTGCTCTGCGATCGCGCGGGCCTCGCCGGCAAGTACCTCCGGTGAGACATCGTTGGCGGAGCGGTTGTCCAGGCGCCGGGCCAGGTTGGCCCCCTCGCCGATGATCACTCCGCGTTCCGCCGCCCGCAAGAGAGCGCCCTGATCGGCCCCGGGCGCGATGAGAATCAACTCATCGAGCGCCGGCGGAGTGTTCTTATAGCCTTCTCTGTAGATGGTCGCCGGCTCAAACTCGCCCTCCACCACGCCACGCGCCAGCAGTTCTGCGACGGCAGCCGCCCCGCCGTCGATACGGCCGCCGAGATCGCCCATCCAGATCGCCAGCGTGCGAACCGTTCTGCCGGCCAACCGCCGCTCAACGGTGGAACCGATCCTCAGAACGACCTGGCGCGTAATCGTCTCTTCACTTCCGGCGGCCACGGCCATCAGGCGTCCTGCGCGCAGTTCACCCGATGGGGTCAGGACCGTTCCGTACCGCTCGCTCTTGAGTTCACCGAATGCAGACAGGGCAGACAACTCGCCGCCGGCCCGCTTATCCAATTCTGCGAGAGCGCCGTCGAAGATGGGCTGGCCGACATACGGAACTGCCAGCACATCTGCGGCTACGTCCCATGGCTGATCACCGACGACGCGCAACTGCATTCTTGAGGCCCTCCGGCCGCGCGGCTCATCGGGGCGCCGCTTACCCATGCGTCGGCATAGATGCCGACTTGATGTTGGAGAATAAGTCTACCCAGTCGAGCAGAGCACGCAGGCGCCCGGATAGGATCACCTCCCGGGCGGGCTCACCTCCCGTAGACGACGCCGGTGAGATCCGCCAGGGCATTGGTCAGGGCGCCGTTGGCCTGGTTTATGGAGCTGGTCTCGGAAACCAGATCCCCCGCCATTTCGTACATCGCCACCTGGAGCGTGGACGCGAAAGCGTCCGTCGTCTGCGGCAGGAAGGCGTTCGCCTCGTTCACAGACCGCAGAGCCGCTGCGACCTGAACGGTTACCACGCCGTGAGTGTCGATCATCATTTGCCAGAGCAGGGCGAGAGCGTCGTCAACCTGGCTCATGCGAGTTAGCCATTTGGTCAGGGTGCTCAGGTCTGTTGTGACAGCGATCAAGGCGGCGGTCGTGGACGCGTCGGAGATCGACGCAGCAGCAGTTCGGAGCTTTGCCAGAGCGTCGGCATAGTTTCCTTGCGCGGCCGAATTCCGGGCATCTGCAGCAGCCGCATCCCAGTTCTCGATGTCGTTGATCACGACGATCGCGGTGCGGCTCCGGTCGAACATCGTCTGCCAGTTGTCATGCAGCGGCGCCACCGCGGAGACGGCCTGGCAAACCTCGAAATAGCGATCAACCAGGCCCGGGCTGTACGTCTTGACCAGGTCTGTCCGCAGCGAGGAATCCCACTGCTTGCATTGCAGTTTGGCGTTGAGGTCGGCCGCACCGGCGTCGATTGCAGTGACATTGTTCCAGCCTTCATCCCAGGCGGTCTGGAGACCCACTTGGTTGACCTGAGTCAAACCCTTGAGCGTGTTCATGGCCTGGTTGAAGAGCGACTCCACGTTGTCACCGAGGCGGGCCAGATCGCGAGTCGCCGCCGTCAGCCTGGCAGAGAGGATCTGGTCCTGGCCCCATGTCAATTCCGGCCGCAATCCGCTCGACGGCGAGTGATTCGTCGCCGCGACTACGCCCGCAGACCCGAGGGCGAGACCGGCCGCGAGCGCGAGCCAACCCAGCCGAACAAGGCCACGGCCGACGAAGCTCCGAAAGCGATCGCCCCAACCGGGTTCGAAATCTTCGTAGCCCAGACCTTCGTCATCGAAATCGAAGGCGCTGCCATATCCCGTCAGATCGCTGTCCTCGATCGGGCGGAAGCTCGAGCCATAGGTAGGCCGGGGCGGCAAGCTTGGTGTCGTCATGGTTTCGGCGATGCTACACCGCCGACGCACACCTTGAACCGTAAACGAGGGCCCCAGGCCAAGATCGCGCAAATAGCGTAGGGATCGACCCTCAGTCCTCGCTTCGGCCGACCGAAGCCCCTGGGAGACGCCCTAACGGCATGCCTTAATCCAGTAGCAATCTCGCTGGCCCAACCCTCCGGAGGGATTTACCGTCTTGGCTCGGCTGAACCTTGCGAAATCCATGGCGGCACTGCGCGCACGCATCAGGCCGGGCGACTTGCTGGGCCGCGTGCAATTGCTGCTTCTCGCTTTCGGTCTGGCCAACTTGGTTGGGGCGATGGCCGTCGCCGGAACATCAGAGGCCGATATCCCGGCCCTGCGCCTGGCCGGCCTAGCGGCACCACCTACGCTCGCAGCCGTCTGGATATGGGTATATCGGCACCGGGAGTTCAGCGTTGCCGCCGACATCGCGGCCCTCGCCGCCGTTTGCTTCTTCACCATGGCAATTGACGAGCGCTGGAGCACATACGTCGTCGCCGTTCTGACGGCCGCCGTCTTCTTCGGCGCATCGTATGGTTCGGCACGCCGCGTCCTCCTCCGGACGGCCCTCATGTCTGCCGTCGTAATCGGGCAAGGCCTGACCGACGCCGCCTCATTGACCGTCGCCGTCGGGTTCACCATCGGCTTCGCCGTTGTGGCCACGCTCATGCAGGGCATGGCCTCCTCGCTCTCCCGCTATGAGGAGGCCTCTCAGCGTCAGCAAATTCTCGCGGCCACGGGGTTGGATCTGGTCGCCGCGATCGACATGCAATCGATCGCCGATGCCACCGTCGAGGGTGGCCTTGCGCTTTGCGCGGGAGCAGCCGGGGCAAGGGTGACGCTGGCAGTCGCCGACGGAACCGACCTGCCGCCGGCTCGATATGCGGTCCTGGGGTCGGCCGGACGCCGATCCGACGAGATGTCGGGTGCAATGATCGCCGCGAGCAGCCTGGCCCCGGCCGGGCAGGAGCTGGCCGATCGCCAGTTCGAGTTGCGCGAAGCACCGGACATCGCGGGTCATGCCGACATTCCCGGCTGCGCCGGCCTAAGCGGCCCCGAAATCGTCATTACCCTGGTCCGGGTTACCGCGGCCGTCCGTGGCATCCTGATCCTCGAGTCTGCAGCAGCCATACCGGCGGATCTTCCGCCGGCCCTCCGCGCCCTCGCAACCCAGGCCTCGCTGGCCATCTCGCGGACCGACCTTCAGAGCGACAACGCAGAGCGAGAGGGCTCGTTGCGTTTCCAGACGCTCATTCAGAGCTCCAGTGACGTCATAAGCATCATCAGCCCCGAGGGCATCCTTCACTACCAGTCCCCGTCCGGACGCCAGATCTTCGGCTATGAGCCAGAGGGGCTGATCGGGAAGGACGTGTCTGCCCTGGTCCACCCGGAGGACGCCCAGCACGTGGCCGCTCGGATCCTCGAAGTGGCCTCGACGCCCGGCGCATCGGCCGTCTGCGAATGCAGGCTCCGCCACTCGAACGGCTCATGGCGACACACGGAAACGCGGGTCACCAACCTGCTGGATGTCCAGTCTGTCAACGGCCTGGTACTCAACACGAGAGACGTAACCGAGCGCCATAGCCTGGAAGCCGAACTCCGCCACCAGGCGTTCCACGACGCCCTCACGGGCCTGAGCAATCGAGCCCTCTTCGCCAATCGCATCGAGCACGCCCTCACGGCCGCCAGGCGCGACGACAGCACGATCGCCGTCCTCTACTGCGATCTCAACGGCCTGAAGCGAATCAACGACAGCCTCGGCTACGGCGCTGGCGACTCGGCCTTGATCGTGGTCGCGGACCGCCTCCGATCCTGCGTCCGCGGCCAGGACACCGTCGCCCGCATGGGCGGCAACGAATTCGCGGTGCTCCTGGACCGGCTCGGCTCACCCTCCGACGCAACCATGGCCATGGAGCGAATCATGACCACGCTGCGTCAGCAGATTCAGCTGCCAACAGCCCAGGTTGAGCTGCAGCCATATATCGGTATAACTTCAACCGTCTCGGGCGAGGGCACGGCCGAGGATCTGCTCAGGAACGCGGCTGTGGCCATGCACCAGGCCCGCCGCTACGAGGGCGGCTACGCGCTCTTCGACCCCGAGATGCATGCCGAGGCCATTCGCCGTATCGAGGTCGAGTCTCAGCTGAGGGTCGCGATCGATCAGCAACAATTCCTGATGTACTACCAGCCCACCATCGACCTTCAGACCGGCCGACTCACCGGGGTCGAGGCGCTGATCCGGTGGCAGCATCCGCAGCGCGGCATCGTCTCGCCGTTGGAGTTCATTCCTCTTGCCGAGGAAAGCGGGCTGATCGTTCCTCTCGGCCGTTGGGCCATCCAGGAAGCGTGCCAGCAGGTCCGCATCTGGCAGAAGGAGATCCCGGCAGAAGAGCCGATCGCCCTCAACGTCAACCTCTCGGCCCGCCAGCTCCGCCATCCCAACATCGTTCGGGACGTCGCCGACGCCCTGGACGACTCGGGGCTACCGCCCGGCCGCCTGATCCTGGAGATCACCGAGAGCGTCCTCATGATCGACACCACGGCGACTCTCAACCGCCTCTTCCAGCTCAAGTCGCTGGGAGTCCGGCTGGCGATCGATGACTTCGGGACCGGCTACTCGTCGTTCGCGTACCTCCGCCGCTTCCCGATCGATATCCTCAAGATCGACAAGTCGTTCGTGGACGGTGTCGCCAATGAACCGACGGCCAGCGCCCTTGTGGACGCGATGATCCGGATCGGCAAGACGCTTCGTATGGAGACCGTGGCCGAGGGCATCGAGCACATCGAGCAGGCGGACCGGTTGCGGGCACTCAAGTGCGATATCGGCCAGGGATACCTGTTCTCTCGGCCGCTGCCCGGCGACGCCATTGCCACGTTCCTGCGCGAACGCCCCGCCAGCGGCGGCCAACGGGCCAACGCCGCGTAGGACGGGCGGTGCGGCGCCCGCTATGGCGGAGCCGATGCGACGGCCGGAACCTGACTAGGACCGCAGGCGAGCCTTCAGCGCCAGAACCCGGCCGCAGGCCTCATCGATCCGCGACTCGGCGATCTCGCCACGATGAACGGCCTCCAGGATCACCCGAACGACCTCGGGACCTCGTTCGCTGTAGTGCACGATCCCGGACTGATTGCAGTAGAGCAACAGGTCCACTCCGGCGTTGACCGCCATGATGGTGCCACGCTCAAAGCCGTGGACGCCCCAGATCGCCATCATTTCCATCGCGTCTGAGATGACCACCCCGTCGAAACCAATCTCCTTGCGCAGCAGGCCATCGACGATCTTGCGCGAGAGACAGCCGGGGTAGTCAGGATCCAGCTCCATGTGGGTCACTCGAGTCGTCAGGACGGCGTCCAGGATCCCCTCGCCGATCAGGTCCCGATAAGGCTTGAGTTCGTCCTCCGACCAGGACTCCATCAACTCGCCGAGCCCGGGCGAGTAGGGCCGCAGAACTCCGGCCATCCCCGGGAAGTGCTTCGCCGTGGTAAGCACTCCATGTTCGTGATGGGCTCGGATGAACTGGCGGGCATGCGCGGTGACCCTGGCCGGATCCGTCGAGAGGCTGCGGCGCCGGGAGCTGACGGTGAGGTTTGCCGGATTCAGCAGGTCCAGGACGGGGGCGAAGTTCATGTCAATGCCGACTTCGGCGATCTGCGAGGCAATGACGCCGGACGCACCGTACGTGAACTCGAGGTCGTCCCGGATCCCCATGTCCGCTGCAGGCGTGGTCGGCCCGAATCCGTACTTCTCCTTGAGGCGATGGTAGAAGCCGCCCTCCGCGTCCACGCAAACTAGAACCGGGATCTCGCTGGCCGCCTTGAGCGTTGCGGTCAACTCCCGAACCTGGTCTCGAGACTGGATGTTCCGCATCCCACCCGTTTCGGCATCCACGTCGTACAGCACCACGGAGCCGACGGATCCATCCTCGATATTGCGAATGGTGGGCTGAGCCTCGAGCGCGTCCATGCCGCGGAACCCGACCAGAACCATCTGGCCGATCCTGTCCCGAAGATCCTCAGGCATCGAGTAAGGGCGCACCCCTTCGACTGGCGTGGTGGGACGCAAACCCTTGGCGTCCAAATTCAACCCCTCCAGGGCTGCAAAGACAATCAGATTCTAGACTCAGCTGACTCTGCTGGAATCCTGCGCCGCATTCGGTGGCCGCACATCACGCGAACGAAGGAGAAATTTGCGTGCCTGCACCGCCTGCCGCTGGGCCAATCGGGCGGGGCGAGCCTGACTCCTCAGGAGTTGCCGAGCGTACGCGCCATTCGATCCAGGGCGGCAGCAAGCTCGGCGGCGTCGGCGGCGATCTCGGTAGGCCGGTCCTTCTCCGCCAGGGCATCCGCCTGAGCCCGCGTGGAGACTCCGGTAAGCATCAGAATCGAGCGCGCCCCAACGGCAATCGCGGCCGCCAGATCCGTGTTCAGGCCATCGCCGATCATCACGGCTTCCCCCGCATCCTTCCCGACGGCGTGGGCCGCGACTTCCAGCAGCAGCGGGCCGGGCTTACCCAAGGAGATCGGCGAGCGGCCGGAGGCAGTCTCAATCGCAGCGACGATGGATCCGGCGCCCGGCATCAACGTCTTCTCGAGCGGATAGATCGGGTCGCGATTGGTGGCGATGAAATTGGCGCCCGCCCGAATTGCGTCGGCTGCGCAGGCCAGCCGCGCGTATGTGAACTCGAGGTCGAGGCCGACGATGACCGCATCGACCGGACCGACCGCCGCGGCGGCGTCTCGACCGTTGGCCAGCCAGCGGTCCGCCGCGTCGCCCGAGTAGACGACTTCGATGCCGACGTCCCGGATCTCGTGGACGAGACCGGCGCCGCCGACGGCCAGGACTCGCTTCACTTTGGGGCTGAGGTCGCGTAGATAGAGAGCCGTGGCCCGAGCCGAAGAGACGATTAGGTCCGGATCGCACGGCGCGCCCATACTCTCCAGGCGCGTAACGTAATCCGTGCGGTACCACATCGAGTTGTTGGTGACGTACACGACGTCGTCGCCGGCAGCGGCGCGGGCGGCAAGAACGGCGGGAACGCCGGGCACGGGTTCGGCGCCGCGGTAGACGACACCATCGAGGTCAACGAGAAGAAGCATGATCAGGATGCTAACTGACGGGCGCCAAGAGCGCGCCGATCGCCGCCGGCCCGGCCCCCGTGCCTGACGACGCCCGGGTCCTCGAGGGCGTCGAGCGCCTCATCGTCGACGGCACCAATGTTCTGCACGCCCTGCGCCGAACTGCAGATCCGCTGCCGGCCGCAGCCCTCATCGGACGTCTCCGGGCAATCGTCCCGGCGGGCGTCGCCGTGGTGCTGGTTCTGGACGGTTCCCCCGAGCACGGGTTGGTCTCGCGTCGGATCGCCGCCGGCGTCGAAATCCGCTACTCCGGCCGTTCGACCGCAGACGAGCTGATAATCCGGCTCGCCGAGCGAGACTTCGCCGAAGAAGCTGCCGGTCTCCTCGTCGTCACCGACGACCAGGGACTTGCGTCGGTGGTCCGGCGTGCCGGCGGCCGAACCGTGCGAAACAACTGGCTCATGGGCCTGCTCTCACGACAACGGATTGCGTCGCCGTCGATCGGGCGGCCGAGCACTCCCCCGCCGGACACCGACCGCGCAACATGGACGCCGGGGAGCCGAGCATCTCTGAGAGGGACGCCGGCTCGCGGGGTGGCGGGGCGCGGTGGCGCCGCGGGCCCGACTCAGCCCGGCCGGCCCAATCCCTCCGCCGGCCACGCCGACGCCGCCGGCCTCCAAGCCCGTGACGCCGATGCCGCCGCCGAGGACTCCCGCTGGTCCCCCGGCCGAGGCGCCACCCGCAAGATCGGTAATGGCAAGAAG
>DASVJA010000058.1:0-3615 GCA_036386115.1 Candidatus Limnocylindrales bacterium
CGGAGGCAACCGGATCGTGCGCGTACAACTGAACGACGTCGGCGCCGGAGCGCGACCCGGTGTTGGAGGCCAGGACGCTTACCTCGATCAGGCCGCCGGTCGGCACGCTGGCCGAGGCCACTTGCAGGTCACTGTGGACGAAGGTGGTGTACGACAGGCCATATCCGAACGGCCGTGCCGGCGCCGGATCCAGGTTGGAGACGGCGGAGCGCCCGCCGAGCAACGGATGGAGATATGAGTAGGGTTGGGAACCGGTGGCGCGCGGCAGGCTCACCGGCAGGCGGCCCGAGGGATTGACTCGACCGCTGATAACGCCCGCGATCGCCGCCGCGCCCTCCTCGCCCGGGAAAAATGCCTGGACCGCCGCGGCGCAGGCGTCGAGGGCCCAGCCCACGGCATACGGCCGTCCGGTCAGCAGGACGAGGATGACGGGCGTGCCGGTTGCGAGAACCGCCTCGACCAGTTCGCGCTGGGCTCCGGGGAGTTCGAGACTGTCGACATCGCAGCCCTCTCCGGAGGTGCCGCGTCCGAACAAGCCTGCCCGGTCGCCCACGACGACGACCGCCACATCGGCATTCCGGGCGGCGGCAACGGCAGCCTCAATACCGGACCGGTCTGAGTCGTCGACACGGCAACCCTGGGTATAGACGACCCGGCTTGCGGGAAACTCACCCGCGATGGCATCCAGCACCGTCGGCGCGGCGATACCGAGCGGGACGTCGGGCAAGTGGTCCAGTACGTGGTTCGCAAACGAATAGCAGCCGAACATGGCCGTGGCGCGGTCCGCGTTTGGGCCGATGACCGCTACCCTGGCGGGAGTTGCAAGGGGCAGCGTGCCGTCGTTCTTCACGAGGACGATCGCCTCCTCCGCCAGCCGGGCGGCGATGGCGCGGTGCTCGGCCGGGTCGAGGCTTCCCGGCTCACCGGCAGGACCATCGAAGGTCATGTCGAGCAGACCGAGATCGGCCTTCTGGCGCAGCACACGCTCAAGCGCACGGTCAACCAGAGCCTCCTCCACCACCCCGGCGCGGACGGCGCGGGCGAGTGGGGCAAGGTAGGCATTCCCGGTCGGCAACTCGACGTCGATGCCGGCGGCCAGTGCCTGCGCGGCGGCGTCGCCGAGATCTGCGGCAACGCGGTGAAGCGAGGTCAGGAAGGCGACCCCAAAGTAGTCGGACACGACCACGCCGTCGAAGCCCCAGCGGTCGCGCAGGACGCCGGTCAGAAGCGAGCGATCCGCAGCCGTCGGTACGCCGTCGATCTCAGAGTAGGAGTGCATCACCGACTGGACTTTCCCATCCAGCACGGCCATTTCAAACGGGATAAGGAGAACGTCGGCGATCTCGCGCAGGCCTGCATGAACCGGCGCCAGGTTCCTCCCGGCGCGGGAGTTCGAATAGCCGACGAAGTGCTTGAGAGTCGCCACGATCCCCGCCTCTTGGAGGCCGCGGACGTAGCTGGTCCCGATTGAGCCGACGACGTACGGATCCTCGGAAATGCACTCTTCGACGCGACCCCAGCGAGCGTCGCGAACAACGTCGAGCACGGGCGCCAGACCTTGGTGGACACCCAGCGAGGCCATGGTCGTCCCGATCGCCCGGCCCATCTCCTGGACGAGGTCCGGATCGAACGATGCGCCCCAAGACAGGGGTGCCGGGAACGTAGTCGCCCCCCAGGCTTCGAGACCGGTCAAACACTCCTCGTGCACGACGGCGGGAATCCCGGTGCGAGTGTTCTCAACCAGCCAGCGCTGCTTCTTATGGAGCAGGCGTGCCGCCGCGACCGGCTCCACCGGCGCAGTCCCGTAGAACCGCGTGATCTGGCCGACCCCATAGCGGGCGAACTCCTCGAATGGGAGACGCTTGCCCTCCATCGCGGCCTGCATCGGCGCGACCTCTACGCCGGATCCAGATTCGACCCAAACGCCGACGAGCTGGCCCAGCTTCTCCTCGAGGCTCATGCGCGCAATAAGGGAGGCGACGCGGGCGCCGGTGCCGCTGACGGGTTGGTCCATGGTTCTCCCTGAAGTCTCGGGCCCCCGGTCAGCGGCGGCCGCTATGTGTCGGCTGGTGAGGACTAGCCGCGTTTCCCGCGCGCGCCCGGGTACCAGTCCTCAAGGGTGTTCTCGTTGACTGCGATGAAGACATCATCGGGCCGCACGCCTTCGGCCTCGAGGCGTCGAGCCACAGCCCCGTACATTCTGGACTTCGTGGCTACGTCGTACATGCGGACCATCAGGATGCGGACGAAAACGACGTTCCGGCGCTCACCGCCAAGATAACTCGGGTCCGCAATGATGTGATCGGCCGGGAGGGCGTGAATGACCTGGAACCGGTCCTCAACGTCCATTCCGAGACCCTCGGCGAGACCGGCGTTGATGGCGTCCGCGTAGGCGAGACGCTTCTGCACCGGCACGGAGTCGGCGACTTCTATCGTAATCAGCGGCATCAGGCCCAGACCTCACTCTCTACTCGAACATCTGCTTCAGTTCGCACCGACTGTTCAATCGCAAGACCGATCGCATGGTCCTGGCAGCCCTGGGCCAGAGAATAGGGTGCCGGACCCTCGTCGCGGGCCCAAAGACCAACGGCCGCAAGGTGGCTGGCGACCGCGATGTCGTCTTCGGACAGGTTCGTCCCAACCCACGGGTTCCGGTAGATCACGCGGCCGTCGAATGAGGTGTGCACGACCTCATTGCCTTCCAGATTCATGTCCACGCCGGTGCGACGGTAGACAATCGGCGAAGTTACCGGCCCTTCCTGTGTGAGCCGAATCACTGTGTCGTCGACTATCTCCCCGAGCGAACCGCGGATGACAATTCGGCGGGCACGCAGAGGGTTCCACCACTGGTTATCGACGAAGTCGTAGAGCCCCATCCGGCCTCCGCCGAAGTCGAGCGTGGCGATCGTCGTGTTCTTGGGCTCCGGCATCGGGTCCTTCACCCATCCGTGGAAGCTCAACGGGTCCACGAGCGGAGCGCTGAAGGCTCTGGCGTTGACAGCCACGGCCTCCATGTCCACACCGAGCATGGCTCGGACGAGGGCAACCGCATGGTACAGGTGGGTGGAGGCGATTTCGACCGAAGTTACCGTCCCGATTGTTCCGGCGCGTGTCACTGCCAACCGGGAGGCATGCCCCGGCATTAGCGTGTATTGCTCGCCGATCTGGACGCGACCTGTGGCCCCAACGTCGTGCCAAAGCGACCGGAGGCCGTCGAGGTCCGGCGCGGGCGGAGTCTCGGCCATGACTTTGGCGCCCGCCGCAACCAGCTCGCGAACGATCCCGGGCATGGCCGGCCACGAAACAGCCGAGACAACGAACTCCGGCTTCCTGGCGAGCGCCTCGCCAATGGTTCGCACGGCGGTCACGCCCCAGCGGGCGGCGATCCGCTGAACTTCGGCGTCCGTCTCGGCGACGACCGCAACCACTTCAAGGCGGTCCGGCGCCGCTTTGGCCATACGCATGTGGAACTCGGAGCGCCAACCGCTCCCGATGATCGCGAACCTAACTGGGCTGGTCACTGGACCTGCTTCCTTCCGTATGGGATGCCTCGACGGCGAGGCGACGTGGCGCCTCGACGGGCATCGTTCAGACCTGGCTCATGCCGCCGTCCAC
>DASVJA010000059.1:0-6969 GCA_036386115.1 Candidatus Limnocylindrales bacterium
TGAACCCGACCGGCACCTCATGGACCGCCACGCCGTAGTGCTCGCCGAGCCGCTCCGCCATCGAGGTCTCGTTGACGGTCTTCACGACCGGCGCCTTCAAACCGCGATGCTCGATCAGGTAGTACATGAGCAGAGCGAAAATCTGGAGAGTGGAAGTGAACGTGCCGCGCTCGTCTGCCATCCCGGCGCGGTCTGCGTCGCCGTCCAGGAGCAGTCCCAGGTCGAACTTGCCGCCGGCCAGTTTCGCCAGCGCCTCGTTGACGTTCGGCGGGATCGGCTCCGGGTTCACGCCACCGAAATACGGGTTGCGCTCCGCGTGGATTTCCGTGACGCGGATCTTGCCGCCGGCCAAGAGCCGAGGAATCCATGTGGAACCGGAGCCGTAGAGCGGGTCGACCAGCACATCTACGTCCGCGGCGCGAAGGCGGTCCAGGTCCAGGTTGGTTCCGATGAACTCCCGGTAGGCGTTGAACGAGTCGTAGCGCTCCACCAGGCCCGCCGCCTCCGCGTCGGCGAAGGGCCGGCTGACGATGGCGTTGCCCGACCCGTCCGCGATCAGTCTTTCGATATCGACCAGCATCTCCGGCCCGGCCGCGGCACCGGTGGGCGACTTGATCTTGAAACCGTTGTCCGTCCACGGGTTGTGGCTGGCTGTGATCACGATTCCGGCGGCCGCCTTGCGCTGGACGACCTCAAAGGACGCCATCTGGGTCGGAAGGGCGCTTTCGGCAAAGACGACCGGGATGCCGTGACCCAGGACGACCTCTGCCGCGGAGGCTGCGAAATTCTCGCTGGCGAAGCGCCTGTCGTAGGCGAAGACAATGCCCTTGCTCTGCTCACCGCGGGCAACGACCCACTCGGATACGGCTTGTGCGCAGCGCTGGACATTGACGAAGTTGTATTCGTCGGCGATCTTCGCCCGCCAGCCGTCCGTGCCGAAGATGATCTTCGTCGGCACGAATGGGGCCAACTTCTCCGTCTGGGGCTCGGAATTCGTGCCGCTCAAGACTTCTTCTCCTCTATCGCCGACGATTCTCGTTTTGCCCTTGAGATTTCTTCGGCGATCTGTCGCACTTCTTGCGAATGCTCGGCCGCGCAGACGAGCAGGGCGTCCGGCGTATCCACAACGATGATGTCGCGCAACCCAATGGTGACCACCAGACGGCCTTGCGCAAGCACGAGGCTCTCAGTCGAGCCTATGTCGCGGCGGTTGCCCAGACCGACGGTAACGCCCGACGGCACCTCTTCGGCGGCCTTCCGCCAAGCATCCCGCAGGGCGGCCCAACTACCCAGGTCGCTCCAGCCGACACTCATAGGAACAACGGCAACGTCGCCCGCCAGAGATGCCGGCTCCATGACCGCGTAGTCGATGGAAGTAGCCCGGATGGTTGGATAGACCGCGGCCATCTCCGCAAGCGTGCCCGTCGCACAAATGGCGCGGAGCGGCTCAACGATGTCGGCGGCGTAGCGAGTCAGCCGATCTCGGATGGCGGCCCGTGTCCAGGCGAAGATGCCCGCGTTCCAGCTGGCCAGGCCGGTCGCCAACAATTCCTGGGCCTTCTCGGCCGTCGGCTTCTCGACGAAGCGCTGGACTGCGAAAGCAGGGCGACCGGCGACTTCCCGTGCGGGCGGCGCGGCCAGCACGTATCCGTAACCGGTTTCGGCGCGGTCCGGAGTGACTCCCAGGGTCACCAGGAAGCCGCCGCGCGCGACTTCGGCGGCCGCGGCCAGCGCGTATCTGAAACCCGCCTCGTCGGCAATATGGGCATCCGCCGGCAGCACGAGCATCACCTCGTCGTCCGGGCGGTTGATGGCTTCCGCGGCCAGAGCCACTGCCGCGGCCGTATTCCGGCCCATTGGCTCGCCGATGAGATTACCCGCCGGTATGGACGGCAGCTGCTCGGCGACCAGGCCGAGATGGCGCCGGTCGGCGATAACGTAAACATCTTCCGGCAAGACAAGCGGCGAGAGCCGAGCCACCGTCCCCTGGATGAGCGACTCGTCGCCGAGGAGCTTCAGGAACGGCTTAGGACATTCCGGAGTGCTGAGAGGCCAGAGTCGCGTTCCGCCTCCCCCGGCCAGAACGACGGCGTACAAGGCCGCCTACTTCCCAGTTGCTGCCGGAAGTGCAACTCCGCATTCGTCGGCCAGAGCCGCCGCCTTGTTCGTCCGCTCCCACGGGAAATCGTGGTCGCTCCGGCCAAAGTGGCCGTAGGCCGCGGTCGGCTGGTAGATCGGCCGTCGCAGGTCAAGCGCCTCGATGATGCGCGATGGCCGCAGGTCGAAATGCTTGTTGATGGCGGCCAGCAGCTTCTCGTCGGAGACTTTCTCCGTGCCGTAGGTCTCGATCGAGATCGAAACCGGATGGGCGACGCCGATGCTGTAGGCAAGCTCGATCTCGAAGCGATCGGCCAGACCGGCAGCGACAACGTTCTTGGCAACCCAACGAGCTGCGTACGCTGCCGAACGGTCCACCTTGGAGGGATCCTTGCCCGAGAATGCACCGCCGCCGTGGCGAGCCATACCGCCGTATGTGTCGACGATGATCTTGCGGCCGGTCAGGCCGGCGTCGCCCATCGGCCCGCCGATGACGAAGCGGCCCGTGGCATTCACGTGCATGACCGGATCGACCTTGCGGAGCTCGGCCGGGATGATCGGCATGATCACCAAGTCGATGATGTCCGAGCGCAGCTTGGCCATGTCGGCGTCCGGATCGTGCTGAGCCGCGACGACCACATTGACGATCCGCTTGGGCACACCATGGTCGTATTCGACGGTGACCTGGGTCTTGCCGTCGGGACGGAGGTAATTCAGCTGGCCGCTCTTTCGGACTTCGGCGAGGCGGCGGGCCAGACGATGCGCCAAAGCGATCGGCAAAGGCATCAGTTCCGGCGTTTCGCGGCAGGCGAAGCCGACCATCATTCCCTGGTCGCCGGCGCCGAGCTCGGACTTGCCTTCGCCGCGATTCTCGAGCGCGTCATCCACGCCCTGGGCGATGTCCGGCGACTGCTCCTTTACCGACACGAGCGTGCCGCAGGTCAGATAGTCGAAGCCCCAGTCGGCCTTGGTGTAGCCGATCTCCTTGACCGTCTCGCGCACGATGGCCTGGAAGTCCACGTAGGTGGACGTGGTGATCTCGCCCAGAACCATGACCAGGCCGGTAGTCGTGGCAGTCTCGCAGGCCACACGAGCGTTCGGATCCTCGGCCAGGATGGCATCCAGAATCGCGTCCGAGATCTGGTCGCACATCTTGTCCGGGTGCCCCTCGGTCACCGACTCGGACGTGAAAAGGTAGGACGGGTCGTCGAGAATGCTGGTCATCGTTCTCCCAGGGCGCATAGCCGGTGCGCGGATTTCGGTTCAACAGGTGCACTGCGAAGGTTAGCATGGGCGGGGAATGGAACCGAGCACAGGTCGGCAGGCGCGGCAGCAAGGGGGCCGTGATGGGCGGCAGAAATGGACTGTTTTCGGCGTTCTCCGCGCTGTTGTTGGCGCTCGTCTCAGCCTGTTCTCCGCTTCCCCTTCCACCGTCTGCCCCGCCCTCGCCGTCGGCACTTTGGCGTCCGGTAGGGATGGACGTCACGATCTCTGGGACGATCGGCTGCGCCACCATCCCCTATACCTGCGCCGTCAGGCTTAGTGTGGTCGATTCCGCGACGACGCTCTCGTCCAGCTGGCGTCCGGCCGCGACGGATCCGTGGTGGGGACCGGACTGGTCGACCGGGATGAACGCAACTCGACTCGACCCAACGGTTCAGGGCGACCTTCCGGAAGTCTGGCCCGGCGACCACACGCTCGTCGTTTCCGTCCTGGGGTCCAGCGACCTGCCGGCGTCATTCAATCCGGACGGGTCGCAGGCGAGCGACATCATCGGCCGGTGCCAGACGGAGATCGCTGTCGACTCATCGGCTACACATCTGCTGGTCACAATCTCCCTGTCGCCGGGAGACGCCGGCCACGCGACCAGCTGCTCGGTCGGAGTGAACGCCCTCTCCGTCTGGTGAGGGAAGCGAACCGGCCTGCGGCCCCAAGGTAATCGCCCGGAGCGCGACCGGCCCAATCAGTTTCCCCATATCAGTGGGGAGAGTGCAATGGAAATGTGCGCTCCGGAATCACCATGTTTCGGGGCAGAGGCATGCTCGATTCAGCCTGGCGACACCTCTTGGCCGATTTGAGATAGACGGGTTAGTCGTTTGTGACTATCGAACGACGATCGAATTGGTCCCTTCCACCGAATCCTGCCGCATGCGCAGCGGGCCGATTCCATACCACTCGCCGGGTTGTTATAAGGAAATTCGGGTGTCGCCGTGGCGCCGGCCTGCCGTGGCGCCGTCGCGCCCAGCCGGCGCCAAACGAAAGCGCCTGGGCGAAATCGCCCAGGCGCCAACGAAGTAGTTCCAGTTAGCGGCTCACGTCCCGTGCTGCCAGGAGTGGAGGTATTCCACCTGCTCCGGCGTAAGCGGATCCAGAACGATGTCCAGAGCGGCCAGCTTGAGGCGCGCCACCTCCACGTCAATCTCCTGCGGCACGTCGTAGACGCCCTTCGGCAGTTCGGCGTGCTTCTTGGCGAGGTACTCGCCGGCGAGCGCCTGATTGGCGAAGCTCATGTCCATCACTGAGGCCGGGTGGCCGGCAGCGCAGCTCAGGTTGACGAGCCGGCCCTCGGCCAGGACATGCAGGCGGTTGGCGCCGACGGTGTACTCAACGACGTTCTGGCGAACCTCGCGAACCTTGTCGCCGGCAAGCTTGGTCAGGCCCGGCAGATCGATCTCGCAATCGAAGTGGCCGGAGTTGGCCATGATGACGCCGTCGCGCATCTTGGCGAAGTGCTCCGGTCGGATCACGTGGATGTCGCCGGTGGCGGTCACAAAGATGTCGCCCCATGAGGCAGCATCGCCGATCGTCATGACGAGGTTGCCGTCCATAAGCGCCTCGAGGGCGCGAACCTGATCGACTTCCACGACAGCGACCTGGGCTCCCATGCCGCGGAACCGCGACGCGATGCCCTTGCCGCACCAGCCGTAGCCCGCCACGACGACGTGTCGGCCGGCGATCAGCAGGTTCGTGGCTCGGATGATGCCGTCCACAGTGGACTGGCCGGTACCGTATCGATTGTCGAATAGATGCTTGGTGAGCGCCTCGTTGACGGCAACCACCGGGTAGCCGAGCGCGTTGTCGGCGGCCATGGCCTTGAGCCGGATGACGCCCGTGGTCGTCTCTTCGGTGCCCGCGAAGATCTCGGTCAGCTGGTCGCGGCGCTCCTGATGGATCAGGGTCACGAGGTCGCAGCCGTCGTCCATGGTCATGTGGGGCCGGATGTCCGCCGCGGCGTTGAGGTGCTTGTAGTACATGTCGCGGTCCGCGCCGTGGCGGGCGAAGGTGGAGATGCCGTACTCGGCGACGAGTGCCGCCGCCGTTTCATCCTGCGTCGAGAGCGGGTTGGAGGCGCACAAGACCACGTCGGCGCCGCCGGCCTTGAGGGTCCGGACGAGGTTCGCCGTCTCGGTGGTGACGTGCAAGCATGCGGCGATGCGCACGCCCTTGAGCGGCAACTCCTTGGAGAAGCGCTCGCGGATCAGCCGAAGGACCGGCATCTCTCGCTCGGCCCATTCGATGCGGCGTTTACCCTCTGTAGCCAGGCTGAGATCAGCCACGTCGTGAAGCGGAAGACTTGCGATTGCCATCTTGGTTCATGACTCCTTGCGAGAAAACATGCGGCGGACCGCACCCGTCCAGCCGCTCCAGGGCAGCTCAAGACGATGGACCAGCCGCTCTTCGAATGTCACGTTGATCTGGTAGCCGAGGCGGCGGTAGGCAGCCAGCGCCGGCGGATTATCCGCCCTCACGTTCAAGACGACCTGGTCGCAGAACTTCAGCAGTTCTAAGGTGACAGCGCCGGTTACTGCGGTAGCGTACCCGCGTCCGCGAAATTCCGTGTGGGTCATGACGTTGCCCACCACGGCCAGCTTGGCGGCCGGGCTGATGACATGAGTTCCGGCCGCGGCCACGAGACGTCCGTTGACCCTCTGGCCGAAGTAGAGCCCGTCGCTGATGGCGCTCGCCGGCAGCCACGACGCGAAGCCCAACTGGTACAGCCGGTTCAGCTCACCTATCTCCACCGGCAGCATCCGCTGCACGTCCGCTGCGAACGGCCGGAAATGCTCGGCGTCGACCCACATCCGCTGCATGGGCGGCCCGGACTCCACGCGGTAAATCGCACCGATCGCCCCGAGATGCTCATGCCGCGCCGCGACATATGCACTCCGAGGCTTGATCACGTCGCTGAGAATCGCCTGGATTCCGGCGGGATCCCCCATAACGAAGATGGGCTGCGGCGAGTAGCCCGCGTATTGCAGGACTACAGCCGTCGGCTCACCGTGCATCAGGGCAACTCCCCAGCGCGTTCGGAGGAACTCGCGGTCGTCCAGATCGCATAGGGCATAGGCGGAGTAGAGCCGGTCCGTCTCCAGGTACGCACGGAGCATTCCTCGGTCCGACGTCTCCTGCACGACCATGGCCCGATCCCGGCGGATCAAGCCCCCAGCCGTCATCTCCTCGACCCGATGGGGTGTGCAACCTCAGAAATGCCCACCGAACCAGGCACGCCGTAACCGGTTTCGCTCACCAAACCATCCGTGGATCAGTACTGGATGACGCTCGTGGTGGTGAAGCCCGTAAGCCGCTCACGACCCTTCAAGGCCAGCAGCTCGACGAGGAACGCCAGGCCCACGATCTGGCCCTGCAGCCGCTCGACCAGTTCGATGGTCCCGCGAACCGTCCCGCCGGTCGCGAGAAGGTCATCGACGATCAGGACCTTCTGGCCGGGCTTAATGGCATCTTTGTGGATCTCGAGGGTGTTGGAGCCGTATTCCAGCGCGTATTCGACCGACACGGTTTCGGCCGGCAGCTTGCCGAGCTTGCGAACAGGAATCAAGCCCGCATTGAGTTGTAGGGCAATAGGGCTGCTGA
>DASVJA010000060.1:0-10223 GCA_036386115.1 Candidatus Limnocylindrales bacterium
TCCACGCTGGACCGCCTCTTTCGCGAGATCGAGATGCCGCTCATCCCGATCCTGGCCGAGATGGAGGTCGCCGGCGTCGCCATCGATCGCGAAGCCCTATCCGCGCTGGATCTGGAATTCGGCCGCGAGATGGACCGCCTACAGTCGGAGATCTACCTGGACGTCGGGCACGAGTTCAACCTCGGTTCGCCCAAGCAGCTCGAGCAGATCCTCTTTTACGAGCTGAACCTGCCGAAGGGCAAGAAGACCAAGACCGGCTATTCGACCGACGCGTCTGTGCTTGAGGACCTCAAGCCGGCGCATCCGATGATCGGTAAGTTGCTCGACTGGCGCCTCTACTCGAAGTTGCGCTCAACCTACATCGAGGCGTTGCCGCTGCTCGTTGCCCAGCGTGACGGCAGACTGCACACGACCTTCCATCAGGCCGTCGCAGCCACGGGCCGCCTCAGCTCGTCGGATCCGAACCTGCAGAATATCCCGATCCGGTCCGAGCTGGGCCGCCGCATCCGCCGCGCCTTCGTGGCCGGCTCTCCGGACGTGACCCTGATCGCGGCCGACTACTCGCAGATCGAGTTGCGCATCATCGCCCACGTTTCCGGCGACGAGCATCTGCGCGAAGCTTTTGCCCGCGGCGCGGACATCCACCGCGAGACTGCCGCCCGAGTGCTCCATAAGGACGCCGCGGATGTCACCCACGACGAGCGCTCTATGGCCAAGATGGTCAACTTCGGGCTGGCCTACGGCATGAGCGACTTTGGGCTTTCGAGCCGGGCCGGGATCAGCCGGGCCGAGGCCAAAGCCTTCATCGACAACTATTTCGCCACCTACAGCGGCATCAGCTACTACATGCTGCAGATCAAGGAAGTGGCCCGGCAGCAGGGCTACGTGTCCACACTCCTCGGCCGGCGCCGCTCGATCCCGGAACTTCGGGTGCCCGCGCTGAGATCGGCGGGCGAGCGAATGGCCATCAATATGCCGATCCAGGGCACGGCGGCGGACATTGTCAAGATCGCGATGATCAGGCTGCCGGAACGCTTGCGTGCGGCCGGGCTGAAGGCGCGGATGCTTCTACAGGTCCACGACGAACTCGTCCTGGAAGTTCCGCGCGACGAGGTGGACGCCGTTGCGCCGATCCTGCGCGAGACGATGGAGAACGCCCTGAAGTTGGACGTTCCGCTGACCGTCGACATCAAGGTCGGCGACGATTGGGAATCGATGAAGCCGCTGACGCGCGAGGATGCCGTGCTGGCAGAAATCAACGAGATCCCGGCGGAACTCGGCGCGGGTTGATCAGCTGCCCGCGATGTCGACCTGCCAGCGATCGTAGTGACCGCCGAGTGGGTGGGCCGCGGCCTCGAACTCGGTGCGCAACGCTTCCATCGTCTCCGCGGTCACGATGAGCGATTCCCGCACGACCACGAGCCAGTAACCCTGCTGCGCCGAGGTGTCGACTTCGACCTGCCTGCCCGGCTTGCTCACGAGGCGTGCCACTTGTTGCGCTGCCGTCACACCCGGCACGTAAATGAAATGGCGAGTCTGATGCGCGACCTTGGGATTGGCTCCGGCATGGCGGATCTGGTCCAGCGCCTGCGACACCGGGTCGATCTTGGGTGCTGCGGCTCGTGGACCTGAAACGCGTCTCAGAAGACCCACTACGCCTCCCTGAATAATGTCTGGCGACGGCCACGGGCGGCAGCATCGCCTGTGTCGATGGTAGGCCTCATGCCGGTAGTGCGTATTTGGCCGGGATGTGGGGGGTACCATCGGCGCAAATCGGGGTCTGCCGCGCCCGACTCCCGGCACCGGAGGCGCCGTCCCGTTACCCTCTAGGCATGCCCGAGCTTCCTGAAGTCGAGACGATTGCGCGCGATCTGCGCGGCCTGGTGACCGGTTCGCGGGTTCGCGACGCCCGCTCCGACTGGCCGGCCACGCTGCGGAGCCATCCGGCAGAGGCTTTCCGCGATGCGATTGTCGGTCGCGAGATCGAGGGAGTAGGGCGCAGGGGCAAGCAACTATTGATCTGGCTTGGCGCCGGCGACGAAGAAGGGGCGGAACCGCTCGTCGCCACGGTTCATCTCAAGATGACGGGCCAGCTCTTCGTCGTTGCCCCGGAGACGCCGCAGGATAAGCACGTGCACCTCGTCCTCGTTCTTGCCGACGGCCGCGAGCTTCGCTTCAGGGATATACGCAAGTTCGGGCGGATTGGGCTGTACCGCCGCGACACGGCGACCGGACTGCCGATGGAAGGCGAGGCCGAGGGCGTTCTGGCGGCCGGCATCGAGCCGCTCTCCGACGAATTCACCGCGGCCGGCTTTGTCCGCATGCTGTCGCGCCGCCGCGGCCGACTCAAGACGCTGCTCCTGAACCAGGACTTCCTGGCCGGAGTCGGCAACATCTACGCCGATGAATCTCTCTGGCGGGCGCGACTCCACCCGCTCCAGGACGCGCATACGGTGAAGCCCGACGGCGCCCGCCGCCTCCATACGGCTCTGCGCGATGTTCTGGCCGAGGCGGTGGAACGGCGCGGCAGTTCCGTCGACGACTACACGGCACCCGAGGGCGACGGCTCCATGCAAGAGCATCTGGCGGTCTATCAGCGCGCCGGCGAGCCCTGCCTGCGCTGCGGCCGCCCGATCACTCGAATCGTCGTCGGTGGTCGGGCGACTCACTATTGTTCGTGGTGCCAGCGCCTAGCGGCCGGGCAACGAGTCGGCGCCGCTCCGCCGGTCACCGCGCGCCGTGGTCCCCGCTGGACCGAACTCTCCGGCGAGGGGGCTCTGGGCCGCACCGCAGAAGAGGAACTCAAAGCTGCCCAGCGGGCCGCCCGCGTAGCCGCAACACGCAAGGCCGCGGCGAGCCGCAGAGCCGCCGCTCGATCGGGAGGGCCTGCCTGATGTCCATCGTCAGGTTCGACGGTGTAGTCCGTGAGGTCGGCGACTTCGTCATCCTGGATCACGTCGATGCCGCGATCGCGGCCGGCGATCGGATCGGCCTGGTCGGCCCGAACGGCGCAGGCAAGACCACTCTGCTCAAGCTCGTCGCCGGCATAGACGAGCCGGATCAGGGTCACGTCCACCGCAAACGCGCTCTCACTATCGCCATGCTGTCGCAGGAAGCACACGTCGACAGGACCTTCATCGAGGCCGCCAGCTTGCGCCTGGCCGTCAGATCGGGCGCGGCCCGGCTGGAGGAGCTGGAACGGACACTTCGTCGCCTCGAACACGACGGCCGTGTCACCGAGCCGCAATACGAGACTCTCCAGCACGAGTTCGAGGTCAAGGACGGTTACTCGCTCGATCTGCGAGTGGAATCGGCCCTTTCAGGCCTCGGTTTCGCGCGATCCGACTGGGACCGCCCACCCACGAATCTCTCCGGCGGCGAGCAGACTCGCGCCGCGCTGGCACGGCTGCTGCTATCGGATCCGGAGTTGTTGCTCCTCGATGAGCCGACTAACCACCTCGACCTCGGGGCGATGGAGTGGCTTGAGGATCATCTCAACCGGCGCCACGGCAGCCTGCTCGTGGCCGCGCACGACCGGGCCTTCCTGGACGCCACCGTTACGCGCGTCTGGGAGTTGCGCGACCGGCAGTTGACGCCGTTCCGCGGCACCTATGCCGCCTATGCCCGTCAGCGCGAGGAGCGCGACCTCCGCGACATCGACGCGGCCGAGGACCGAGCCGGCGCCATCGCGCGCGAGAAGGAGCTGGTCCATCTATACCGCCACCAGCGCAAGTACTCCAAGATGCACGAACACGAGGCTCGCCTGGAAGCGCTCTCGCCGATGGAGAAGCGCAAGTCGGAGCCGAAGCTGCGGCTCCCGACGGAAGCACTGGTGGGCGGCGGGCCGGCCCGTTCATATGATTCCGTGATACGCGCCGAGGGACTGATAGTCGGATACCGGAAGGGCGGCGAGGGCCGGGGTCTGGCCGCCGGAGCCACCGCCCCCGCCGACGTTCCGATCGCGACGGTTCCCTGGCTGGAGCTGCGGCGCGGTGATCGCGTCGGGATCGTAGGGCCGAACGGGGCCGGCAAGACCACTCTCTTGCGGACGGTTGCGGGGGATCTGCGGCCTCTCGGCGGGATGATGGAGATCGGCAAGAACGTCCAGCTGACGTACCTGGCTCAGTTGCGCGACGCCCCGATCCCCGGAGCCACAGTTCTGGATGCGCTGTTGGCCGAGATGCCGCTAACCCAGGCCGCAGCCCGCACTCACCTGGCCCGCTTCCTGTTCCGGGGCGACGAAGTGCTCAAGGAAGTCTCGGCACTCTCCGGCGGGGAGCGGTCGCGGCTGGAGCTGGCGATGCTGTTCCTGCTGCCGGCCAACTTGCTCCTCTTGGACGAGCCCACCAACCATCTGGACATCCCGGCCCGCGAGGCCTTGGAGGCCTTCATGTCCGGCACGGACGCGACGCTGCTGGTCGTGAGCCACGACAGGCGTCTCCTTGAGAAGGTCTGCACCACGCTCTGGGTTGTCGATGAAGGGCTGGCCGTTCCGTTCGACGGTGGTTATCGCGCCTGGCGTTCGGCCGTGGCCGACGGTTGGACGGCGAAGGCTGCCGCCGAAAGGGAGGCGGTCAGGATGCATGGAGGACGTTCCCAGGAGCCCGGCGGGCGTCGGCAGGCCGGCGCGGTCGGGAATCTGGGTGCAAGGGGTTCCTCCTCGGGAACCGGTTCCGTCCCTGCATCACCGCGGAGTGGCAACGGCGCAGTGCCCGCTTCCGCCCCCGGCGTGTCCAAGCCCCCGGCTCCCAAACTCTCCAAGGATGCCTATCGCCGGCGCAAGATCCAGCTCGATCAGGAACTTGCCCACCTCTCAGAGCGTAAGGGCCTGCTAGAGTCAGCTCTCCAGGACCCGAGCGTTCACGGCAACTTCGTCGAACTGCGCCGGGTCAGCGGCGACCTCGCGACCGTGAACGAGGCCCTCGCCGCCGCAGAGGAAGCCTGGTTGGAGATGGAGGAATCGGCCCCGTGACGACGCCGGGCCCCTCGCAGAAGCGTGCTCCACTCATCGGCCTGATCGGCCCGATCGGGAGTGGCAAGTCCACCGTGGCCCGGTTCCTGGCAGACCGCGGCGCCGCCGTCATCGACGCAGATCGCCTCACTCTTGAGCTGATGGCGCCGGGCACGCCGCTCACCGAGGCGATCCTCTTCCATTTCGGACCGACATATCGGCGCTCGGATGGTTCGCTCGACCGTAAGGCGCTGGGGCGCCTCGTCTTCTCGGACCCGGCCCGGCTCGCGGAGTTGGAGGCGCTGGTACACCCCATATTCAGCGAGCGTCTTTTGCGCGTGATCGTGGATGTCGGCGCCGCCGCACCGGCGGCCGTGGTTCTGGAGGCCATCAAACTCGTGGAGTCCGGTCACGCCGAGGCCTGCGACGAAGTCTGGCTCGTCATC
The DNA here is from genome assembly GCA_036386115.1 of Candidatus Limnocylindrales bacterium. Lineage (GTDB taxonomy): Bacteria > Chloroflexota > Limnocylindria > Limnocylindrales > CSP1-4 > Fen-1039. The sequence goes on from DASVJA010000060.1 coordinate 5,398, forward strand.
TGCGAGCCAGAGGCACAACTATCTCGGCTGATCAAGCGTGGCGTAAATTCTGCCGACGCCCAGCAGAGGATTGCGGCCCAGGAGGGCTCGCGCGCTGTGTGGCGAGCCGCCGCGACGCGCACGATCCACACAGACGGAACGCTGGCCGAAGTCGAGTCGGTCGTGTCGGCCGCCTTCGACGACCTCCTCGCCCGCTCAGCCGTCATTGAGGTTGCCGGGTTCGCCACCTGAAACGGCCCAAGTGGGTGATGTTCACCCGACTCCTTTGAGGGCTACCTTCGGTCTATGTCACAACAACTTCGAGCCGCCAGAGGGGCATTCTTGAGTCGCGGGCCGGTCGGGCCGGTTGCGGCCACCGCCGTCGCGCTGCTCATCGTTGTGGCCGTGGTCGTGGAAGTGGTCTCGGGTGGGTCTCCCGCACCGGCCTCCACGACGAGCCCCGGAGTCGCTGCGGGATCGCCGGCCGGAAGTCCATCCGCCAAATCGACGGTGTCCACCCCGTCTCCGGCCCCGACGGCCAGCCCCATGCCTCAGCTTGTCAACGTATTGCTGAGACCTGAAGAATGGTTCGATCAGCACCGTCCCACGCCGGTTCAATCCGACGGTTGGCTTGCGGAGAAGGGAGCCGGCCTGGTTGCGCTCGTCGGTGGGCAGTTCACAGTTCTGCCGGCCGGTTCGGATCCCTTCGTCAACCCCTCGACTGGCCTGCGTGTGCCGGAGAAGACCCTGCTCGACGTCTCCTGGACGCGCTGGATCATCGAGGTTCCGGGCTCCGGCTACGATGAGATGGGCAACTACTTCTCCAACCGGAGCTACTGGCAGTTTTGTGGCAACGGCGCCATGACCGTGACTCTCTGGTATTGGCAGCAGCTGGTCGGCCACCCCAACGTGACGGGCACGAAGGGTTACTTCCTGGATCCGTATGCGTCCGAGGGCGTGGCATGGCCGAGTCCCGGCCCGCAAATCGCCGTTCTGAACGGCACTCGAATGGGTACGTACTGGTCCGGATCGGACACGGTTAGCGGCTTTGAGGCGCACGGGCGAGGATTCGAGTTCTATCTCGCCATGAAGGCTCAGCCGCCGACCTGGACGGCGACCGGATACTCGCTCTGGGCTCTGGACGGCAAGCCGCTATATCCGTCATTCGGCACCCCGCCGGCCAACACGATCGCCGGGCTCAACTGGGAGATATCCGGCTACAACGCTGCCGCGAACTGGGCGGAGACCTACTACGCCAAGGTGGACAAGACGGACCCGACTCTGGCTTCGGATCTCGCCACGGCTGTGGCGCTGAACGTCGGTCGCGACGGAGTCCCGGTCATCGCCATGGCCGACACTTTCAACCTGCCGAACTGGCAGAACGGGTCTGCTACTCCGCATACGCGCCATTCGGTCTCGATCGTCGGCTACGACAACGCGGCCAATCCGCCCACGTTCACCTACACCGAGACGTGCGGCCGAGCGTGCAACAAACGCGGCGGCAACAAGGACGGCGATATCCACGTCATCCCGCAGGCCGACATGGTCAAGGCGATTCAGAACACGTCCGGGTTGGGGTTTGCCTGGTGAGGGCTGACCAATTCAATCAAGGGGAGGCGTGGCCTCCGCCGCCGGAAGATGGCATCACAGATCAGCGCGGCAGCCTGCGCCCGGGCGCCGCCGCCGTAGCGGTTTCCCTGGCTCTGATCGTAGCGGGGGCATTCGCGTTGCCACTTCTGGCGGCCGTCAATCCGTTGTGGCATACGGGCGTGTTCAAGCCTGCCAGCTCTCCTCCCAAGTCTTTTGCGGGCGGTGCGGCGGCGACGCTGCTCGAGGACGGTAAGGTCCTGATTACGGGTGGAGTCGACGTGATGTCCATGCAAAACGAGGCCTCGGCGGAACTGTATGACCCGACCACCGGGAGGTTCCAATCCGTTGGTTCCATGTCGATGGCTCGCAGCGGTCATACGGCCACCCGTCTCGAGGACGGGGAAGTCCTAATCGCTGGCGGCATGGCGGACAATGGGCCGGTGGCCAGCGCCGAGCTGTTCGACCCGACGATGGGTCGATTTATCCCTACGGGATCGATGGCCGAGGCGCGCGACGGAGCCAGCGCCACCTTGCTGCAGGGTGGCAAGGTTCTGGTATCGGGCGGGGATGACAAAGGATCCGCCGAGTTGTACGACCCAAAGACCCGAAGCTTCGGTCCGACGGGCTCTCTGGTCGATGGCTGCGCTGCAAGGAACTCGACGCTTCTCGACGACGGCCGAGTTCTGATCACCGGCTGCGGCTATTACTCTGGGCCCTCTGCCGAAGCCGAGATCTATGACCCGAAGGCTGGTATTTTCAGCCGGACAGGATCGATGACAACGGCGCGAAACGCCGAATCGGCAACTCTGCTGGGCGATGGACGGGTGTTATTGGCCGGCGGTGAGGGCATCGACTCGGACCTGGCATCGGCTGAGCTGTTCGACCCAAAGACGGGATCGTTCTCTCCAACTGGTTCGATGGCCCTAGTGAAATCCTTCCACAGCGCCACGCTTCTGAAGAGCGGCCAGGTCCTGGTGGCTGGTGGCGCCGCTATGGGCCAGGAAGTGACCGCCACCGCCGAACTCTATGATCCGAGATCCGGCACCTTTCACGAGATCCTGGGCCCGTTCGACATGGGTAATCAGGCAAGCTGGACTTGGCAGACGGGTCCCTGGGAACTCTTCGACCCGCCGATGTGCTATGGAGTCGTGGGCCAGACTCAGACTCTGCTCGACGACGGCCGCGTTCTGATTGTTGGCGGTGACATCAACACCGGCAACAGCGCCCAACTCTACGTGCCGTAGCTCGGTCCCGGCGGGCACCGAGTCTTGTGGTTTCTTTCAGGTACCACTACCAGGCGTGGTGGACGCAATTTCGGCGTATGTGGACGCGAATGCAGCCGCTCGGCCTCCAATCCACGCTCAGAATCGGGAGAAGAGCCCTTGCCCACTGACACCGGCGGCCACTAGGACCGCCAGCTCGTGTCCGGTACCACTACCAGGCGTAAATGGCTGAAACCGCGGCAATTCCTTGCCCGGCGGCGAGTCGCAGTCGGCCGGCCGGCGCTGACGCACCGCGGGCCGGAAATCCTCCCGCTTTCGCCCTTAGCGCTACTCTTGTTGCAATGACCGGCCGCCTGTAGCCGGGTTTGGGAGCGAGATGAGCCTGGACGCCCGTATCAAGCAGAATCGCACGGCCGACGCGACGGTCACCATCCTTGGGGACGGCGCGCCGCTCGCCAACGAAGAGGTCACGGTCGGGCAGGTCCGGCACAAGTTCCTATTCGGCAACATAGGCTTCGAGTTCCTGAAGCTGGCCAACAACGAGGTCGAAGGCGCCGAGCGAGAGCGTCTGGAATTGCTCGCCGACGAGTGGCTCGAGCTCTTCAACTTCTCGACGCTGCCGTTCTATTGGGGCCGGTTCGAGAAGGAGCGGGGCAAGCCGGACACGGCCCGACTCCTCGCCGGCGCGCGCTGGTTCGCCGAACGCGGCGTGCCGATGAAGGGCCATCCGCTCTGCTGGCACACCTCCCAGCCGGATTGGCTGCTGCCGCTTTCCAACGAAGAAATCCTGCAGACCCAGAAGGCCCGTATTGCCCGCGAGGTGACTGACTTCCGGGGCCTCATCGATACCTGGGACGCGATCAACGAAGCCGTGATCATGCCGGTCTTCGAGAACGGCGAGAACGGCATCACCCGCGTCTGCCGCGCCAACGGCCGGATCGCGACGGTCCGAATGTCCTTTGAGATGGCGCGTGCGTCGAACCCGAATGCTTATCTCCTCCTCAACGACTTCAACATGTCGACCGCGTTCGAATGTCTGATCGAAGGAGTTCTGGAGACCGGCCTCAAGGTCGATGCCATCGGCCTGCAGAGCCACATGCACCAGGGCTACTGGGGCGAGGAGTGGACCCTCAAGACCATCGATCGCTTCGCGCGGTACGGCCTGCCGATTCACTTCACCGAAAGCTCGCTCGTGTCCGGGGAACTTATGCCGCCGGAGATCGAGGACCTCAACGACTACAAGAACGCCGACTGGGCGTCGACGCCCGAGGGCGAGGATCGCCAGGCCGACGAGATGGTTCGCCACTACAAGACGCTGCTGTCCCACCCGGCCGTCGAGGCCTCGACGTATTGGGGCATCGCCGACGGCGGCTGGCTTGACGCACCTTCCGGCTTTGTCCACAAGGACGGCTCGCACAAGCCCGCGTACGACGCCATGCACAGCCTGGTCAAGGGCGAGTGGTGGCTCGCGCCGACCAAGATGGCCACGGACGCGCAGGGCCGCCTTCGCTTCAACGGCTTCCTCGGCGACTACGAAGTCACGGTTGGGGATCGCAAGGCCGGGTTTGCGCTGGCCGCCGCGGGTGAGGCTGCGGTTGAGGTGAAGCTGGGGTAGGGGAGCGGGCGGCGGTCGGATCGCGTGGACGCCACCAACCGAGACGGGGCCGGGTACGGACCAGCGCCGGAGCACGTCCACGCGGGTCTGCGCGGGGCGATATATCCGAGCAGCCGGTGGCGGGTTCCGGGGCAAGCCCAATTCTGGCAAAGCAAACCAACTGCGGAGTGCCCCAAATGACGAAGGAGGGCATGAGGTGAAGCTTGTCGACCTATTCAATCTTGCCGCTCTCGGCGCGGTACTAGGTCTGTTCTCCTTCGTAGGCATAGGAGTTCTCACTCACCGAGGATCCATTCGGAAAGAGTCTGGGCTTAGTGTGAAGGACGGCATACTGGGCGGACTCTTCTTGGCAACCGTCTTGCCGCTCCTGTCTATCGCTGGAGTCGGCACCTACATCTTGCACGCCAATACGGGTTACT
>DASVJA010000061.1:0-3934 GCA_036386115.1 Candidatus Limnocylindrales bacterium
CGAGCCTCCGGAGCATCTTCGGAGGCTCGACCTATTTGTGCCCGGCATGGGCCCCGGCCGCGCCGCAATTGACGCTGACCACTGCCGCCCGTTAGCGTGTGCGGGCAATTCCAGCGAAGCAGTGACATCACGCGAACGACAGAGGAGCGGCCAGGTGACTGCCCAGGGCGGCGATACCGGCGGAAAGCCCGGCGCGGACGCAAGCGCGAGACACATCGACTCGTGGGTGACATTTCGGCCGGAGCTGAAGGTCCTCGACTGCACGATCCGCGACGGCGGCCTGATGAACGAGCACCGCTTCGAGGACTCCTTCGTGCGCCGCGTCTACGACACGTGCGTCGCTGCCGGCGTCGACGTCATGGAGCTGGGCTACAAAGCCGACCGAAAGATCTTCCCGGATTCGGCCGCCGGCCCGTGGAAGTTCTGCTCCGAGGATGACCTGCGCCGAATCGTCGGCGAGAATCCGAGCCAGATGAAGCTGAGCGTCATGGCCGACGCCGAGCGCACGGATTACCACACGGACATCCTGCCGCGCGACAAGAGCGTTCTGTCGGTCATTCGCGTCGCGTGCTACATCCACCAGGTGCCGACTGCGTTGGACATGATCAAGGATGCTCACGACAAGGGCTACGAGACCACGTTCAATCTGATGGCCCTCTCAACGGTCCAGGAGCGCGATCTGCTCGACGCGCTGGAAGTGGTGGCCGCGAGCCCGGTCGACGTCGCGTACGTGGTCGACAGCTTCGGTTCCTTCTACTCCGAGCAGATCCGCGACCTGACCGGCAAGTTCGTCAAGCTATTCCGCGACGCCGGCAAGGAAGTCGGCATGCACGCCCACAACAACCAGCAACTCGCCTACGCCAACACCATCGAGGCGATGCTTTCGGGCGCGACCTGGCTCGACACGACGATCGCCGGTCTGGGTCGGGGAGCGGGGAACTGCCCGACCGAGCTGATGCTCGGCTTCCTCAAGAACCCCAAGTTCCACCTTCGGCCCGTGCTGCAGTGCGTTCAGGACATGTTCGTGCCGTTGCGCAAGGAACTCGACTGGGGCTACTCGATTCCGTACATGCTGACCGGCCAGCTCAATATCCACCCGCGCATGGCCATCGCGGTTCGCGACAGTGACACGCCGGACGCATACGTCGAGTTCTACGACAGGCTCACCGAAAACACGGACTAGCCGGGGCGCCTGGGCCGCTGCTCCCTGGGTCGGCCATAGGGGTCTGCCCCTATGAGGCGCCGCCGGGGCCCGCCGACTCCCTCAAGGTCGAGTAGTCGATCGGCGTGGCATGGATTCCACCCGGACCGCGGCAGGAAGGCCCAACCCGTGAGTATGCGGATCAACACCAACATGGAGGCGCTGAACGCTCAGCGAAACCTCGGGTTGGCCGCGTCCACGTTTGCCAAGAGCGTCGAGAAGCTTTCGAGCGGTCTCCGAATCAACCGCGCCGCGGACGATGCCGCCGGGCTCGGTATCAGCGAGAAGCTGAATGCTCAGGTCACGGGTCTCAACCAGGCCCAGCGAAATGCCCAGGACGGCATCTCCATGGTCCAGACCGCTGAAGGCGCCCTGACCGAAGTTCACTCGATGCTCCAGCGCGTCCGTGAGCTGGCCGTCGAAGCCGCCAACAGCACCGTCGGCACGGCCGATGCCGCGAGCATCAACGCCGAAGTCACGTCCCTCCAGGCGGAAATCAACCGTATCGCCCTGAAGACGACGTTCAACGGCCAGAACCTTCTGACGGGCGCGCTCTCTGTGGCCCAGTCCGGCGGCACCGCCATGGTGGGCACCGCCCTGTCTACCGGCCACACCGCAACCATCAGCGCGGTCGACGTCTCCGGCGCCAGGGCGAATGCTTCGTATACGCTCACGAGCCAATCCGGCGGCAAGCTCACTCTGTCGGACAGGTTGGGCAACAGCCAGCAGGTGGCACTCACGCCCGTCGGCCTTACCGGCCAGGAGACGATCAGCTTCGGCAGCCTGGGCGTGAAGATCACGGTGGTCGGCGACTCTGCCAAGAGCGCGACAGAGCTGGCCACGGACCTGGGGCAGACAACGAGCACCCTTGCCTCGACGATCGCCGGGTCCTCCGGCACGGACCTCGTCACCGGCGATGTCCTCGGCACGCCAGTCCTTCTGACCGGCGTCCACTACTATCCGTCCGGCGCCATCAACGCGCCCGCCCCGACCGCCTTTGCCTCAGCCGGCGTAACTCCCGGCACGATCACCTTTGCGGCCGACCCGTCGGGACACATCACCGGCACTCTCGGAGGCGAAGCCTTCGCCGGTGACCTCGCGCCGTTCCAGAGGGGCCACTCCGATTCCATTGTCCTGACCGGAAGCCTCGGCAACACCATCACGCTGACCTACCACCAGTCGGCTAGCGCAGGGATCCTCGCGGATGAGGCAACGGACTTCGACGGATCCCAGGTGACGTTCGCTCCCGGCCTCGGAACCGCGACCGTCAGCGCCATGACCTCCGCCCCGGCCACCGGCGGCGGCACTTACAGGTTCACGTCGGGCGGCGGCAACTCGCTGACGCTCACCGGACCGGATGGGGTCGCCACGATCGGCGTCAGCAATATCGCCGCCAACGGAACCGAGACCCTGACTTTTGGCAACATCGGCTTCACCCTCACCGCCGGTGCCAACGGTATGACCGCCGCCGCGATCGTCGCCTGCCTGACCCAGCCGGCCAACGACACGATCGTGGTCAACAGTACCGGCAGTGCCGGCGTTCCCAGGACTCTCACCACGGCCGCGAGCACCGCCGCCACGTTCCAGATCGGCGCCAACGAAGGCGACACTCTTCAGGTGGGCTTCGCCAACGCCCAGACCGCGGCTTACGCCGGCTTCGACGCCTCAATCGCAGCCTTCGCGGGTGCGATGACCACGGTTAACGCCGGCAAGCTCATCAGCGCCGCCGACGCCGCAATCGCCGACGTCTCCGAGATCCGCGGCGGCTTCGGCGCCGTCGAGAACCGCTTGAGCCACACCGTCGCCAGCATCAGCGTGGCGTCTGAGAACCTCAACGCCTCGGAGTCCCGCATCAAGGACCTAGACGTGGCGTCCGAAATGGTCAACTTCACCAAGACCCAGATCCTGCAGCAGGCCGGCACGAGCATTCTGGCTCAGGCCAACTCTGCTCCGCAGAGCATCCTGACTCTGCTGAGGTAGGACCGCGCGCGCTCGCGCCGTTGCGCTCCGGACGTTAGACCGCCGGACTCGCGTGATCCCTTAGGTGATCAGCCGTAAACGGCTTCGGCGAGCTCAAAATGACCCTTCAGAAGGCCTCCAACGGGTTCAGGCGCCACGGCCGACGCCGACAACCCGCAAGTCGAGCAATCGACCGTGCGGTAAGGACACCGCACCAAGTACAGGCTTAGGAGGCCTACTTCCGTGAGCATGCGAATCAACACCAACATCGAGGCGCTGAACGCTCAACGAAACTTGACGGCAACGGCGAACAAATTCGCCAGTAGCGTCGAGAAGCTGTCGAGCGGTCTCCGCATCAACCGCGCCGCGGACGACGCGGCCGGGCTGGGCATTGCCGAGAAGCTGCAGGCCCAGGTTCAAGGTCTCAACCAGGCCCAGCGAAATGCCCAGGACGGCATCTCGATGGTCCAAACCGCTGAAGGCGCGTTGACCGAAGTCCACTCGATGCTTCAGCGCATCCGTGAGCTGGCCGTCCAAGCCGGCAACAGCACGGTCGGTACGGCAGAAGCCGGCTCGATCAACGCCGAAATCACGAACCTCCAGGCAGAAATCAACCGCATCGCCCAGAAGACGACATTCAACGGCCAGAACCTCCTGACCGGCACGATGGCCGTCTCCCAGAACGGCGGTACGCTGGCCGTGGGCACGGCTCTGGCGACAGGCGCAGCGGCGACGATCTCCGCGATCGACGTCTCCGGCGCCAAGGCGAACACG
>DASVJA010000062.1:0-36307 GCA_036386115.1 Candidatus Limnocylindrales bacterium
GAGTCCTGGCAGCCGTCAACAAGCTGCTGGCGGCCTGACCCCGGAACGACCGCCCGGCAACCGGCGTGGGACCGTTGGGTCGCACACCACGGTTTCGCCGGCAGCCAGAGAGAATCGGACCTCACGATGGCCCCTATCCGAGTTCTGATCTGCGACGACTCGGCCTTCATGCGTCATGCCCTCGGCCGCCTCTTGGGCGAGGTCTCCAGCATCGAGGTCGTGGGCGTCGCCACAAACGGCGAAGACGGGCTGAGGCTGGCCCGTGAACTGAAGCCGGACGTCATAACCTTGGACGTTGAGATGCCCGTCCTGGATGGACTGGGCATGCTCAAGCGGCTGATGCTCGAGTCCCCCACCCGCGTGGTGATGCTCTCCAGTCGGACCACCCAGAACGCCCAGATTACCTTCGACGCCCTTGAGTTCGGCGCCATCGACTTCGTTCCCAAGCCGTCCGGCTCGCTCTCGATCGACATCGGTCGCGTCGGCGAGGAACTTGTCGCCAAGATCGAAGCCGCGGCATCCATGTCCGAGGCCGCGTTCCTGCGCCACCGCCAGGTCGCGGCAATGAACCTCACTCTGCTGAACAACGCCGCAGCCAAGGCCGCCGCGCTGGCAGCGCCGCCCGCCCCGTTATCGTCGACGCCGACAGGCTACGTGCCCAGAAACCGCCCACCGGTCGCGCCGGCGGTTCCCAAGAGACCGCCCCGGACGGGCCCAAAGATCGCAGCCCGCAAGCTCGTTGTGGTGGCCTCCTCCACCGGCGGCCCGAGCGCCCTGCACACGTTCGTGAAGGGCCTGCCGTCCGAGCTTCATGCAGCCATGGCCATCGTCCAGCACATGCCCCCCGGATTCACCGCCTCCCTGGCCGCCAGGCTTGACTCTGCCGGGTTGTTGCGATGCACCGAAGCCACGTCAGAGGACGTGCTGGTTGAGGACGAGATCCTCGTCGCGCCGGGTGACAGGCACATGATCTGCTCGCAGAGCGGCCGCATTCAGCTGGTCCATCTGCCTCCGGTGAACGGTGTCCGTCCGGCCGCCGACGTAACCCTGCAGGCCGTTGCACCGATCTGGCGAGACCGACTTCTGTGCGTCGTCCTGACGGGCATGGGCATGGATGCCCGCGAAGGTGCCCGAGCGGTAAAGCAGCACGGCGGGACCGTGTTTTCGCAGGACGCCGCCACGTCAACGATCTACGGCATGCCGGCAGCGGTAGCCGAAGCGGGCCTGACGGATCTGGTCCTGCCCCTACACCACCTCGCGGCGGCCGTCGCCAAGTGGTGCAACGGCGAGACGGCGGTGGCGTCCGAACCGGGCGCGCAGGCCGATCAACGAGCCCAATCCCCTGATCGTTCGGAGATCGCATCCTGAGAAACAGATCAGGGCAAGCCCCGACTCACCATGTGCGGGAAAGCACCGATACCTAGGACAAGAGCCCGCAGCCGGATTGCGTCCGGACCTCGAGTAAGGAGAATCGTACCGTGGCCGAGAAGCCAGCTTCCAGCGGCAGATCCGGCGAGCTGCAGATCGTCGTCTGCGAGCTGGCCGACGAGCACTACGGTCTGGACATCGCCAAGGTGTTCGAGATCATCCGTCATCAGCCGATCACGCCCGTGCCGCGAGCGCCGTCGTTCGTCATGGGTGTAATCAACCTGCGCGGCCGAATCATCCCGGTCGTCGACCTGCGAGGCCGCTTCGGCATGCGCGCGGTCGAGCCTACCAAAGAGACCCGCATCGTCGTCGCAGAGAGCTCGAACACGAGAGTTGGGCTCATCGTCGACAGCGTGTCCGAAGTCCTGCTTCTGCCGCTCGAATCGGTCGAAGCGACGCCCGGTGTCGCCTCCGGCGCCGATGCCGAGTATCTACGTGGCATCGCCAAGCTCGGCGACCGGCTCGTCCTGCTCCTCGAACTGGACGGTCTGTTCGGCCTCGAGGACCAGAACGCGCTAGCGGGGGCCGCATAGCCATGAGAGTCCAGATCGTCAATCTCTACGTTCAGTCCGCCCTGAACGTGATCAGCAAGGAAACGCAACTGCCGGTCCAACGCGGCGGCCTTCTGCTCGAAGGCAACCCGTATACCACCGAAGATGTCACGGCGGTCATCGGCGTCAGCGGCCAGCTCTCCGGCTCGCTCTACCTGTCCATGGCCGAGTCCGTGGCGCTGCAACTCATCGGCGCCATCATCGGCCAGGAGACGACCGAGCTCGATGAGCTGGGTCAGAGCGGCATAGCCGAAATGGCCAACGTCATCGCGGGCACTGCCGGTATCGGCCTCGCCGAGCAAGGCATCGAAACGGTGATCAACCCGCCGCTGGTCCTGGTCGGCCGTGGGGCACGCCTTTCTACCGTTGAAATCCAAAGACTTGTGGTACCGCTGACCACCGCCTACGGCGACGTGAAGCTCCACGTGGCCCTCCGAGAGGCCGTCTGAAATGCATCTGACCTTCGATCTGCAACCTGGGGATGACCGTCTGTTTACGGACGAGTCGATGGAGCAGATCGAGAGGATCGAACAAGGTCTGCTCGACCTCGAGCACGACCTTGATACCGGCGTGGTCAACGAGGTCTTCCGAGCGGCCCACACCCTGAAGGGCTCAGCTGCGACAATCGGCCACCGCCGCATGACAGAACTCACGCATGCCATGGAGGACCTCTTCGGCGCGTTCCGAAGCGGCACCCTCCACGACGTCAAGCCATTTGCCGACGTCCTGCTGGCCACGATCGACGTGCTCCGCGCCCTGGTTACCGAGGTTCAGGAGGGCGAGACGCTCACAGAGGCCGCGGAGCCGCTCACCAAGCAGCTTCGCGAGCTCCTCTCATCGGCGACGGCCGCGGCCGCCGCTCGCTCCTCTATACCGAAGCCGGCTGCCAGACCGACCGCGCTCCCGGCTCCCGGCGACGACGCCGTGGACGATGCCATCGGCGCCGCTGCCGAGGAAGCGGCCGGCGAGATCGCCGCCGCCGAGGAAGGCGTCAGCAACATCGCCGTCGCGCCGCTAATCCATCGCCTCCTGACCGAATCTCCGGGCGGTTACGAGCCGCGCTCCATCTTCGTTTGCCGCATCGACCCGATGAGCGAATGGCAGTCGGTTCGGCTGCTGCAGCTGGTCCTCGAGGCCGACGAGAGCGGCGGTTTGGTCGCTTCCGTGCCGGACCGGACCGAGATCGAATCCGGGCTGGGCACCACACTTCTGGCGATGCTCGTCAAGGGCAGGCCGGTCGAGCTGCTCGACCTGCGCAAACATCTTGCCGCGATTGATGATGTTGTCGGCGTCGAGGCCGTCGCCGCGCCGCTGGGTTCCGGAAGCACGGAATCGACCGTGGTCCCTCTCAGCGTCGACGTCTACGGACCGGAAGACTCCACGGCGCCCCTCGGTGCCGCCCGGACCGACGACGAGAACGCCGCGGGCCCTCCCGGCCCATCCGAACGCCGCCAGGCCGATCTCGGAGCCGAGGCCCGAGGGCTGCCTCAGGGAGAACGCATGGCCGTCGCCGGCGATCGCCTCAAGGCCGCCCAGCAGACGATCCGAATCGATGTCTCCCGCCTTGACGAGTTGATGAACCTCGTGGGTGAGCTCGTCGTCCACAAGACACGTCTGGCCCAGAGTGCCCAGCTTCTGACCGTTCGCCTCGGCGACGACCCGCTGGCCCGCCAGGCCGATGAGGACTCGCAGCAGTTCGCCCGTATCGCCGGCCAACTGCAGGATCAGGTGACCGGCCTGCGCATGCTGCCGATCGAGACCGTCTTCAACCGCTTCCCGAGGGTCGTGCGCGACATCGCGATGCGCCTCAGCAAGGAAATCCAGCTAGTCATCGAAGGCAAGGAAACCGAGCTGGACCGATCCGTCCTCGAGGAGGTCGGCGATCCGCTGGGCCACCTCGTCCGCAACGCCCTCGACCACGGCATTGAGACGCCGGACGAACGGCGCGCGGTCGGCAAGCCCGCCCAGGGCACCGTCCGTCTGACCGCCCGCCACGCCGACGGCCGCATCCTGATCACCGTCGAGGACGACGGCCGGGGCATGGCTCCGGACGCGATGCGACGTGCCGCCGTCGATAAGGGCCTCATGACCAAGGAGGCGGCTGACCTCACGAGCGACGCCGAGATCCTGCGCGTCATCTTCATGCCGGGCTTCTCCACCGCCAAAGTCGTCACCGAAGTCTCCGGCCGCGGCGTGGGCATGGATGTCGTTCGGAACAACATCGAGCACCTGGGTGGCTGGGTCGACGTCAGCAGCACACCGGGCCAGGGCACTCGTGTCTCTCTCTCCCTGCCGCTGACCCTGGCCATCATCGGCGCCCTCCTGGTCAAGTCCGGAACACGCGTCTGCGCACTCCCGCTGACCGGCGTCGTCGAGACCCTGCGCGTCGAGGAGAAGTCCTTCGCCCGAGTCCGCGGCCACAACGTTTTGACACTGCGCGACCGGGTCATCCCCGTTGAGCGGCTGGACAACGCCCTGGGCGATCCGCCCCGGCGGCTGCAGTCAAGCGACCGCGGCTTCATCAACCTGGTTGTCGTCCGGTCGCGCGGCACTGAGATGGCACTGGCCGTCGATGAGTTCGTGGGCCAGCACGAGATCGTGCTCAAGTCGCTGAGCGAAGTCACCGGCGAGCGTGCCGGCCTGGCCGGAGCCACGGTCATGGCCGACGGTGCCGTTGGGCTGGTCGTCGATATCGCCGCCCTGCTCGATCATTCGGCGTCGCGCGCGACGCCTCCGGATGGCGGCCGCGCCGAAGTCGACGAGGACGCGGCGCCGCCGAAGCAGAAGCGCAAGGTCGCGTAGAGGGCTGATCGGCGGAAGGCTTCCTTCCTGGAGTCCTCGCTCAACGGCGTCCCCGCCGACGCTACGTGGCGATCCCGGCCAGACGTGGCACGGACAGGTTCGACGCTCTCTCCTTACGTTCCATCTCATCATTGGCCCGGGCGATGCTAGACGGCCGGATCACACCAAGTGACCACTCATCTTCAGCCCGGGCGATGCCAGGTGACGAGACACGCTCCGCCGGCAGCGAGCGCGACGGCACCGGCGGCTCGGTCGAACGTGGCCCGGGGCGGTGCAGGACACCGCGTCGGCATTCGGGCCGCCGAGGACGTCTCACTGCTGCATAACATCACTCTGGGCACTAGTGAGCAGCGGACGCTGGCCGCAGGCGATCTGGACCGGCAAACAGACAGATCGTCCCTCCCCTGCCGGGTAATTGCCGAGATCCGATTCGCTGTGTCAACTTCCAGGCATGACAGTTCCAGTGAACGTCCTGGTGTACGGCGCGCTCGATGCCGGTAGTTGCGATGTCTTTCGGGCCGGCATGTACGCGGACTATCTCGCCACCCTCGGAGTCAACCTGCGGCCCTGGACCGAGCTAAACGTGGAGTTCGCGCCCGGCTGGGAAAACAGGCCGCAAGAGGCGCTCGACGCCGGCAGGTTCGAGATCGACAGAACGGACCTCGACTGGGCCGATGTGGTCCTGTTCCGGCGCTACTACTTCACCTCCGCCGCCTGCCTGAATTGCGATACCGCCTCACGGTCCGAGACGGAAATTGGCCTGCATGAGCAATCAACCGGCCACCGCGTCCGCGGACCACTGGACAGGCTGCTGCGGCCTCTCTGGGCCCGCATGGAGTCCGACCCATCATTCCTTGGCGGCCGGGCCGTCGTGTACGAGACGGACGATGACCTCCTGGCGACACCGGCCTGGTCCGGCCATTCGGCGATTGCCGGGCTGGAGGCGGATCTCGTTCAATCGATGCTCGGACGGGCGGATCTGGTGACCGTTTCGACGCCACCGTTGGAGCGGATGGCCGCTCGGTTCAACAAGTCCGTGAGGCTCATTCGGAACGCCATCGAGCCGGCCTGGTACCGCGACCCGGCCGGTCTGCCGGACCGAGAAGGCGAACCGCGTCTGCTCTTCTACGGCGTCCCATTACGCATGCGCGACTATGCCGTCTGCCGGGACGGCGTCGATGAGCTGGCTCGCTCGAATCCGAAGGAGCGACGCATCTGGATGGGTGGCGACACCGAGGCGATCCGCGACATGGTCGATGAAGTCGCGCCGTATGTGCGAGGCGCATCCGCATTTGCGCGAGCGTTGGTCGAGGCCAGGCCGGATATCGGTCTGGCGCCGCTCGCCGACGAACCGTTCAACCGAGGCCGCTCCGAGCTGCACTGGCTCGAGTACTCAATGGCCGGCGCCCCGACGATCGCCACTCGGCTGGCCGGCGGCGGTCCGTACGACGTGATCCGGGATGGAGTGGACGGGCTCCTGGTCCGCGGCAAGGCCGAATGGCGTGAGGCCCTGCGATCCCTGGCCCGCTCCCCCGCCCTGCGAGCCGAGATTTCCGGCCGCGCCCGCGAACGCGTTCTGGCGGAGTACCGCGCCGCGGACAGAGCAGCCGAATGGGCCGCGGCCTACCGCTGGGCCGCTGAGAACGCCCGCAGCCGAGCCGCCGGGCACTGACTCAGCCCACCGCCCTCATGACCCCCACCAGGTCCTCTGCCCCGTCCAGCCCTGCCGCCGCCGAGTTGAAACCGCCGAGCAGCTTGATGAACTCGCGGAGTATCTCGTCGCTAAATTGCCCCTTCATCGACACGCGCATGACTTGCAGAGCCTCGAAGGCGCTGACTGCATGCCGGTACGGCCGCCGTGTCGTCAGTGCGTCGAAGGCGTCCACGATGCCGACCAGCTGCGAGTCCATCGCGATGCCGGGCGCAAGCCGGCCGGTAGGATAGCCTGACCCGTTACAGCGCTCGTGATGCTCGGCGATGATGTGGGCGTAGGACGGCGGATAGCCGAGGGCGCGCACGATCATGTCGTAGCCGGCCTTGACGTGCGTACGCATTACCTGCCACTCGGCCGCATCCAGAGCTGCCGGCTTGTCAAGGATTGCGCGTGGAATTCGATTCTTGCCGATGTCATGGAGTAGACCTCCACGGGCGATGTCGCGAATGGCGTCCGGCGGCCCGAACTTCATGAACCGAGCCAGGACGATGCTGTACACGGCCGAGTTGATGGCGTGAGTGTGAGTGGCCAGGTGCTTCTGCATCGTGGCCACCATCGCCCAGACCATCTCCTCGTCCTCGATCAGATGGCTGGTGATCGCATCGATGGCCTGATGAGTGAGCAGCAGGCCGTCGTGGTCCAGGGCGTTCTCGCGCGTGAACACCGGGATGAGAACCTTGGCCGCGATCGAGTAAGCGGTCTTGCTGCGCTCGATCGGGGTGACGTGCTGGTTGGCAAGCACCTTCGGAAGCGATGCCGCCAGCGCCCCACGCAGAAGGTCCGAGTCGATCTCGCGAACCAGAAAGGACATGCCGCGCTGAGCGCGGGAAATGACCTTGCGCAGGTCACCGCCCTTCATGGCGTAGAGCACCGGCCTCGGGCCCCGCCAGATATAGAGGTCGCACGGCAGGACGGCGATATCGGTCAGTACCCGAGCGGGTACCGGCTCGTATCCCGGCGGGGCCGGCGAAATCAGCGGGAAGGGCGACATGCTTGAGGTGTCGGTCCCGTCCACACTCCCTTGAGGCCGGGGCGGCCCGCGATATTGCTCCGCAACCCTCGAATCAGGTCCAATGGGGTCAATTCGGACGCCATACGCGCCGATACCTAGATTGATGGAAACACCGCCTCGCCCCGAACATGCGCCTGTGGCGCTGCCGATCTTCAATCCTGTGCCGGACCTCGATCCGGTTGCCTACGACCGCATGGCGGGCACCGTTCGCAAGCTGCTGGGCATCGACCTGACGCAATACAAACCAGCCCAGGTCTGGCGGCGGGTCAACGGCTTTGCCACGTCAAAAGGCTTTGCGGACGCGGACGCGTTGCTCTTGAAGGCCGCCCAGGATGCCGTGCTCAAGCAAGCCTTCCTGGACATGTTGACGATCAACGTCAGTGAGTTCTTCCGGAACCCGGAAGCCTGGGACGTCTTCGTCGCCCAGTACCTCAAGCCCATGCTCCTGGGGCAACTCTCCGTCCGAATATGGAGTGCCGGCTGCTCGCTCGGGTTTGAGGCGTTCACACTCGCCATGCTTGCCCGCGAGCTGGCGCCCCACACGCCGATTCAAATCCTGGCAACTGATCTTGACGACACGATCCTTTCACGCGCCAAGAAGGGCATCTACACCGATGCCCAGATGGCAGGGGTCTCCCCCGCTCGTAGGGCCAAATTCTTCCGCCAGCTGGACAATAAGTCGTGGGAAGCTCGGCCGGAGATCCAGGCGCCGATCACGTGGCGGCGGCACGATCTACTCAAGGATCCTTATGAGCGAAACTTCGACGTCATCTGCTGCCGCAACGTCGTCATCTACTTCACCGAGGCGGCCAAGACCGAGCTCTACAAGCGCTTCACCGAGGCCCTCCGGCCCGGCGGCGTGCTCTTCCTCGGCGCGACCGAGTCGATCCCCAACGTTCGAGCGATAGGCTTGCTGCCGTCAGGCCTGACTTTCTACAAGCGGCCGTAGGGAAGTCCGACCGCACCCGACCGGACCTGAATGCGGTGGATAAACGCAACCTGTCGTGGACAACCTGTCCCTAATTGGGCGGGTCCTCCCCAATACCATGCAAACACCGCATGCCAGGGTACCTGCCCGTGGGCTACCCTCCGAGCACATGACCAGCCCGACGCCCCTCCACCCCGTCAACACTAGGTTCCCTTGCGTACTCATCGTTGATGACGATGAGTACGTACACGGAGCGCTTGAGGCGGCCATGCGGGGTCTTCGCGTCCACCTCCTGACGGCTCACACGGCCGCGGAGGGCGAGGCACTGGCTCTGCAGTATCGCCCCCAGCTGGCGATTGTCGATGTCGGCCTGCCCGATCGCAATGGCTACCAGTTGACCTCAGACATGCGCCAGGCTTCATCGCTGTCGGGCATGCGGGTCCTGATCCTTACGGGCCAATCGCCTGACGACATCGCCGCGAGCGACGCCGGCGCCAACGGCCTGATCCAGAAGCCCTTCCGGCTGCACCACTTCCTGGACCTCGTCCGCGAGCAGCTCGGCAGCCGCGAGCATGAAGAAGTCCGGATGCACGCTGTCATGGCTCGCGGGGCCTGACCACCGCTCCGCAGAGTTCCCCATTCAGAATGGGTAGAGCCGGAGATCGTGGCACCTGGGGCCCGGTGCAGGTCCAGCTTCAAGAGACGCCGATCAGTTACTAACGGGGCGATCCTGGCCGTCTAGGACACGGACGATGCGATCGTCGTTGAGGAGGCGGAGCTCGCGCCGGATCTGCTCGAGCTGGCACTGCAGCGAGATGAGCAACTCTCGGTCATCGATGAGGATGCGTTCCAGACGACGCTGGATCGCTCGTACAGAGAGCGGGCTCAGGGCCGCTGCCAATGTCTCGGCCGCGACCTCTCGTTCGAGGGCGTTGCCCAGGGGCGCCGGCATCATCGTCGTGCCCCCCCGACCGCATACGCGCCGACGCCGGCGTACATGGGCGTCGGGACCTGCGTCGAGATAGGTCGGCTGCTGCGTACGGGCTCGGTCGCCTCGTCCACGAGGGCGTACCCGGGGCGGGATGCCAGGTCCTGCCAGGCCTCGAGAAGACCCCGCAGTACCTGCAATGCCTCTTCGGTCGGCCGTGGATCTTTGCTCAGATTGCCCTTCTCCAGGCGCTGCAGAACGAAGTCGTAGAGCTCGTCTAGCTGAACCGCGATGGGGCCGGCGGAGAGGTCGAGAGAGCCACGGAGGGCCGTCACGATCTCCTGGCAACGGATGGATGCCTTATGCGCCTGCTCGATATCGTGGCGTTCCACAAAGGCCAGATGCTGCGCTCCGAAGCGGATTGCGCCCTGGTAGAGCAAGACGATCTGGCCGGCGCGGCTGGCGCTGACAACCTGTGAAGTTCTGTAGGTTGCGGTCGGATCGAACATGGAGCGGAGCCTCGTGATCAGTGATGGGGACGCTGGCCGTGTGGCCGTTCCAACATAGGTATCGGCTCGGGAGGGGGTCGTCTTGACCGTTCGTGGCCTCCCTGCACCACTTGCAGGGCCTGTCCCTAGGGGCTTCCTGCGCCTCTCCCGGCCGGCTTGACAGGCCCGACAAGGCACCGAACACCTTCCATACGGCTCGCCGTGACCCAAGCTCGTGCGGCCATCTCAGGCGGACGGAACCGCAATCACGGCTCAATGACCCTACAGGTCGAAGAGCAGCACGCCCGTGGCGGCCATCTGCTCCATAAAGCCGCCATAGGAGTCGAGTTTCTGTTCGAGGGTCGCCCCAGGAATGCCTGCGTGAACCTCGGGCATTGCGAAGACCGCCTGCGCCGTGCGTACCCCGTCACAGCTATCAACCACGAGTGTCTTCCAGGCGTTGAACTCCACAGCGCGGGGCCGATCGAAAGGGTGCTGACGAACGGCGAGCTGACGCCTATGGCCCTTCCCCGGCTGGGCACCTTCCCAGTCGAAGACCGGCGAGCGCTTGGGACGAAGCTCCATCAGAACAAGCCCTTCCGGTGCGAGATGGACGGGCTCGTACGAGGCACGCGTGGCGAAGAGCATGTGCTTCCGCATCGAACCGTGGAGCAGTTCTGCGATAGTCGCCTGCTCGGCGGCGGGCAGCGCTGACATGAACCGCGCAATGTCGGGATCGGTCGTGTAGGCCGAGGGGGTATAGGCGAACGGATCGTAGAACCGCTCCATGCGCAAGCCGGCACCCTCAAGCATCGATATCACCTGGGGCACGGTGTAGCTCCGATCCTGCGAGTGGAGCAGCAGGTCGACAAGGCCCGCGTCGCTTTCCCAGCTCAGGTCCACCCAGTCCTTTGCCCGGAAGGGATGGGTGTCCGGCCATGCCGCGAGAAGCTTGCGAGCCATGCCGACACGGGTCTCCAGCGGTTCTCCTCCGGCAAGTCGCTCCATGAGATCCTGAACCATGTAGATGGGCTGGCGGCCGTAGGTTGCATACAGCATGATGCCGAAACCGCCCGTCGGGGACAGCTTGTCGGAGAGCGCACGGAGACCGGCGTCCGGGTCGGCAAGGTGATGGAGCACGCCCGAGGAGACGATGTAGTCGAAGCAGCCATCGAGCGCGCCCGCGTCCTCGATCGCGAGGCGACGCAGAATGAGGTTATCCCCTACCCCGAGATCGTCTGCCAACGCGCGTGCCGCTGAGAGCGAACTCTCGCTCAAGTCGATCCCGACGACCTCAATCTCGGGGAAGTTGTGGGCAATTGTGGCGGCCGTGTGACCCGTACCACAACCGGCGTCGAGCACGCGCAGCCGGGCCAGGTCATTGCGTCCGGGCCACAGCACGTGCTGCACGTAATCCATCAGACCGAATGCCGCGACGATGTGAGAACCGAATACCGCCGGGGGCGGGTAAGGGTATCGCTCGTACTGGTCGCGAACCCGCTGCCGGATCTCGCCGGCGGCCTGCTCGGCCATCGGTGTGATCGCCGATCCTTCCGCGGCTGGCCTCGTCGCTTTGCTCATGGCTCACTTTCCCCTACGTGACGTCGACTACACTCGAGCCATTATCGCCATCGTGGAGTGCGTGCCGCAACGGGACCGGAAGTGTGTTCGTGCGCCAAACGTAAGGGACAACCGGATCGACTGGAGTGCAAGTGACGCGCTCTCCAGTGAGAGCGGATATCGACGGCGTACGGCGACTACGCCTAGCTGGAGCTGCTCGAGGCGTTGCTCGTACCTGTGCCGCTCGAACTGGTGCTGTAGCCAAGCTGGGCCGCGATCTGATCGGATTGCGACTGCAGCAAGGAAAGCGTCTTTTCCATGGCCGTGAACCGGGCCTCGATGATCCTCGTGTAGTCGTCGATCATCGTCTGGCGCTGGGCCTCACGACTATGCAGGGAGGTGATCTCAGTGGCGATGCCGCTGACGTGAGCCTGGATGTACGAGCTGGTGCTGGACGGATCGTCGTAGCCCTTGACCTGAGTCAGCAGTGCACCCATAGGTCCCGTGGACTGGTCGAGAAGCCTGGCGACCGCGTTCGGGTCGGCCGTGAGTGCCGCCGAGAGCTTGTCCGTATCAAGCTGCAGGCGGTTCGTCGTTCCCACTGCAGCACCGGCGGCGCCCGTGCTCAGACCGAGTGATCCCAGCGAGTTCAGTGTCCCGCTTCCAAGCGTCTTGAAGACTGTTTCGCGCAAAGCCAGGAACATCATCTTGGCCTGCGGGTCGTGGGCCAGCGGGCTGGCCGATCCTGCCGTCCCACCGCTGGTACCCGGCGTTGTTTGAGTGGCGCTGTCGAGCATGTCTCCAACGCTGTTGAAGCTCGCCACAAACGCCGTCAGGGCGTTTTGAACGGCGGTCTGGTCTGCTCCGATCGTGAGAGTCTCGACCTGACCGAGCGTGTCCTTGGCGCCGAGACGGAGAGTCAAGCCGTCGATGGCTCCGGCGATGGTATTGCTGGTGTTCGTGATCACACGGCCATCCACCGTAACCTGAGAAGTCAGGCCTATGGTCTGGGCGTTGGTGGTCCCGGGAGCAAGCTTCAGGGCTGCCGCGAGAGTCCCACTCTTGTCCGTGATGTCAATCGCAATCGCCCCGGTGTCCTTCCTGGATAGGAGGATCTGGTCGTTCGTGCGATCTAGGGAGGCCGTCACGCCGGCAGTCGAATTGTTGATCCTGGTGATGACGCTCGAGAGCGAGTCGGCGGTCGTGTCGTAGCTGATGTCGACACCGTTGATCGTCAGGACACCCGTCGTCGTAGACGTAAGCCCCGTCAGTCCGGCGCTTTCCATTGAGCCGAGTGTCCGAGCGACACCCAGGTTGGTCGTGCCCGTCAGCGTCGGGTTAGTCGCGTTGGTGACGGTGTTGTTGGCGATGCCCAGGATCCCGAGGGCATTGCTGGCGTCGCTCGCGGCTCCGAATGAGATCGAATGAGTGAGTGCACCGCCCGACATCGCCAGCTGGAAGCGGTTGTCGACGATCGAAGCCGTCACGACGGCCGATGCGTCGGCACCCTTGTTGGCGCCGCCGGCGGCCAGTTGGTCTGTGATGGCCTTGCCGAGGCCGGCCATGATCTGATCCATCGTCGTCGTGGTCGGATCGCCGATGGTGTAGTGCACGAGCGTGCCGTCGATGACGGCGCTGACCTGACCGGCCGTAATGGACCCGGGCAGATTGAGCGACGTCAGCGTGCGGTCAAGGTAGGCAGTGCCATTGACCGTGGCGTTCAGTCCGGCCGTCACGCTCTGCGTGTTGAGGCCCAGGGCGGTGGCCGCATTGCTCGTGTCGGCTACGTCGCCAAAGCTGATGTCGTGGGCAACCGTGTTTCCGGCGATGCTCAGCTGAAGCTGACCGCCGACGATCGAGGCAGTAACCGTGCTCCCGGCGTCGGTCGTCTGGAGCTGCGCCTGCAACGCGCTCGACAGACTATCCATGACATCCTGGAGAGTCGCGCTAGCCGGATCACCGATCGCGACTTGAATCATGGTTCCGTCGACGTTGACGGCCATGTTGCCGGCGGTAATGGGGGCCGCGAGATATGCGTTGTTCAGGGTGAGGGACGTGTCCACGGCGCCGGTGACGGCCGCACCGATGGCCGAGGTCGAAGCCGCGCGCGTGGACGTCGCGAGTCGATCCACGGAGATCTGATACGACGCAACGGCCGCACCGGGCGACGCCGTGGCCGTCAGGACGGAGTCGTCAGTGGAGGTGGCGGCTCGGCTGGATCCAGCATTGGTGACGGTGAAGGCCTTGATCTTGGCGACAAGATCGTCCAGCGCGTTTCCGATGCGCGTATATGAGTCCGACTGCGATTTGAGGTCGGATTCCTGATTCTGCATCGCGGTCAAGGGCTGCTTCTCGACCGCAACCATTGCATCGATGATGCTCTGGGTGTTGAGGCCGGAGACAACTCCGCCGAACTGGATGGACGACATCAGAATCTCCCGGACGTTTCCATTGCTCCACCCCTTGTGCAGGAGCGGCCAATCGGGGTATCGGTAGCTGCTACGCCGATCTTGAGGCCGGGAGCCAACTTTGACACTCGGGGCTTGCCCCTGTTTTTCGCGGCGCGCCCGAGCGGACGACTCACCGAACCTCTTCCCTCTGGCGAGTCTTGGTGCGGTAGTCGTTCATCATCTGGCGAGTGCTGGCGAGCCTACCGCGCAGCGAATCCATCTCCGACCGGAGCTGGTCGGCCGCCTCACGGTCGCTGTCGAGGATGCGACGGAGTCGGGCGTTCATGTCCGGTGGCCTGGAATTCGGGTCTGAGCCGACGAGCAGGTGCATGGCCGCTTCGCGCGCCTTCAGAGCCACGGCGGCGGCCTCGAGGTCCGGATCCGGGCGCCGTCGAAGAGCGGCCATCAATGCGTCCGTGGCAGCTTCAAGAGCGAGGATCGTGTTGACCTGTTGGGAGGAGTCCATGCTCACCTGGACAGTGTAAAGGGAGCAGAAAGAGCCGGCGGAAGACCGCCGGCTCTTTCGAAACTCCTGATCGGCGGCCCGGCCGAAGGCCGAGCCATTGCCCGAACTAGCGGAGCAGGGTGAGGATGTTCTGCGGGGCAGAGTTGGCCTGAGCAAGAATGCTCGTGCCGGCCTGCTGCATGATCTGGTTCTTGGTAAACGTGACCATCTCGGACGCCATGTCGAGGTCCTTGATACGGGACATCGATGCGTTCAAGTTTTCGGACGCGACGCTGATCGCGGCGACAGTGTGGTTGAGGCGGTTTTCAACAGCGCCGTAGCCTGCGCGAATGGTGCTGATGTTGCCGATCTCGGCATCAACGGCGGTGATCAGAGCACCGGCGGTCGACGTGCTGGGACCGGACGTGTAGTTGCTGATCGCCGTGTTGAGGGTCGTGGACGTGCGAGCATCGGCGAAGCCGGCGCTCAGGGTGTCGTTCTCGTTGGCGCCGATCTGGAAGAGAGCGTTGGCACTGCCAGCGGCGGTGACAACGGTCTTGCCGGCCATGGCCGTCGCGACGTTCGCTGCGGTCGCGCCGGAGCCGCCGGAGCTGGTTGCCGTAAGGGTGAAGGAGACACCGAGCTTGTCGAAGGTAAGAGCCTGCGAACCGGCGCCGTTGACCAGCGGATCGAGTGTGATCTTCTGAGTGACGGTGCCGTCGCTGAGGGTGAGGTCCGAGCCGGAGGTTGACAGCGTGAATGTCTTGCCGGCTGCGGCGCCCGCAACGCTGACGTTCCCAATCGCGACCGTGGAGGTATTCGTGGCACCGGCGGTAACGCTGGTCCCCAGGGTGTCCGTGCCGCGCTTGACGGCCAGATTGCCCGTCAGGAGGTTAAGACCATTGAACGTGGTCTTGTTCCCGATTCGGTTGATCTCGTCCTGGAGGGCGGTGACTTCCAGGTTGACGCTGGCGGCGTCAGTGGCGCTCAGGGTGCTGTTGGCGGCTTCGACGGCCAGCTCACGGATGCGCTGTAGCATCGAGTGAACTTCGGTCAAGGCGCCTTCTGCGGTCTGGACCATCGAGACGCCGTCCTGGGCGTTTCGCTGGGCCTGGTTGAGGCCTGTGACCTGGGCCTGCAGCTTTTCGCTGATGGCCAGGCCGGCCGCGTCATCGGCGGCGCGGTTGATGCGGAGACCGCTGGACAGCTTCTCGACGCTGCTGGCGTACTTCGTAGCCGTGACGTTGAGGTTGCGCTGTGCGTTCAGGGCCTCGATGTTGGTGTTGATCCGCGTGCTCACGGGGTAGGCCTCCTAGCCTGGGCTTAGCGCGGCATCCTTGCCGCCGGTGAGCATCTGCCCACCAGGCTAGATGTCGGTCCGGGCGGAGGCCGCCTTGAGGCTGTGGGCACTCTTTCGGCGCACCGGCGCACCTACCTCGTCCGAGGGGGTCGCGGCCTACTACGAGTGGATGAGACCGCCGGCTGCAATCGAATCGGTGCGCCCTATTCCGCCATGTGACGACGCCCAGCCGAATGCCTCGGCCCACTCCTTCGCGCGATCGACGACCAGGTACTCGGCCATAACGCGTTCGCGGGCCCGTCCGCCGAGTTCGGCCCGAAACGCGGGCGAGGCGGCGAGGCGACGTAGATGCCGCTCCCAATCTGCCGGAGTGCGAGCCAGAAGACCATCGATTCCGTCGCGGATCACGTCGTACGGGCCGGGCCCGGCAAACGCCGTGGCCACGGTCGGAGCGCCGGCCATCGCAAAATCGAGCCAGTGGAGTTCGCTCTTGGCTCTATTGAAAGGCTCATCCAGAAGCGGCGCGAGGCCGATATCCGGCCGGGCCGCAATCAGGGCCTCGCCGAACGCGGCCAGCCCGTCAACCCAGGGCAGCGCTTCGTCCATGCAGGCGGCAACCCGCGGCTCGTGGGCCGCGCCGAGCCAGACCCGGCGCAGACCGGGCACGCTCGCCGCAACGGCGTCTACTGCAGATCGGGCCACCTGATAGTCGCGCAACCGGACGGGCACGCCGTGATAGACGACGCGAGGGTCGCCGAGCAGCCCGGGTCTGGGCGACCCGCCGTACCAGGCCGGATCCACCGCGTTTCGGACGACCAGCACCTCACCCCGAGTGTGGGACCGCAGCCGGTCCGCCAGAACCGGCGTGGCAGCCGTCACCAGGTCCGACATCGAGAGGATCCGGAGGATCAGGTCACGCTCCCGGCCGGCCGCCAGGCCCAGGCCGGTCCAGGCCGGGTAGTCGAGTATGTCGTCGTCGGAGTCGAAAACGATGGCTCTCGAGCCCAGCAGGCTGAAGTGAGTCGTCAGCAGTTCGACGATCGGGCGGAGCAGTAGATCCGGGACGATGGTGTGATGTCCGGATGTCCGGACATGCGCCGAGAACTCCGGCTCGCGCGAAAAGCCCAGTTCGCACTCGGTGCAGACAAGGTGTGTTGAACGCCATCGTCGGAAGACGACGACATCAGCCCAGGCCAGAGCCGTGAGGCCGGAGTCGTGGAGGAAGTCGCCGTCGGCCGGAGTCGATGCCGGAGTCGAACTGGCACCGCCGCCGAGTAGATCGTCCTCGAACGACTGCCACGACCGCACTTCAACTCCCAGCCGGGCCAGCGGCTCGACGAAACAGCCGATGCGGAGGCTGTCGGTTACGCCGGAGTCGAGCGCGCCGTAGACAAGGACATGGATGGTCACCCCGTAACGATGCCGCCGGTTGGGCGGTGGCGGTAGTCGGCGTTCAGGGAGTCCGGCCGGGGTGGTTCGATCGTACGGGCGGGTGCTCAGGCAATAACGGGGCCGTCGCCCTCAGGGCCGTTGCCGCTCTGCTGGTCCCCATGTGTGCCGTCGTCGGTGATGACGTGGCGCAAACCGCGCGGGGCGAGCAAGACACGCAGCTTGGCCCGAGCGTCTGAGGCGTCCCGGACTTCACCCGAGATCTGCTCCACAAGCTCGGCCCGAACGACGGCCACGTGCCGCGGCGCTGCAATGCCGATTACGACTCGGTCGCCCTCTATACGGACGACACGGACTTCCACATTGGGACCGATGCGGATCGATTGACCCGAGCGACGGGTGAGGACGAGCATCTAGCCCTCCTCCGCAACCGGTACCTGTAGCGGGAAATCTGGGTCTTCGACGACGAGCTGGCGGGCAGTCGCCTTTGCCATATCGATCACGAGCGGCCCGGCCAAATTCGCGGTCACGCCCGGGGGCTCGCCGTGAACTGCCAGGATCGCCAGGACCCATTCGCCTTCGGCGACCAGGCCACGCTCCTTGAGCCGATCCGTGGTGCCGGGCTTCACTTCATCCGCAGGAGTCGCAATGAAGCCGATGGCCGCATCGTCACTTGAGACGATCTCGAAGAGGGTTGTGTCCGGCACACTGGTAAGCCGATGACTGACCAGGGACGGTAGACCGACGAGACCATCGGGGAAGGTGATCTCGGCGGCGATTAGCTCTGAGCTCACTGGCAGATCCTCGTTGTCTGGCACGACATGAAGGTGGCTGGCTATCGGCACATTGACCTCCTCTTATCTCAGGTAGTCGATCAGGCTTGTCTGCATGATCTTGGCCGTGACCGCAAGAGTGGCCTGGTATGTGGTCTGACGTTTGGTCATCTCGGTGATTGCGGAGGCCATGTCCACGTCCTCCAGCTGGCTCAGCAGCGCCGTGTTGCTGGTCACGAGAGCGGTCTGGCTGGACTTGGCATCCTCCAGTCGATTAGCCCGCGCGCCAACCGTAGCTCTGGACTGGAGCAGATTCTGGAGGGCCGACGCTATCTGCGCGATCGTCGACTGCTGGACCGGCTGGCCGCTGCTCAGGTCGGCCTGTAGCTGAGTGAGGGCGTCCAGGGCGGGCTGAAACACCGAGTCGCCGGACATGTTGATCTGCATTGTGCTGGCCTGGCCCACTCGGGCGAGGACCACTCCCTGATCGCCCTGGTAGGCGCTCACCTGACCGGAACCGGTGACGACGAACGGCGCCTTGTCGACCTGGAAACCGCTGAAGATGTACTGGTCGCCCACCTTGGCGCTGGCATCCTGGGCCATTGCTTCCGTCAGCTGGGCCACCTCGGCCGCGATCGCCTGGCGCTGGCTGGAGTCGAGAGTGCCATTCGCACCTTCGATGGCAAGCTCGTTGGCGCGCTGGATGAGATCTCCGGCGCTTGAGAGCGCCGTATCCATCGCATCGACCTTGCTGGTGGCGTTGTCAATGTTTCGGAGGTACTGGTTGAGCTCCGAAAGCGTGTCGTTCAAGCCCACCGAGGAGCGGACATCGGCCGGATTGTCGGAGGGCTTGTTGAGTTGCTTGGTGGAGCTCACCTGCTCAGTGATGTCCTGGAGAGCCGTCATGTCCTGGGCCAGGCTGGCGGTCGTATTGGAATAGAGCATCGACTCAGTTACGCGCATTGTTCAGCCCTCTCAGCCCCGGCCCACGAGGCCGGTGCCGTTGATAAGCGTGTTGAGCATTTCGTCCATGGTCGTAATGACTCTCGCCGCGGCTTGATACGCGTGCTGGAAGCGCACCATGTCGGTCGCCTCCTCATCGAGCGAGACGCCGCTAGCGGACGAGACCCGATTGTTCAGCTGGTCCACGACCAGCTGCTGGTTCGAGGACATCTGCTGAGCCTGGCTGGACTCCGTACCGACCTTGCCGACAATGCTCGCGTAGAAGTCGGAGGTCGTCTGCGACTGCCCGTAGAGCGATACGGCAACCAGGTTGTCGTGGCCGGGAGTGGTGAAGTCCGTGAGGAGATCCGCGGCCGACTTGCCGGCCGCGTCAGCACTTACGGTCAACTTGATCCCAAGCTGGCTGAAGTTCAGTACCTGCGTGCCGCCGGCGCTCATGTCGGCTACGTTAATTGTCTGGGTGCTGCCATCCGCGCCCGTCAGGGTCAACGTGTTGGGTGACGTGGAGCTGAAGGTATATGTCTGGCCAACGGCCGTATCCGTCGCGATCGTCATCAACCGCGCGGTGGTGTTGGTCGACAGGTTCATCCCGCCGGTAATGTCCGTGCCCGGAACACCGGCCGAGTAGCTCTTGGCGTTGCGTAGATCGGCCAGAAGCCCCGCCACCGAGCCGTCGCCCTGAGAGTCCAACGCACCCGACGCCGCCACCAGGTGCGGATCGGCCGCGACGGCCGGGTTTACCGCTAGGGTGCCCGCCGCATCGCCCGGCCGATACACGAAGAGCGCCGTGCCTGCGTTGCCGTTGGCGTCTACGCCGCTCTGGTGGATGGTGTTCGTGGCATCGGCGATCCCCTGGGCCAGGGAATCCAGCTGAGTCCGGAAGCCGGCCAGATCCTCGTCGCGAACGTCAAGCAGGGCCTTCATCTGGCCCGCGGGCAGGGACACAGCGCTGCCATCCGTCCAGGTCGGGGTGATGTGACCGTTGCTATCGGTTGTCGCAACCATCTGGCGGGCGTAGACATTGGAAACGAGGTCCGTGCCGCCGACGTAGACGCCGATCGTCCCGTCGGTGTTGGACAGGACATTGGCCGGCAGGATGGCGCTCAGCTGCTCCAGGAGCTGCTCGCGCTGGTCCATGAGGTCGTTGGCGTGATCGCCGGTGATGGTGACGCGCTGGATCTGACCGTTGAGGCTGGCAATCTGTTTGGCCAGGTCGTTGACGGTGGTGACCAGCGACGAGACCTGGCTGTCGATGCCCTTGGCGACCATGTTCAGCTGGGTGGAGTCACGATTGAATTCCATCGACAGCGACGCCGCCTGCTCAGTCAGGGCGGTCCGGGCCGCGGTTGAGGTCGGGTCCGAAGCGACGTCCTGCCAGGCGTTCCAGTACTTACTGATGACATTTCCCAGCCCGGAGTCGGACGGCTCGGGGAAGATCGACTCGATCTTGGCCAGCTCCTGCTGGCGGGTGTCCCACTCGCCCTTGAGGGTGGTCTGGGCCTGAACCTGTTGGTCCAAGAAGTTGTCCCGGACGCGAGTTATCGCGGTGACGGTGACGCCGGAACCAACCTGTCCGGGCAGGCCGCTGCGGTTGAAGGTCGGCATCGTATAGGGCACCGACGCAGCCACGGAAACGCGTTGGCGCGAGTATCCGGGCGTATTGGCGTTGGCGACGTTGTGGGCGGCGGTATCCAACATCTGCTGAGCGGAGCGCAGGGCGGACGCTCCGATGTCCAGTCCGTAAAAGGGGGAACTCATCCTAGGCCTGCCTGTCCACGTAGGAGGGGCCCGGGTTGGACGAATACCCGCCGACGCTGCCGTCGGAGCCAACCTTGCCCAGGCCGAGAAGAAGGCGCATGAGCGCTGCGTCGACGGCCCATGCCTGCTCGATCAGCAGGGCATTCCGGCGGGCGCTCGAACCGAGCCGCTCACACAGGGCCGGAACTCCGACGACACCGAACAGAGCTCGGTCCTCGTCGGTCAGAGTGGAATTGAGTCGGTTGATTTCGCCAACAAGGGCGTCGGCCTGCTCGTTGGAGCTGACGAGGGCGAGGCGGTCGTGCCGCCTGACGGCCTCTGCCACACCGTCTGAAGCCGCCACGAGGCGATCCAGGGCGGCCGTCAGGGCAGAAAGCGTGGGCGTACCAAAGTCGGCGCGGAAGTCGACCGCGTTACCGGCTCGCGTCAGGTCGCCCTGCGCAAACATTTACGCCTTGGTGTCGAGAATCCCTCGAGCAATCGACTCGGCCTTGACCGAGTAGGTGCCCTGAGCGATCCGCGCCTTGGCGTCGTTAACCTTGTCGGCTCGGACGTCGGGAGCGGCATTGGCGGCCTCGAGGGCCTGATGCATCTCCCGGCTACGCGACGATAGCTCGACGCGTGCAGCCGGCTGGTTGACGGCGCGATCTGGTCGCTGAACATCAGCTCGGGCGGGGGCCTGCGTAGGCGGGGCCGTCGGGCGAAGGTTCGGCGATGAGGTTACGGACCGCGGGTCGTCGATTTTCATTGCTTTCCTCTCTTGGGCGTCACCGAGGTTATCGGCAGGTACCCTGGAGACTTGACCCGCGGGGTGGTTGATTCGTCATCGATTCGACGTATCCGTTGCGTAGAGTCCACGTTTTCGAGTGATACCAAGCTGCGCACCACACCTCGGCGCGCCAGCTCGACCAGCATGGCACCGGCACCAGGCACTTGGAACTGGCCCGTTCGTGGCCCCCTAGACGACGCAGATGGGCTCATCGCAGCCGTCCCAGCTGGGTTGCGTCGCCGATCGTGCCGTCCTGAAGGGAGAGCGCTCGGGAACTCATCTGGAAGTTACGCTGGAGCGAGATCAGATCGGCCATGCCGGTTGCAAGGTCCGTGTTGCTGCCCTCGAGCATGCGCTGGTGGATCTGACCCGTGGCGGGCGATAGCGTTCCGCCGGCCGAAAGCAAGTTCTCGCCGAGGCGTGTAACGCCTCCGGGAGGCCAGCCGAAGAGGGCGATTCGGGCGACAGTCGTGGAGGCTCCGGTGTTTGGATCGATACGGACGACTGTGCCGTCCGAACCCACATTGAACTTCTGACCGGGGACGATGTTGTGGCCGGCCGTGTCCAGAACCGGGTAGCCCTGCTGCGTAACCAACGTGCCAGTAACGTCAGTGACGAAATCCCCGGCGCGGGTATAGGCGATGCCTCCACCGGTCCTGACGGCGAAGAGGCCGTCCCCTTCGATGGCCAGGTCTTCCTGCTTGTCGCTCGGTTGGAGCGGGCCCTGGCTGGTATCCAGACGCTGGTTGGTCGGAATGGTTCCGGTTCCAAGCTTACCGAGGTTTGGCCCCTGCGAGTTCATGATCTGGAGCTCGTAGTCGTCCTGAGTGGTCCGCGACTGCTTGAAGCCGACGGTGTTGACGTTGGCGATATTGTCCGCGACGACGGCCTGGCGGGTCATCGACGAGACCATTCCGGAAACGGCGGTGTAGAAGCCACGGATCATGACCGAGCCCTCCGCCGTCCGAGCCGGGCGGCCACGTCTGAGTCCACGAGCCGGCCGCGCAGGGCTAGGATGGCTTCTGTGTGGATCTGGCAGACGCGCGACTCGGTCACGCCGAGAACCTGACCGATTTCCTTGAAAGTCATCTCGTCCTGGTAGTACAGGGCCAAAACCATGCGCGGCCGCTCGCTGAGCCGGCCGATCTCCGCAACGAGGCCCGCGATGGCGTCGCGGCGGGCCGCTTCGTCGGCGGGGTCGACGGCATTGGGATCCGGGGCCTGGTCGGCGAGCATCACCGAGTCTTCATCGCCGTCGCGGGAGTCGTGTTCGTCGAGCGAGATGGTGACGACAGAGGCGGCTTGGAGGCGCTCGCGGTATCTGGCCACGGGCATGCCCAGCCGGGCAGCGATCTCGGACTCTGTCGGCGAGCGGCCCTGCTCGTGCTGCAGGTCGCGAATTGCGCCCTGAATTGCGCGAGCGGCTTCTCGTCCGGCCCGGCCCACCGTGTCCAGCGAGCGGACCGCGTCCAGGATAGAGCCTCGGATTCTCAGAATTGCGTATGACTCAAACGAGGCGGCGGCTTCAGGCTTATAGGCGTCGATCGCCCGCAGAAGTCCAAGCACGCCGGCCTGCATCGCGTCTTCGTGGTCGAAGAGACCGGGAACCGAGACGCCCAGCCGGCCGACCACGTACTTCACGAGATGGGCGTACTTGTTGACGAGTTCATCACGGCTCAGACCAAGACCCGGCCCGGGCGTATTGCCGTAGGCGCCGTATCCGGTGAAATCGGTGGCGGCTTCGGGGGCGTCCTCGGGGGCGGCTTCGGGGGGCAGCGCAACGCCTTCCGCCAGGACGGATACGTCCTCAAGGATGGCTACAGGCGCGTCCGGATCGATCATTGGGCCATCTTGGCCGCCGGCGGCTACTTCGTCCACGACCGGGTCGTGGGGGCTCGATGGTGGGGCATCCGGTGGTCCCCCATCGATGTAGGACCCTCCCCCCGTCTCCGGCCCAGCCGCCGACTTCACGAGGGGCTCGATCAGCCGGCCGGTCCGGCTGTCGGAAAATACGCTCGGCACAGGCCGGGCGGCCACGGATCCGTCTGCCACGGCAGAGGCGTGGAGCGGGGGAAGGAACTGTCGGTCAAACATAACGCCGTCGCCTCAGCCTCACGCGCTCTTGGAGATGGTGGATGCAGATCTGCGCGCTCGGGCTGCCGCGACCGAGTCGGCCGTCGCCGTCTTCATCTGCTTGGATCGCTTGGCCTCGCGCTTCCGGCGCATCTTGAGCATCTTTCGGTCCGGTGGTTCGAGCCAGTTCATCAGGAGGCGCCCGGCCAGGGTGAAGCCCACAGCCACGGCAAGGGCTCGGTCGACGCAGTCGACCGGCGCTCCGCCGGCCTGATACGACACGCCACCGACCGCGAGCGCCGCGACAATCGCGATCCTCAGCGTCCAAGTGGCAACCATGAGTTCCATCTATCAAACCTCCACTTGGGCGTGCACTTGCACGGAGACGCTGGGCAGGATCTCTTCGTAAGAAAGGACGGTCAGCTGCGGCAGATGCCGCTCGGTCAGGTTGCGGAGCGCGAGCCTGATGCGGGTCGTGCATAGGAGGATCGGCTGGTAACGCTGTAGGGCCAGGCTCTTGAGAGCCTTGTCGACAGACTCGATTAGGAGGCGGCTGTCCGAACCGGAGAGTTCCAGGCCCACATAACCGGGCTGGACCATGACTGAGGTTCCGAGTCTGGTGTCCAGATCCGGGGCCAGGGCGACGGCGTGGATGGCTCCGTCGGGAGCTCTGTAGCGCATCGAGATTGCCCTGGAAAGCGAGTGCCGGACGGCTTCGGTCAGGAAGAGCGGTTCCTTGGTGCTACGCGCCGCGTCGGCTATCGATTCCAGGATCGTGGACAGATCGCGGATCGGGACGCGCTCTCGAAGGAGGCCCTGGAGGACCTTCTCGACGTCGCCCATGCTGACCAGTGCCGGTACCAGCTCCTCGACCAGGCCGGGTTGGTCGCGCTTGAGACCATCCATCAACTGGTTGGTCTCAGGCCGGCCCAGGATTTCGTCTGCGTGGCGGCGAATGGTTTCGGCCAAATGCGTCGCCAGGACGGAGGCGGCGTCGACCACGGTGTAGCCCAGACTCTCCGACCTTTCTCGATCGGCAATGCTGACCCACGAAGCAGGCAGTCCAAACACTGGTTCCGTTGTGGGGATACCGCTGACGGCGATCTCACCGCCGTTGGGATCCATGCACAGCATCTTGGTCGGATCCACCGTGCCTCGGGCGATCTCGGAGCCGCGCAACTTGATGACATATGCGTTCTGTTCAAGGACCAGGTCGTCCCGGATTCGGACGGTGGGCACGATGAGGCCGAGTTCGCTGGCGATCTGGCGCCGTATCAGGCCGATCCGCTCTACGAGGCCGCCGCTCGCTCCGCCCTCCACCAGGCCGACCAACCCGTAGCCGACTTCCAGCTCCATGGTCTCGACTTTGAGGGCGTCGAGAGGACTCTCCGTCCCCGTGCCCAGAGCCGGCACCGCCGAAGGCAGCACGTCCGGTCCTGCGGCAGCCAGCGCAACGGCATTGGCGGCCTGCGACTGCGAGAGGAAGTAGCCGCCGGCGAACACCGCGCCGCCGCCGAGGCCGAAGACCATGATCGGGAACCCGGGCACGAGGCCGATGAGGATCAGAGCCGCGCCGACGACCATGAAGAGCTTGGGGCGGCCCAGGAGCTGCGTGCCGAAGTCACTGCCCAGACCCACGTCCGAGCCGCTCCGGGTGACCAGGATGCCTGTGGCAATAGAAATTAGCAGGGCGCTGATCTCGTTCACAAGACCGTCGCCGACGGTCAGCACCGTATAGGTCGTCAAGGCCTGACCAACGTCGAAGCCCTTCTGCATCACGCCGACGGTCAGACCACCGACGATGTTGACCACGATGATCACCAGCGCCGCGATTGCATCGCCCTTGACGAACTTGGACGCGCCGTCCATGGACCCGTAGAAGTCCGCCTCGCGCTCGATGGCGCGGCGTCGAAGGCGGGCGTCGTCCGGAGTGATAAGGCCGGCGTTGAGGTCGGCATCGATGCTCATCTGCTTGCCCGGCATCGCGTCGAGGGTGAAGCGGGCCGAAACCTCGCTCACTCGGCCGGCACCGTTGGTGATGACCACGTACTGAATGACGACCAGGATCAGGAAGACGACGATACCGACGATGGTGTTGCCGCCGACGACCACCTTGCCGAAGGCGCTGATGACGTCACCGGCATGAGCGTTCAGGAGGATCAATCGCGCGGCCGAGACGTTGAGGCCCAGACGGAAGAGCGTCGCGATAAGGAGAAGTGGCGGGAACGAACTGAACTCGAGCGGCTCCCGGATGTTCAGGGCCACCAGAAGGATCGTCAGCGAGAAGGTGATGTTGAGGACGATCAGGATGTCCAGCAGCATCGACGGCAGCGGGATGATCATCATCGCCACGATGCCTACGACGGCGCCGGCGAGGATCGCGTCGCTTCTACGCAGAACCGGTACGACCGGAGTGGCAGTCGTCATTGGTCTTGCTCCGTGTCGACAAGTTCAGTGGTGGTATTCCCGAGAACGAGACTTGCTTCGAGTTGAGCCAATTCGTCGGCCGTAACATCGGCCAGCTCGTCTTCGGCCATGGCTACGGCGAGAGCCGCTTCGTCCACATCGCCCGGGGCGAGCGCGGCGTCGTCGAGCCACTCGGCCGTCTCCGCC
Organism: Candidatus Limnocylindrales bacterium; assembly: GCA_036386115.1. Classification (GTDB taxonomy): domain Bacteria; phylum Chloroflexota; class Limnocylindria; order Limnocylindrales; family CSP1-4; genus Fen-1039. The sequence continues at coordinate 25,945 of DASVJA010000062.1, forward strand.
CCGTCGTCCCGGCCGACGGCCGCGTCGAAGTCGGCGGCAACGATCGGGTCGATGATTTCGGGACCGGCGTTGGTGGATGGACCGACGGCCGAGCCGTAGGCCTGGGCCGCGGCGGCGGCATCGGCCGGAACCGATCCGGCGCCGTCTGTGTTGAGGCCACTTCGGCCACGAGACGCGCCACCGGCGTTCCACCAGGTTTCACCCTGCCCGGCCGCGCCGGCGGCGGCGCCACGCGCACCCGGTGTCCAGCCACTCGTCCCGGGCCGACCCGGCGCGCCGCGCCCGGCACCCTTGAACCGAGCCTGATGGACCAGAACCAGAAGGCGCGCCACGGCCCGGTACAGGTGAGACGGTACTTCCGAGCCGATCGGCCGGGAGAAGAGGGCGCGGGCCAGCGGCTTGTCTTCGATGACCGGCACGTTGTTCTCTCGCGCGATCTCCTTAATGCGCTCGGCCATAAGTCGCTGGCCCTTGCCGACGATCTTGGGCGCCTTCATGGTCAACGAGTCGTACTTGAGAACGACCGCCAGAGTCGTGGGGTTGGTCACGACGACATCCGCCGTGGGCACCGCATCCATCATGCGAGAGAAAGCCATCTGACGAGCCCGGCGCTTTCTAGCGTGGCGGACCATCGGATCGCCTTCCGACTCTCGGTACTCCTGCTTAACCTCTTCCTTGCTCATCTTTATGGAGTTCTGAGCCTTGCGGCGCTGGACCACAAAGTCGACCAGGGCGACGACGGCCAGGAGGACGGTGATGGTGAGACCGAGCTGGAAGATCGCGGAGAGGCAACTGCCGGCGATTACCTCAGCGCTGGCTCCCTGAGTCGCCACTATCGCCGGGACGCGGCTGCCGACGACCTGCCACGAGACGTAGGCCAGGATCGCCAGCTTGGCCGATGAGAGGCCGAGGCGAACCAGGGCCTGTTTGTCCACGATCCGCTTCAGGCCGCTCAGCGGATTGATCCGGCTAAGGTCAAAGCGGATGGCCTTGAACGAGAAGACAAGGCCGCCCGAGACCAGGTTGCCCGCGACACCGGCGATCAGGACGAGGAAGGCCAGCGGCAGGATCATGGTGAGAGTCGTGATTATCGCGTCGCCGGTCTCGCCGATCAGCTGAGCGTTGCTGGCCCGTGTGGGCACGTCGATGATGGTCGCCTGCAGGCGGGTCACGAGAGTTGAGGCCATCCCGGGCAGCAGAGCCGAGAGAGCCAGCGTCCCCACGCCAAGAGTCAGACCCATCGAGAACTCGTGGGACCGGCCGATACCCTGGCCTTTGGAGCGGGCTTCTTCGGCCTTTCTTGGAGTTGGAGCTTCGGTCTTTTCAGCCATCGCCCGCGCCTACGTCGACACGGCGCCGCCGCTGGCGGCGCTGAATACGAAGCGGAAGATGGACACCGTACCGCTGACGAGACTGGGCATCGCCACTCCAAGAACGACGATGCCGACAAGCATCTTGAGGGGCAGGCCCAGGATGAAGACGTTGATCTGCGGAATGGCTCGAGCCAGAAGGGCAACGGCCAGCTCCGTAAGGAGGAGGACCAGGGCGATCGGTAGAGCCACTCTTACGCCCAGCTCGAGGGCGAGGGCGATGGTCTGAGCCCCCGTCATGGCCAGATCGACCGGCCAACCGCCACCGACCGGATAAACGACGAAAGAGTGGGCCAGGACCTGCACCACTGCCAGGTGGAAGCCCATAGCCAGGAAGGTCAGGCCTGCCAGGACGGAGAAGAACGGGTCGATAGCCGTGCCCGATTCTTCGCCCGTGCCGCTGAATACCGAAGCGAGGGAGAGACCCAGCTGGATCGAGATGACCTTGCCGGCGATCTCAACGGCCTGGAACCCCATCGTGAGCATGAAGCCGAGCGAGGTGCCGATCAGGATCTCGAGGGGCGCAGCAAGGATTACCGGCATCGTGCCGGCCGTCGCTCCGGCTGTCTTGCACAGAGCCACCGTAAGGGCCGCGGCCAGGCCGAACTTGACCAGGTATGGGATTGAATGATGGCCGTAGATGGGCGCCGTCATGACCAGCCCGGTGCAGCGCAGCATCACCAGGAAGATCATCGATGTCTGACCTGAGGCGATCGTGTAGGTCATCAGTGACCCGCCTGCGAAGCGGCATCGAACACATATCTTGTGAAGTCCGTCAGCTGGCTGGACATCATCGGACCGAGAATGATCAGAACCATCGCCACGACGATCAGCTTGGGGACGAAAGTGAGGGTCGCCTCATTGATCTGGGTGGCGGCCTGAAGGACTGAGATCACGAGGCCCACCGCCATGGAGACCATGACGATCGGACCGGCGACCATGAGGGTCGTGTAGAGAGCTTGCTGCATGACGGCGCCGACATCGGTGGTATGCATGGCTAGCCGAAGCTCCTGACGAGCGACTGGACCACAAGGACCCAGCCGTCCACCATGACGAAGAGGAGGAGCTTGAACGGCAATGCGATCTGCGTCGGCGAAACCATGACCATACCCATGGACATGAGCGCGGAGGCGACGACGAGGTCGATGATCAGAAACGGGATATAGAGCAGGAAACCCATCGTGAAGGCGGTCTTCAGCTCGCTGACGACGTAGGCCGGGAGGAGGACCTCGATGGTCACGTCGTTGGCCGTCTTGGGGCGTTCCTCCTTGGACAGGTCGATGAAGACCTGGAGGTCCTCGGACCGGGTCTGCTTGAGCATGAATTGCTTGAAGGGATCGATGCCCCGCTGGATGGCGGTGTTCTGATCGAGCGTGTTGTTCATGTAGGGCTGGAGCGCGTTGTTGTTGACTTCATTGAAGACCGGCGACATCACGAAGAACGTCAGGAACATCGACAGGCCCAGGAGGACCTGATTGGGCGGCAGGTTCGGAATGCCGATGGCGCTTCGGAGCAGCGACAGCACGACGATGATGCGAGTGAAGCTGGTAGCCAGCATCAAGATCGCCGGCACCAGCGACAGGACCGTCATCGCGACGAGGAGCTCGAGCGAGAGCGCGAACTGGCCGTTGCCGCTGGATGCCTGGCCGTCGCCGACCTTCACGGAGATGTCCGAGTTGCCGTTAGTCGACGAGCAACCCGCGACAACCAGCACGACGAAGGCGAACAGAAGAAGTAGCCCGATCCGGCGGCGAGTCATCGCACGCGGCCTCCGCCGAAGAGGAGGGCCAGCTTGCCTGTGACCGCATCGACGGGTGCCATCAGTGAGTTGAGCGCCCCCACGAAAGTGGGCTGCTGGGCGATGCCGGCCAGGCCTGTGCCGTCGGCCGGTTCCGATACGGGCGCCGCCTCGGCCTCGAGCTCGGAGGCATCCAACTCCGCGAGCGAAACCATGCCGCTGGGCGTTAGCCCGACGACCAGGCGGCGCTCCCCGATTGCCACGAGATGGAGAGAAGCCTTGGGGGCGAGCGTTCTGGATTCCAGAACCTGCATGCGGCCGCCCCGCTTGGCCGTTCCCCCACCGACCTTGCCGAGAACGCGCAGGGTTATGAAGAGCAGGACCAGGACGATCAGGGCCTTGGGGACGAGGTCAAGCCAATTAATCCCGACGCCGGCATCGCCGCTCCCCCATGCGGTCCCGACACCGGTGGCGGCGGTGAGAGCGTCGGTCGCCGTCGGCTGTCCGCCCGAGGCCGCCATCGGATGCATGGTCCCGATGAGGGCTACGCCGGCCAGGCCTGCGACGCAGGCAATAACCGCCATTCGGCGACCCGAGCCGGGTCGGCTCATGTCGACCCGCCACGCCGCAAGGCGGCCAGAGACGTCCCGCCGGTCGACAGAGTTCATAGCTAGCGGCCCGACGGCGAGAGGCGTTGAGTTCGGGCGACGACATCCGTGATTCGAACGCCGAAGTTCTCGTCTACAACGACGATCTCACCCTGGGCGATGGGCCGGCCGTTGATCAGGATGTCCACCTTCTCGCCGGCCAACTTGTCCAGCTCGATGATCGAGCCGGGGGTGAGGGCCAGGACGTCGCGGATCGGCAACGTTGTCCTGCCGATTTCGACGGCAACCTGGAGCGTCACGCCGAGGAGCAGGTCGATGTTGTAGCCCGGCGTACCGGTTGGAGATCCGGTCAGTTCGGGCAGCTGAGCCTGGCGAACGTTTGCCGGCAACGGGGCCGGGGCCGGTGGTGCCGCCGGAACTGGGGCCGGAGCGGGAGCAGCAGCCGGCCGCGCGGCGGTCGGAGACGCGGGCGCCTTGAACTCCTGAGGCCGCATCGAAACCGGGGTTGCGGCAGGAGGCGGCGTCGACGCGGCTTCCGCCGAAAGGGCCTGCAAAGCTGTGATGTGAGCCGACAACTCGCCCCCGACCGCGTCGTCGAAGACGGAGACCAGGACCAGTTCTTCGCTGTCGACCGAGGTGATGGGCAGGCGCAGGAGCAGCATGGTGGCGTCCGGCGCCGCGCTCTCAATCGGCTTGCCCAGGCCCAGGCCCTCGCCCAGCAACTGCTCGAAGGCAGTATCGATTCCCTCCAGAACCAGCTCCTGGAGCCTGTCGGCGGTGTAGGCATTGCCACCGATCTTGTCGCCCTTGTCCGGATCTAGGGCGCCCCAGGCACCTCGCCGATCCGTGCCGAGAAGCTCGAAGGATTTGGCCGGCAGCAGCGGCGTAGGCGCCTCACCGAAGGCAATGTGGCCAACGGTAAGGTCACCGATTGTGACCGGGCAGAGCGCATCGGCGGAGATGCACTCGGCAATCGCCGAACGGAGCATTCCCCACAGCGGCAAGATCGAGGCCCCAGCGCCGAGCGAGGCGCCGTCGGCGGGCTTCCAGTCGAATGATTCCCAGCTCATGTCAGGCCTCCATGGGCACAAGCGGGCTCACCAGGCGGAGCGCGACTCGATCCCCGACTCGACCTGGGATCGCCCACGCCTGGGCCTGATCGGAAACCGCCACGAGGACAGGCTCGTCGAAGTGTTCGTCGAACCTGATGACGTCCCCGGCCCGCAGCTCCGAAAGAGCTTCGACCGGGATGTCTACCGCCCTGAAAGTGGCGGAGACGGGGATCTCTACGGAGCGAACTTCGTTCTCGAGGATGTCGCGGACACTGGAGCTTCCGGTTGCCGGCCGCCGCTGGGCGTACCACATCGTTGCGGCGAGTCTCGGGAGAAGCGGCTCGAGGCTGGCGTACGGATAGCAGATGGTCATCGGCGCCGTCTGGCCGGCGAAACGAACTTCGTAAGTCATGACCGCCACGACCTCGGCCGGAGCGGCGATCCGAAGAAGGATCGGGGTGAGGGCCGATTCGGTGATGTTCACGTCGAGGGTCTGGAGGTGAGACCAACCCTCGTTGAGGGCGTGAGGCAGGTGCCCCACGACGCGAGCGATCAGATCGGCCTCGATCGGCGTGGGCTCGGTTCGGTCGCTCGGGATGCGGCCGGGTCCACCCAGGAGGCGGTCAACGGCGGCCAGGGCAAAGCCGAGGTCGAGGTCGATCATGAACGGGCCACCCAGCCCGGTGCTGGCCATTACGACAAGTTCGGTGGGGAGGCTCAACTGAGTCACGTAGTCATCGAAGATGAGTTGGTCGGTGCCGGCCAGCTGGATCACGATCGAACCGCGGAGGAAGGACGAGAGCCGGGCCGCTGCAACGCGGCCGACGTTCTCGTGGATTGCCTGAAGCGTTCGGAGTTGCTCGTTGGAGAACTTCGCAGGCCGACGGAAGTCGTATGTCTTTACGATCCGACCGTCCGAACTGAGGGACGGCGGCTGATCCTCGCTGGGCAGTGAGCCGTCGGCTACCGCACCAAGGAGCGCATCGATTTCGGCCTGGGAAAGCATGGCTCTGCTCGCCTACTGCATCACGAAATCGGTGAACAACACCCTGATGACGGTGTCGTTCCCGAGGATTTCCTTGAACGCAGCCAGCAGCTCCCCCTTGAGCTTGTCGCGCCCGTCGGCGGTCGTGAGCGTGCTGGACTCGTGCGAGGACACAACCGACCCGACTGCATCAACGAGAAGCGGGACGGCGTCCGTGTAGTTGGCCAGCTCGGTCGTCTCCGACGTGGTCCGCTCTTTGCCGTGCAGGTCGTAGAAGCCGACTTCGGACGGACGGAGCTCGATAGAGACACCGATCTTGGCGTACTTGTATCCACCGGCACTCAGAGTGCTCAGGTTGATGACCTTGTCGTCCAGGGCAAGGACCGGGCCAATCTGGCCGGCACCCGGATCCGGGACGGGCGGCGGGGCGGCCGTTGCTCCAGACATCTGAGTGAACGCGAAGGCGCCTGCGGCGGCCAGCCCAAGCGGCACTCCCAGTGCCAGGATTGCGCGGCGGCCCTTCGGGATTGGGAGTTTCACCGGCTGTACTCCAGTCTTCTCATCAGAAGGATGGGAACGCCATCGGCGCGGCCGATGAACTGCTATCTATTGGATAGATCACAACGATGTCCACGCGGCGGTTCTTGGCGCGCGAGGCGTCATCCACGCTTGCGGTGATCGGGTTGTACTGAGCGTTTCCGAGGGCAGACATCCGACTCGGATCAATGCCCATGTCGACCATTGACTTCAGAACGGCGAGTGCCCGATCCGTAGACAGATCCCAGTTGCTGCTGTAGAGCACGCCGTCCGGCGCCTGGTCGTCCGTGTTGCCTTCAATGCGGACGGCGTTGGGCAGCGGCTTGATGAGGTCCGCGACCTGCTTCACGATCTTCAGGGCGTGGGCATCCAGATGGGCTCGACCAGATGAGAAGAGGAGCGCGTCGTTAAGCCGGATGACAATTCCCTGAGGCGCCATCCCGACTTCCACCTCGCCACCGAGGCCCTGGCCGATCGCGTAGTCCTCGAGCGCGGCCTTAATGGCCTTGAGGTCCGACTGGACCGGGCTCGTGCCGGAGGCGCTCTGTTCCTGGACGACGGTCGCGTCCTGGCCGTTGCTGATGCTGATGGCCTGCTGGCCCTGCATGATGTCGGCGTTGAAGGCAGCCGACAGCGACTGAGCCAGGACGGTGAGCTTGCGGATGTCGGTAGTGCTGATCGCGTACATGACGATGAAGAGCGCCATCAACAGGGTGATCATGTCGGCGTATGTAAGGAGCCAGCGCTCCTCGTTCTCGTGCGGGCCTTCCTCGCGGCGGCGCTTGCGTCGTGCCATCACGCAGCCTCAGGGATGGTCGAACCGGTCGCGCTCTTATCTGTCGCGCCCTTATCTGCCGAGTCAACGGCAACTCGCTCGGGTCCGGCGTGGGCGGCCAGCTTCTGGGCCACGATGCGCGGGTTGTCGCCGGCCTGGATGGCCAGGATCGCAGCAAGAGCGAGGCGACATTCCTTGGCTTCGGCGGCATCCTTGCCCTTCAAGTTGCCGGAAATCGGGAGCCAGATGATGTTGGCGCTGCCGACACCGATCAGCGTGGCGATGAACGCCACCGCGATCGACTCGCCCAAACCGCCCGGATCGGCGAGGTTCGCCAGAACGTTGATCAGGCCCATGACGGTGCCGATGACGCCCATGGTCGGCGCGTAGCCGCCCATCTTGGCAAACATGTCGATGCCCTTGAGATGGCGGGCCTGCATCGACTCGATCTCGATCTCAAGGATCTCCTCGACGGTGTCGGGCTCAAGGCCGTCGATGACCATCTGCAGACCGTGCCGGATAAACGGGTCCTTGATTCCCTCGACATCGCTCTCCAGGGCCAGGAGGCCTTCGCGGCGGGCGCGCTCGGCGAACTTGATCAGCATCTCGCGGATCGAGTCGATGTCGCTGACCCGAGGCTTCATGCTCAGGGCGAACATCTTGGGAAAGGTCATGAACTGCTTGAGCGACGTGGTAGCGATGGTCGCGCCGAATGTGCCGCCGAAGATGATGATGATGGCGGACGGGTTGGCGAACGCGGCCGGAGAGCCGCCTTCGATGAGGTCCGCCACCAGCAGGGCAGCGAGAGCGATGATGATGCCGATTCCGGCGTCCATACTCGGCGCCTATTCCTTCGTGGTCTCGCCGTAGGCGCGAAGTCGCCCGCGGTTGGGATGTTCGTACTGGGCCGGATCGTGTTCCGGCGGCGGATCGTAGGCACGCCGGCCGCCAAAACGGGCGTCGACGTGGAGCGATCGCTGGTAGTAGTGGAAACGCGTCGCCACTTCCGTGGCGGTCTCGCGGACGAGCATCTTCTTGCCGTCGGCAAGAGTCAGGACGGTATCCGGAGTCTCCTCGACCAGCTCGATTCGGTCGGGGTTGATCAGGATGGCCGTGCCGTCCGGGCGCGTCAGCGGGATCATGGCTAGGCCAGGCTGCCGGTCAGGGCCAACCGCATCAGCCCCGCCCGAGATCTGACGTTGAGCTTGCGGCTGAGATTGGCGCGGTGAGCCTCGACGGTCTTCACGGAGAGGACCAGCGATTCGGCGATCTCGCGATTGGAGAGACCCTGGCCGATGAGGTAGAGCATCTCGCGCTCACGCGGGGTGAGAAGCGAAACGGGGCCTTCGTCCACGGTCGTGGCGTCAAGGCGCTCGTTGACGCTCGGGAAGCCGGCGACTACCGGGCCCATACCGTCCATGACGCGGCGGACGACGACCAGGAACGTTTCGCGGTTGACGTTGTCCATCAGCATCGCCGCGTCGGCGCCGACGGCCAGGCAGTCGTTTGGAGCGACTTCGCGGCCGCGGGTGACAAGGGCGATCAGGCGGGGGCGCGGCCATAGGGCAGCCAGCAAGCGGCATACCTCGGGGCCTTCTGCCGGAACGAAATCGAAGAGCACGAGCTGCGGATGAACGTCCGACGCAAGCCGGAAGGCCTCGTAGACACTCGCGGCGCTCGAAACTTCACAGGCGGATCCGCTGCTCAGCATCGTCGAGACGCCGAGGCGGACGATTTCGGCCTGATGGATGATCAGGGCGTGAGTTACGGCTCGTGCCGGTCTCGGCGGCGCCGAAGCCGAACGACCCGCCCCCCGACGGTCCTGCACCGGATAACTGGCGATCGACATGTGGCCAATCCTTGGTTTGCCTGTCTGAGTGACGAACGAGCCTTCCGGAGAACGGCGTGCGACTCGTCGTGTGATGCGACCTGAAGCATTCGGCAGGGAAGGCGTGTAGGTGTATTCCCGGGTTGAGCAGGTCGTTCAGGGGGTGACCGCCGCCGTCCATCCGCGGCCGTCGGTACTGGCACGCCCAGGGGGTCTCCATGGCCCGGACGGGGACGCTAGAGACCGTAGGTTCGTGTGGGAGAAGGCGGTTCAGTATTGACTGAACTTCACCATGCGGACTAGGATTTCCCGAAATGGCGCCTCCCCGGGCGCCCGACGCCTCGTGAAACCGCGTCAAGAGGTCCAGTCCTTTGGATGATTTGATGGCCAGAGCCCGCGAAAACCGTGGCTCCAGAATCTCCGCCGAACGTTTCGTGGAGGAGATAGGACTCGTCTTCGATTCGATGCATCTACCTCGAATGGCTGGCCGCGTCCTCGGTGCGATCCTGCTCGGCCCTGCGGATGGACCCACCGCCTCGGATCTCGCAGACACGCTTCAGGCGAGCAAAGGCTCCATCAGCAACATGACTCAGCTGCTGATCCACTACCGATTCGTTGAGCGAACGGTCCGCGCCGGAGACCGGCGGGACCGGTTCGTAATCAAGTCCGGGGCCTGGGCCCGAATGATGCTGTGGCGTCTGGAGCTGCTGCAGCGGTTGCAGGAACTTGCGGGCGACGGCCTCGAACTGCTCGGCCCGGAGGGCAACCCGGAACCCTTGCAGGAGGTGCGCGACATGTACGCGTTCTTGGAACGGGAGCTGCCCAAGCTGTTCGATCGATGGGAAACGGAACGTCCGAGCGCTCGAAAGGAGGCCGCCCAGGCGACCGCTTCAGAGGTCGCCCGATGACGGCGGCCATCGAAACCCACAAACTCACTAAGTGGTACGGCCCCAGGTCGCGGGGCATCATGGATGTGGATCTGGTCGTCGAAACCGGCCAGATATTCGGCTTCCTCGGTCCCAACGGAGCCGGCAAGTCCACCACGATTCGCCTGCTGCTGGACCTGATCCGGCCCAATAGCGGCTCCGCCACCGTCCTCGGCCTGGACATCCACCGCGACCGCCTGGCGATAGACCGGCGAGTCAGTTATGTCCCAGGGGAACTGTCTCTGTACTCCGACCTGACGGGCGCCCAGATGCTCACATACCTGGGGAACCTCCACGGCAGCGTCGACGCGGGCTACCGAGACAAAGTCATCGAGCGACTCGAACTCGACCCCGGCAAAAAGATCAAGAGCCTCTCGCGCGGCAACAAGCAGAAGGTCGGCCTCGTGGCGGCCTTCATGTTCCGGCCCGAGTTGATCATCCTCGACGAGCCCACCTCCGGTCTCGATCCCAAACAGATCATCGAAATCCGCGACCTCCTTAAGGCCCTCTCCGGCGAACACACCATCATCCTCAGCACCCACAT
>DASVJA010000063.1:0-8668 GCA_036386115.1 Candidatus Limnocylindrales bacterium
GTTACATGCTCTCGAACGCGGCGAGATCGGCGTCGATGAGGCCGCCGAGCGTCTCGAACGGGCGAAGGCGTAGCCATGTCGGGCGAATTGGAAGCGCTGCTCAAGCTTGTTGCGGACGGCAAGCTGACCGCCGATGAAGCGGCTCCGATCGTTGCCGCGCTGCAGGAAAAGTCGAAGGCGGACGGAACGACTGCTGCTGCGGGGCGCGCCGAAGGAAGTTCCGAACCGCGCCGGGGCAAGTCGGTGCAAGAGATCCTGGCCGGGCGACGGATCCGCATCTTTGTGGCGGAGAACAGCGTTCCGGTGATCAACCTTCAGATACCACTGGCGGCGGCGGGCTTCGCCATCGACCAGGTTCCGGGCCTCTCGGCCGATCATCGATCGCGCATCGTCGAGGCCATCCAGTCCGGCATGACCGGCCCAATCCTGGAGGTCTCGGATCATGGCGATGAGGTCCGGATAGTCATCGAGTAACCCGGCGGGCCAACCCGCCACCAATTCCCACCACGCCTAACCGGGCCTAAATGGACCCGGTCTGGATAGCCATTGCCAAAAACAGGTCACCAAACCAAATATCCAACCCGATGGTCCGCCGGCAGCTCGGGATCCGTTCCCGATCCGCCGCCCGGCCGGCCGCCGCCGGGAGCCGGATGCGAGAGCGCATTAGCCGCAAAGCGGCTTAAGCGCAAAGCGGCCGGACTCCCGGCGAAAGCCGGCCGGATACACGGAACCAAGAACACGACACACAAGGGGAGAGCGATGTTGCTGCAGATAGAGGACCTGACAAAGGTCTACCGATCCGGAACCCGCGCTAACGACGGCATCAGCCTTTCTGTCGACGAGGGCGAGGTCTTCGGCCTGCTCGGTCATAACGGCGCGGGCAAGACAACCCTGGTCAACCAGGTCGTCGGGCTGCTGCGGCCCACGTCGGGCTCGATCCGAGTCGATGGGCGGGACATGGTGGCGAACCCCGGTCTGGCGCGGAGGCTCTGCTCATTCCAGGCTCAGGCGCAGGTCCCGATCGACGGCCTTACGCCTCGCCAGGCAATTGACCTTCTCGGACAGATGCGAGGAGCCTCCAGGTCGGAGGCTCAACGTCGCCGCGAGCACCTGATCGAGGCCCTCGATCTTGGCGAGTGGCTGGACGAGGACGCGGCCCGGCTCTCCGGCGGAGTGAAGAGGCTGGTCGCGTTCGCAATGGCCGCCGTGGTACCAGGCCGTCTGGTGATGCTCGACGAGCCCACCAATGACGTGGATCCCGTTCGGCGCCGCCTGCTCTGGCGTCAGGTTCGGACGCTGGCAGATCACGGCGCCGCAGTTCTTCTCGTGACCCACAACGTCATCGAGGCCGAACGATCGGTGGATCGGCTGGCAATTCTGGACGATGGCAAGGTCATTGCGGAAGGCACGCCGGGCGAACTGAAGGGCCGGCTCGGCGCCGCCCTTCGCCTGGAGCTGGTCCTGGACCCGGACGCCGCCGAGATGCCTGCCTCGCCATTCGGATTGTCGGCAGTGCCGGTCGGCAATCGGCTGATGATCGGGGTGCCGATGGATGCCGCAGGACAGGCAGTTGCCTGGGCCGAATCGCTCAAGGCCGCACGCTCAGTTGAGGAGTTCACCCTCGGGCCGGCGACCCTTGAGGATGTCTATGTTGCCCTCGTGGGTGGCGCCGACGCCGCCCGGACCCAGGTTGAGGAGGTTTTCGATGCAACTGCTGCGTAGTTACCGGCTGCTGGTCACATGGCAGGCCCTTCGCAAGAAGAACTACCTGCCGCTGATGCTGGCGGTCCAGACGCTCTTCACGTTGGGGATAGTTCTTGGATATCCGTTGCTCTTCCCCACATTGGATCGCACGTCTATATATCTCATCGCAACGGGCGCGCCGGCGATCTCCATGTTGTCTGTCGGTCTGGTCGCTCTGCCGCAGACGATCGGCGAGCAGAAGACCGAAGGCAGTCTGGCCTACATGCGCTCGCTGCCCGTTCCGCGATTGGCGTACCTCGCGGCGGACTTGACGGTCTGGCTCGCAATCGTCATCCCGGGCGTCGTTCTGGGCGTGATGGTCGGCGCATTCCGGTTCGGGCTGGATTTGCAGGTGAGTCCGTTGGTTGTTCCGGCGGTCTTGCTGGTCGCTCTGACGTCGGCCTGCATCGGTTACGCGATCGCGTCCGTGCTGCCGTACATGCTCACGGTGATCATCACCCAGGCCATCGTCGTGTTTGTCTTCATGTTCTCGCCGCTGACATTCCTGCCCAGCAAGCTGCCGGCATGGCTGGAGGTGATCCACAGCGTGCTGCCGATCCAGGCCATGGGTGAAGTAACCCGCGGCACGATTGCGCCGAATGAGTTCGGCCTGCCGCTCGGCGCATTTCTGACGCTCGCCGTTTGGTGCGTTGCCGGGTTCGGGGTTACGTACGCCGCGATGTCGCGTCGAGCCTAGGCGACGTGGTCCCGGCGGGGCACTCCCGGCGGCATTTCGCTACGATCGCCGCGGCGCGGCCGGGACGCGTTAGGCTTTGGCGATGACCACCCAGACCGGGAAGTTGCCCGCCCGCGACTTTGAGGAGATTCGTCTCGCAGAGGCTCTGGAGCGAGGTCGCTGCCCGGTGTGCGACGCCCGCCAGGAAGCGACTTACGCCGCATTGCGAGGAATTGCTCGCGAAGGCGCGACAGATCGGGGTCTCCGGGGTCAGATGGACAAGGGCCTGGGGTTCTGCCGTGCGCACAGCATTGGGCTGTCAAAGATGGAGTTGCTGCAGACGAGCAGCCAACTGGCGACCGCCGTGCTCCTGGATGCCGTGCTGCGCCGCCGCCTCTCAACCCTGAAGAAGCTCGCAGGCAACGACGCGTCGGGGCAGGCCAAGGGTCTTACGGAATTACTGGACCCCAAGTGTCCGGTCTGCGCTCGTACCGCGGAGGCATCAGGCGCTGCGACACGGCGGCTCCTGGCATTGTCGGCCGAGGGGGCGTGGCTTGCGGCTCTGGGTTCGGGCGAGATCTGCCTCGACGATATCTACTCCCTCGGGGTGGCCGCGGCCGCGATGCCGAAGGACGTTCAGGCACGGTGGTCGGGGATTCTTGCGGCCCAACTCAATAGGCTCGAGGTACTCCAAAAGAGCCTCGCCGAGTATGCCCACAACAGCACTTCGGATCGCCGCAAGCTGATCACGCCCGAGCAGCACGCCGCCGCCGCCGCTTCAATCAGGCTCTTCGGAGGTACCCCAGACAAGGACCGCCAGCGCTGAGAAGTCTTTGATCGGGTCGTTGGGGCCGGTTCGGGCCATTCGGGACGCCCGTTACGTACAATTCAACCAGCCACCCCTGGCGCCCCTGCTCGGAGGTCAACTTGCCCGCGCTGCCATACCCTGTCGCTCGCCTCATCGACGCTGCTCTCGTCGGCGAGTTGACGGTAGTAAGCCCGGACGGACGCCCCATCACATATCCGATGGTTCCGCTTCTATGGGGCGACCGGATATTCCTGACCTCGAGCGTCCTGGACAGCGCCAAGCTGGACCACATCAAGGCGAATCATCGGGTCAGCTTCTCCGTGACCAACCAGGACGCGGTCGGCACGTTCACCGGGAAGGTCACCGTGCAGTGCGACGCGCGGGTTGCAGAGGATGATCTTCACGCTGGGTGGGAGCGGCTTCTGGATAATTGGGAGCGCAAGGATCCGACCACGCTGGGCTTGCTGAAGAACCGACGCGCCTTTCCACTCATATTCGAGCGGGCGTTGATAGAGCTTGCTCCGCGGCGGACATGGTTTTGGCCGGACGGGCGAACGGATCAGGCGCCGCAAACGACGGTCGCGGCCGAGGTGGCCCGATGAGTCCGAGGTTCGGCCTGCGCCGCCGCGGTGAGGACGCCCAGCCGACGGTAGCTATTGAAGCCGCCGAGGTCGGCGAGCCGATCGAACTTGCCGAATCGACCGAATCGACCGAATCGGCGAGCCCGAGCGATCGATCGTCTACCGACGAGCCTGCGGCTACCGACGAGCCTGCGGCTACCGACGAGCCGGCGGAGCTATCGACTCTCGGATCCGGCGACCTGCGTCGCGGAATCACCGCCCTCGCCACGTACGACCGGGCGGTCCTGAGTTGGGTGGCCGACGACGGTTACCCCATGAATGTCGAAATCCCATTCGAAGTAAGGCTGGCCGAGCGGGCCGTCCGATTCAGCGAGCCGGCCGGATTCAACATCGAGCCCGGCGCCGAAGTGGCGATCACGGGCAGCCGCATCGTCGCCCTGCCCGATGGTGGCTTCCAGGGGCGGAGCCATGTCACCGTCTGGGGCATGGCTTCCGCCCGGCCGAGAGCGCGGTTTGCTGTGACGCCCGTGAAGGCCTGGGTCTGGGATGAGGACGATCTACCGCTTCCCGCCGCTTATGAACGCGACCTCCCAAAGGCTCGTCGCTACTTCGAGGCTCTTTCCGAGGAGCGGACGGAGCCGGTCCGGCCCAAGCCGCCGAGTGGTCTCGTGGTCTTCCGAGTGACTCACGCGCCATTCCTGGGTGCGACCTTTGCGCCCGTCCTGCTTGGCCTCGCAGTTGCAGCGCGGTCCAACGTCTTTGATGTCCTAAGCGCATGTTTGCTTGTGGGCGCGGTTACTGCCGTGCATGTCGGCCTGAACGTGGGGGGCGACATCTTCGACGCCATGCGCGGGGTGGAGCCCAATGCTGATCCGGCGATCGGACCGGAAGATGGCTCTTCCGCCGTTGCACGGTGGTCTTCGTTGCGGGGATTGGCGCCGGCCGCCGTCGCTTGTTACGCGCTCGCCGCGGCCCTGGGAGTCGTTCTGCTGGCAACTCGTTTCTCGCCGGCGCTCGCCGCCGCCGCCGCAATCGCGCTTCTAATCGGTCTGGCGTACGGGCTTCCCTTCATCAGGCTGGCTCATCGGGGCCTGGACGAACTCGCGACGGTCATCGTCTTTGGACCCCTGTTACTGCTCGGCGCGTATTTGGTGCAGTCGGGCGGTGCCTTGTCGCCCGAGGCCGCCTTGCTTTCTGTGCCGGTCGGATTGCTGGCGGGCACGGTCGTTTGCGTCAACGAGGTACGGCGTAGGGTGGCGGACGAGAAGGCCGGCCGGCGGACGCTTCCGGTGCGGTGGCCCAAGTCCAGGATTGTCGCGGTCTACCGCCTGGGCGTCGCAGTCTCGTTTGCCGTTGTCGTGGCCGGCGTCGGCGTAGGTTTCTTGCCGATACCGGCGCTGTTGGTTCTGCTGCTGGCCCCGCTTGCGCTCCGGGTCAACTCCGGTCTGGTCAACTCCTATGACGACCCGCATACCAGGTGGAGCACGGCCGAGGCGAACACATTGCTGCACGCCAACTTCAGCCTTGCAATGCTCCTGGTCTACATCTTCGTCGTTGCGGACTTCGTCTTCTTTGGACTCCGGCCGTATTTCTGGTATTAGCGGTCTGCAAGATAGCGGTCGAAACCGGGGGTCCAGGCCAGCCGGGCGTTGGATTCATCGGGATCGGCGTTCGTAGAACAGCCTTCGTAGTCCGGCAAGGCGGCGAGCCAGGCAAGGCGTGTCGGGCCCATTGCGAAGGCGGCCGTTGCGTAGGCGTCGGCGTACGTGAGGCTCGGCCCCACGACTGTGACGCTCAGGACGCCGGCCGGGACCTTGCCCGTAAATGGATCGCTGATGTGCTCGCCGCGCTCGTAAGCGCCGGAAGTCGCAACCGCTCCATCGCGCACGGACAGCACTGTGGCCAGTTTGTTCGCAACGAGCGGATGCCGAATGCCTACCCGCCATGGTTGGCCGGGCGCGGCCTCACCTCGCACTACGACGTCGCCACCACCGTTGATGCAGTAGTTGGCTGCGCCGTTAGCCTCGAGGATCCGGCCCGCGTTCTCCAGGGACCAGCCCTTCACCAGGCCGGTTGGGTCGGGGCGCCCGTCCGTCCTGTGGCCCCGAATGTCGAAGTAACCCTCCGTCCGGGCGCGAATCTCCTCACACATGTTCAGGACTGCACGCAAGTCCGGGCTGCAGTCCGCCTCGGTAACCTCCCCCCGAATCAAGCGGCTGACTTCGCTATCCGGCTTGTAAGGGCTGAACTGCCTGTCGACCTCTCGTAAGTAGTCGAACGCCAGCTCCAGCGCCTCCGGTTCTACGGCCGGGTCGCGGACATCCAGGCCGATTGCGGTGCCCATGATCTGCTCGACTCGGTTGAGTCCGGGCAGGCGTTTCGTTGCCTGGAGGGTGGTCTGGTCTGCGGGTATCCGGGCGGAGTTTGGTTCGGAAACTGGCATGCCTCCATTATCAGTCTGAGGGGCGCATGAGGTGGTTTGCCGGCGTGGACGGTCGGCCTGTGGTGCGCGGCTGCACATCTTGGAAAGTTGTGCAATGCTGCGCCTCACGCGGCGGCGCAGGCTGACTGGGAGGCGTCGCCGCCCTTCCCCTTTCTGGCAACTTTGCCGCGTGGTAGCGCGCCTCGCGGGCTGCGCCGTCCGCCGTCCTAGTCTCTGCGGCCCTTCGGCCCGACGAATCTGAGTATCAGACTCAGGAGTCGCGACAGCGGCATCAACTCAGGCCGTCCGGCGTCCATCCATTCGTGGTACCGGAGTTCTACCAGCGGTTCGATCCGATCGTAGGTTTGCCAGTCGTCGGGCACCTCGTACCGGTCGGCTCGCTTGCCGAAGACCTTGCGCCAATCACGAACGTAGCCGTATTCCGGAGCGTAGTAGGCTCCGGTGAAACCCTGGCCTTCCGCCGTCAGCATGTCGCTGGCGAGGCGCCCGTCGGTGATGTCGCGCATGGCGCAGACGCTAACGCGCCGGTCGCGGATCGAGGCAGCGGCTTTCTCCGCGCCGGATCGCCTCAGCCAATCGCCGTCCAGCATCTCGTGGGAAGCCAGCCAGGCGAGAAAGACGCCGATGTGAACGTAGCCCTGCTCGGGCGGCTGGCTCTTGGGGAACGAACCCTCGGTATGCCAGCGCCAGGAGTCGTACTCGAGCCAGGCGGCGTCCTGCGCCGGCTCGTCAATGGTCTGAGCTTCGGCGTCTTCGGCGGGGGTGTCTTGGGGTTTCATAGGGCGATCGTAGCCGAGAGCAGGTTCATCCGCGATAGAGGAAGCAGTTGGGCAGGTGGTCGTCCACCAGACCGACGCTCTGCATGAAGGCGTAGACGATTGTCGATCCAACAAAGCGGAAGCCACGACGCTTCAGGTCGGCCGACAGGATGTCCGATTCTCGGGTCGTCGCGGGAAGACCCCGTCCGGTTGCGTCTTGCGGTTGTCTCGGCGCGGGCCGGGGCAGGAGACCTGCGAGATAGGCCGCGAAAGTGCCGGATTCCGCGACGACGGCCAGGAAGGCGGCGGCGTTTCCAATGGTGGCGTCGATCTTGGCGCGGTTCCTGACGATTCCGGCATCTGCGAGGAGGCGCGCCCGGTCGGCCTCGCCGTAGCCCGACACAAGCACCGGATCGAAGCCGTCGAAGGCTTGCCGGAAGGCTTCCCGTTTGCGCAAGATCGTGACCCAGGCCAGGCCGGCCTGGAAGCATTCAAGGGCGAGCCGCTCGAACAGGTCGAGGTCGCTCGTCACCGGGAGGCCCCACTCCGTGTCGTGGTACGCCAGCATCAGCGTATCGGCGCCGGCCGAGCCGTCCGGCCACCAGCATCGCGGTCGATCGTTCGGCATCACCAGCGGCGGGGCAGGGGAGCGACGGCGATCGTACGGCCTTCATCCTCGGCCGCCGTCGCATCGTAGGCTTGCACGGCCGATTGCCACGGCATCGCCCAGGCCAGGGCGGCGTCCAACAGGTTCGGTGGCTCACTGACGTTCCCGCGCGTGTCAAGGACCACCCAGCAGAACCGTTCGCGCTGCGTCTCGTAGCAGACGGCGCAGATCCAGCAGTAGTCATCCTGCCCGGCCGGTCCGCCACCGAGGACCGAGTAGCCGGAGTTGAGACCCGGCGTACCGCCCTCGGTAAACGCGGCATCGCACATCTCGCATCGTCCGGGCAGCCACGACGCCGTCCACGACCTGTATCGCTTCCACCTGAGAGTGGCACCGATGAGATTCGTGTGGTCGTCTAGTAGTTCCGTTCGTGCCGACCCGGCGCGCGTGCTGAGGTAGACCACGTTGCTCATTGGGCGTTGCGCGCCACGAATCGAGTCGTGGCGTCTCGGAATACTTCGGCTCGCTCGACGGCTGTCGCCACAGAGTCGTAGTCGATGGCCGCGCAGAAGTCGCTGCCGGCCGCCTTGCGCAAGTCTGCGGCGTCCAGCAGCCAGCGGTAGTAGGCGGAGTACATCCGGCCCGTCTGTACGAAGTGCTGGCCGTACTCGGAGCAGACGGCCTGGGCCGGTCCCGGCGAGAGGCCATCGATCTCAAGGCAGGCTTTGGCGAGCCTGAGCATTGCCACGCAGGCCCGCTCGGCCGCAGTCTCCAGGTCCCGCTCCTCGAGCCGACTCTGAGCGGAGGTCAGGGCCTTGTTGGCACCGTCGATGAGCTGGGCGGTTCGGGGCGTCATACGGCCACCGTTTGCGTCCGGGCAATTGGCAGGATGCCACCGGCGCCGCCGTTCCAAGTCGACTCCTCGACGAAGACGCGACTTACGACGAGGTTCATGTCGTGGGAAAGGGCCGCGTACATGTGGCTGGTCCGCTCGAGCTCGACGCCGTAATGCTCGACTCGATCCAGTACGACGATCGTCTCGACGTCGGCAT
>DASVJA010000064.1:0-13813 GCA_036386115.1 Candidatus Limnocylindrales bacterium
GAAGGTCATCGACGATCAGAACCTTCTGGCCGGGCTTGATGGCGTCCTTGTGAATCTCAAGGGTGTTGGAACCGTATTCCAGTGCGTATTCCACGGATACGGTTTCGGCTGGGAGCTTGCCGAGCTTTCGGACGGGAATCAATCCCGCGTTGAGCTGGTAGGCAATCGGACTGCTGAAGATGAACCCTCGAGACTCCATCCCGACGATGAGGTCCACACCGGTGTTTCGGTGCGGCTCGATCATCAGGTCGATGGCGCTCTTGTATGCCTCGGCGTCCTTCAGCAGGGTCGTGATGTCGTAGAAGAGGATGCCCGGCTTGGGAAAGTCAGGGATCTCTCGAATTCTGGCGCGTAGATCCTCGGCGTTCATGGTCGAGGCGGTCCTCCAGGCAATGTCGGCTGGGTGGGCAGGCGAAAGTCTACCGCAGCGGAGGTACCGCCCGAACACTTGTTTGACGAGGTTCTAGTAGGGCGAGCTCGGCTGGGCCGACGGAGTCGACCATGCAACCAGGATCCTGACCAGTTGCTCATCGATCACGGGCCCGAGCGTGGCCGAGAAAGTGGCGGTCAGGTGGTGGTCGTCGCGCCACATGATGATGTTGTTCATGACCACCGGGCACGATCCTGTGCCGGGGCAGATCGCCGCAGTGAGGTCGATCAGACCGGCGCCGGTAGCAGTCGCTGCATTCTTCTCACGCGTTCCCATGGCCGAGTTGAAGCCTTTGTTCTGCGGATAGTTGCACTTGGTGTAGTCGCTGAGATTGGAGGCCAGGCACACCGGCACCTTCCAGACTGTTGGGAGCGGCGGATCCTGGATGATGACTACCTTGGACTTGGGCGACAGCTTCTTGATCATCCGGATCAGCGAGTTGCTTTCGCTGGTGACATTGCCGTCGCCATCGTTGGTCGTGGCGATCCAACGGCTGTTGGAGATCAAGATCAGGTTGGGCGGGTTCTTGATGAGCCTGTTCAAGATGTTCGGGTTCCAAGCCTCGCATTCGGGGTACTCGTGCCTCGGCGGGCCGTACCAATCCAGCTTGAGGTCCAAGAACGGGCAGTTGATCTTCAGGTAGGGAATGAGCTTCCAGCCATGGGCCTTGGCAACTTCGTTCACGCCTGGGAAAAGCGCCGAGGCATGGGAGTCGCCGACCAGGGCCACGGTGTAGCTTCCACTCGGGTTGCCGAAGATGCACTTGGAGGTCGTGTCCGGGACCGTAACCTTCTCCCAGCCGAGGCAATTGAGGCGCCACACGGCTTCGTAGTCCGTCTCCGCCTTGCCGAGCGCCGGCCGGATGGCGCTGGTGATCGCGTGTGATCCCGAGTCGGCCGCACTGGGGCTGGAAGTCAGGGCGGGAGTCATCTGAGGAGTAGGCGTCGGCGTAGCATTCGGGGCCGGGGTTGTCGTGTTGGCCGGCGTCGCGGTCGCCGTCGCCGTTGCATCGGCGATTTCGGCGGCGGTGGGAGTGGCATCGTTACCGCCGTCGAGACTGGCCAGCGCGGACTGAGCGCCCATGTCGAAGCTGGTCCCGATCAATGCGACGGCGAGCATCACCGCTACCCCGGCGAACACGACTCGACCCGGCCTGGGCAGAGGGATCATCCCGCGGCGGAACGGTTCCTCGATCACGGCCCAACTGGCCGTGGACACGAGCACGGCCACGCCCGCGAGCTCCAGACCCTGAACCGGGGTCATGACCCCAAGCGGGCCGGCCAGGTACAGGCCGCCCAGGATCAGGATCGGCCAGTGCCAGAGATACAGCGAATAGCTGATCTTGCCCACGAACCGGACCGGCGCCAATCGCAACAGGATGCCGGGGCCGGTCCTTTCCGTTCCCGACGCAATGAGGAGGACCCCTGCGATCGTCGGGACCAGGGCCGCGGTGCCCGGGTAGACCGTGGTGGTCTGGTCGATGTTGAAGGCCGTGGTGATCAGGGCCGCCAGCGCGGTCCAACCGGCGAAGGCGATCAGTTGGCGGATGGTGCGATAGACACGATCCGGCAGCCTCGCCAGAGAACCGGACCCAACGGCCAGAAGCCCGCCCGCCGCAAGTTGCCAGGCTCGCGTGGGGAGGATGTAGTAAGCGGTAGGTGCGGAACTATCGGACATGAAGAGGCTGAACATGAACGAGGCCCCGACCACGACCGCCAGGGCGACTCCGGCTCCCAGCCGTGGCATCTTCCAGGCCACGATCGCCAGCAACGCCGGCCAGATGAAATAGAACTGCTCTTCAACCCCGAGGGACCAAAAGTGCAGGAACGGCGAGTAGTTGACCGGGTTGAAGTAGTCCGTCGTCATGGCGAAGCGGATGTTCGCGACGGACAGGGCGGCAGATGCCCCATCCAGCATCACCGACGGCCGGTCCACCATGTTGATCAAGAAGTTGGAAGCGATCAGGGTGACCAGCAGGACCACGATCGAGGCCGGCAAGATGCGGCGGACGCGGCGGGCATAGAAACGAGAGAAGCTGATCCGGCCGTTGCGCTCGCGCTCTCGAATCAGCAGCCCGGTGATCAGGTAGCCGGAGATCACGAAGAACAGGTCGACGCCGATGAAGCCGCCCGTGATCTGATAGGAGGACTGGGAGAGGAGCCCCACGTGGAAGAGGACGACCAGCGCAACTGCCAGTCCGCGTAGGCCCTCGATGTCCGGGCGGAATCCGTCCTTGTCCGCACCGCCGCGTCTTGATTTCGGATGAGCGACGCCCGACTCGGGCTTTTCGAAGCGATGCATCCCACGTCCTTCCGGTAGCTGCCGTGGCGCGGGTGCGACGGAATGTACCGGCTTCCCGTGACGAGCCCCACCGGGATCGGGTGCGTCAGCTGTCGGACGCGAACCGTCAATAGGTTACGCGATGATCGCCAGTGGCCGCATTTGGACGAGTGTTCGCCCCGCTCTGCCGCCTCAGTTCGAATACGGGATCGGATCTCCCAGGACGTCCGGGGCGCCACCGACGCCGTTCGACCAGCCATCCAGGTCAGAGGCGTCCGGGTCGAGCCAGAAGACAAGCGTGCTGCTTCCGGCCGTTCGGTCCGCGTCCGCCGACCACGACTGGGTGAACGTCAGCTTCCAGAGACCGATGCTCGGGACCGCCTCGATCGTCATGAGACAGCTCACCGGCAGCGGCTTGCTGAGTGCGTGCGGCCGAGGCAGACCATCCAGTCCCCACATGTATTCGGTCAGAACCCCGGTCGTCCTCACGCCGGGCGACGCGGTGAAGCAGCCGAACCCCGCCGTGGAGCTTGCCATCGTGATCCACTGGCCCGCGATTGCGTTGGCCTGCGACAGATCGAGTGGTTTGACCGGACTGCTGAACCGGAAGCTCGCGACTAGGGCGTCAACCTCGGCCTTCATTTTGTCGGAGCCCGGTGCCGCGATCTCGGCGTGGACCTGGACTCTCGTGTGGGGCTCCTTGGGCTGAGCGATGGTCCAGTCCAGCGTCTCCTCCGTGCCCGTCGTCTGGGTGATCAGGACGGCCGGCTGCCCGCCCACCGTGACGTACCTGCCGCCCGGGGGAAGCGCCGACGCTTGGGTGGGATCGATCAGGGGTTCGGTCGGCTGCGTGGCGTAGTCGCCCACCGTCACGTACAGGGTTCCCGGAACCAGCGGCGTCTGCCTGCCGCAGTGGCTACCGGGGCCGGTCGGCTCGGGAGTCGGCGTTAGGCAGTCGGCGGGATCCGATCCGGTCCACAGGGCCAACACCCATGGAAGGACGTTGACGCGCGACTTCCACATATTCGGATAGTCAAACGAGAGCCGTCCGACGGCATAGTGCGTCATTGAGTTAGTCGGGGCGGGTGAAGGCGTCTGGGGCGCGGCGACGGGCGGCCTGACGGAGTTCCCGACTAGCGCGACGACCACCAGGGCGGCCGCCAACCCGGAGGCTGCCATCAGAAGGCGGCGCGGCGCGCGACGAGATATGGACGACTCGGGTCGAGTGGCGGCCACTATTCGAACGCGCAGATCCGGACTCGGCCGAGCCGGGTCGAAGGCACCGTGCAAAGCTTCCGAGAGATCCTGCTCGAGGTTCATCTTTCCTGCCCCAATCGTTCGCGGAGGCGCCCGAGAGCACGATGGAGCCGCGACTTCGCGGTACCAAGCGGAATCCCGAGAGCGTCGGCCACGTCTTGCATTTCAAGGTCGGCGAAATAGCGAAGTGAGAGGATCGCCCGGTCCGAGGCGTCGAGGTGGTCGAAGACTGCGAGCAATTCAAGCCGTTCGGCCGGGTGAATGGATGGCTCGAGTCTCGGGACGCCCAGGGCGAAGTCCAGGTCCACTTCCCTGACGAGATGCCGCTTCCGGGCGCGCTCGATCGCGCTTCGGACGAGCAGTCGCCGGAACCAGGCCGACCACTTGTCCGGATCGCGCAGGGAGTCGATACGACGCCACGCTTGGACGAAGGCATCCTGAACCGCGTCCTCGGCCTCGGCGGGAGACCTCACGATCGACAGAGCGAGGCGATATGCCGCCGGCGTTTCCAGATCGACAAGGCGCGCGAAGGCCCCCTCATCGCCTCCGCGAGCTGCCAGCACCGTTCCCGCCGCTAGTACCGCCACGCTGCTCATCCGCCTCATAGCCTCTGAGTTGCTCTACTCAATATGAGGGTCGCGGCGACGGTTTCGTTCCCCGAATTCGGCCGGGACTAGCTACCTTGGGCGGCCGCGGCACGCTCGCGCTGGATTCGCTGCTCTTCGGCGGCCGGGATGAGCCGTGCCACGACGGACTGGGCCAGGCTCCAGGAGCGAGCCGGATCGCGCGGCAGACGGATGCGAGCCTGGTTCGAGCCGAAGCGGACGACGTCGCGGCCCATCGGCGCCAGGGCTCGCATGGCCGCCGATCGTGACAGCGTGCCGAGTCTGACGACGAGTTCACCCTCCTCGCGGGAGATGGAGACGATGCCGGCGGTCTCGGCCCTCATGCGCAACTCCACGACCTCCAGCAGGCGCAGGACCGGGGCCGGAAGCGCTCCAAAGCGATCCACCAACTCCTGCCGGAAGGCGGCCAGTTCGCCGGTGGTCTTGACGCGGCCGAGACGGCGGTACAGCTCGAGCTTCTGCGATGTCTCCGGGACGTAGTTGTCCGGCAGATGGGCATCGACCGGCAGGTCGACCGTGGCCCCCGGACGCTCGATCTCGGCCGGCCTGCCTTCGAAGTCCGCCTTTTGCTCTTCGACGGCTTCGGCCAGAAGACGCGTGTAGAGGTCAAAGCCGACGGCGGCGACGTGGCCGTGCTGCTCCGCGCCGAGGATGTTGCCGGCGCCGCGGATCTCCAAGTCGGACAGCGCAATCTGGAAACCGGCGCCCAACTCGGAGGCGTTGAAGATCGCCTGGAGCCGCTTTCGGGCGATATCCGTGAGCTTCTCGCGGCGGCGGTACAACAGATATGCGTAGGCGCGCCGCGATGACCGACCAACCCGACCGCGCAGCTGGTAGAGCTGGGCCAGGCCGAGTGTGTCCGCCCGATCGATGATGATCGTGTTGGCGTTCGGGATGTCCAGACCGGACTCGATAATCGTCGTGCAGACGAGCACCTCGGTCTCGCCCTCGGCGAAAGCGATCATGACCTTCTCGAGATGGCCTTCCGGCATCTGGCCGTGGCCCACGCCGATGCGTGTCCCCGGCAGCAACTGGCGAAGCTGCTCCGCCTGGGCCTCGATCGTCTCGACGCGGTTATGGACGAAGAAGACCTGGCCGCCGCGGTCCAGCTCGCGCAGGATGGCGTCGCGGACGAGGCCGGTCGAGGCTTCCGCGACGCGCGTCTGGATCGGCAGGCGGTCTTCCGGCGGGGTCTCGATCAGGCTCAGGTCGCGTACGCCCGCGAGCGCGAGGTTCAGCGTCCGCGGGATCGGTGTGGCGGAGAGCGTCAGCACGTCCACCTCGCGGCGCAGCTTCTTGAGCCGCTCCTTGGCCGCCACGCCGAAACGCTGCTCCTCGTCCACCACGACCATGCCCAGGTCGCGGAAGCGGACGTCCTTGCTGAGCAACCGATGCGTCCCGATCACCAGATCAACCGAGCCGGCGGCCAGACCCTCGACCGTGATGTCCTGATCCTTTGTCGGCACGAAACGCGAAAGCAGCCGAACCGTGACCGGATAGGCGGCAAAGCGCTGGCTGAAGGTGGAGTAGTGCTGAGCCGCCAGAACCGTCGTCGGCACGAGCACCGCCACCTGTTTGCCACCCTGGATCGCCTTGAAGATGCCGCGCAACGCCACTTCGGTCTTGCCGTAACCGACATCACCCACGACCAGCCGATCCATCGGCCGGCCGGCCTCCATGTCGATCTTGACTTCGGCCACGGCCCGAAGCTGGTCGAGCGTTTCCTCATACGGGAACGACATCTCCAGTTCCTGCTGCCACGGCGTATCTGCGGGGTAGGCGAAGCCGGGCGCAGAGGCGCGAGCAGCGTAGATCTCCAGCAACTCTCTAGCGAGGTCCGTGACCGCTTTCCTGACCCGCTGCTTTGTGCGGAGCCACTCCACGCCGCCGAGCTTGGAAAGCGCCGGGTTCTCCCCGCCGGAGTAGCGGCTGATGCGGTTGATCTGCTCCACGGGCAGAAAGATCTTGTCCGTGCCGTTGAAGCTGAGTTCCAGGTAGTCGCGCTCGTCACCCTCGGCGCCGCGCCGGAGCATCCGCTCGTAGCGGGCTATTCCGTGATCAACGTGAACGACAAGATCGCCCTGAACCAATCGCTCCAAAACGTCCCGAGGCACGACACGCCGGAGCGCCTTGGGCCGGCGGACACGGACGGAGCCGAACAGCTCGCGATCCGTAATCAGCGTGAGTCCGTCCGGACCGTCGGTGAAACCGCCGTTCAGGCTGCGCCCGATCAGCGTCCGCGTGCCGGGCGGCGGCGCGTCCACGATCCTGTCCACGACACCTGTCGGCAGGCCTTGTTCCTGGAGAAGTTCCGACAGCCGCGGAGCCTGGTCCGACGCCAGCACGACGCGGCTGCCTTCTGCCGCCCAGCCCTGGACCGCTTCAGCCAGGCGCCCGGTTCGCGCCGTCGGCAACGACGGCTCGCGCCAGCCGAAGAGATCGCCCATCGGCGTGCCGCCGCCGGTCGGGGCGGCGGCCTCCGACTCCCAGGTAAGTTCCAGCGTGCGGCCCTTCAGCAGGCGCGACTTCCAATCGCGGGGGCTAAGGTAGGCATCGGGCCACTCCCCGGGGAGGTCGCCGCCGGCGACCAATTCCGTGCGGCGTTCTTGAGCCTGACGCCATAAAAAGTCGGCCGAGTCTGCGATGTCCGCCGGTTCGTCCAGAACCAGGAGCGTTCCGGCGGGCACGTGATCCAGAGCTGTCGCGGGGCACAGGACGGCGGCCCAGACCTCCGCGGCGTCACCGGTCTCTAGGGCTCGAGCGACCGCGCCGACGTCATGTTCGTGGCCGGAATGGGCACCGAGCTCGCCCGTACCGGCATGGACGCCCTCCTCGAAGCGGCTCAGGTCGGCGACGAGGCGATCCGGCAGCTTTGCCCGGCCGGGCAGGCGGGAGACGCGAGAACGGATTTCGGCCAAGCCGCCGGCGGGGACGAGGAACTCGCTGGCGGGGAGCAGGACGACTTCCTCGATGGGCCGGAGGCTGCGCTGGTCCGTAGGATCGAAGACGCGCATCGAGTCGATCTCGTCGCCGAACAACTCTATGCGGATGGGCAGCGGCGCGGCGGACGGGAAGACGTCCACGAGGCCGCCGCGGCGGCAGAACTCACCCCGACCGGCCACTTCCTGGACCGGGTCGTATCCGAGCGCCAGAAGATCGTGGAGCAGCTGGTCCTGGCGGACGCGAGCGCCGACTCGAAGCCGGCGCGGCTCGGCCGGGAGTTCCTCTGGATCCAGCGTGTGCTGGAGGAGGGCCTGGACGCTGGCCACCAGAACACTTGCCCGGCCGGATCGCCAGGCGGCCAGGGCGGCCACTCGGGCCGCGGTCTCGTCCCGGACCAATTCACTGCGTTCATATGCCAGGGCCGTTCGCGGCTCCAGGACTACGACCGCCTCCGTGTCGCCGAGCCAGGCCTGGAGCTCCTCGGCCACTCGGTCGCCGATCTCGGCGTCGCGGGCAATCCAGACGAGCCGCTCCCGCGGCGTATTCCCGATCGCCATGGCCGCGGCCAGATACGACTTGGCGCCGTGCGGCACCGCGGCCAGAGACGCGTGGCGCCCTCCGACGGGCAGAGCCGCATCCTCAGCCCCAAGCCGCGTCCGCAAGGTTCCAAATGCGCCGCTGGCATGAAGCAGGGACGGCAACACGTGCAGGTCCGGCAGCTTCCGAGCCGACGGCGCGGCGATCCCTCCCGCCGCTGTAGCCTCGGCTCCGGCTACTGCCCTGGCCTCCTGCGCGGCCTGGTAAGCGGCCTTGATCGCTTCATCGACGTGGCGCTCTTTGCCCCGCTTACCACGGACCGACGGCGCGGGCGACGCCTTTCCCGGCCGAATCGAAGCCTCGGTTATCGAGCCGGCAGTATCGAACTCCGACTCGTCGTCGGCGTCGTCCGGCTTGTCCGGGAGGCCCAGCCCATCTTCGCCCAGGGGGTCGGCGGCGCCGCTCAGGGCCGCCTCGATCTGGCGACGCATCGAGCGGCCGCCGCGTGAGTTCACTCCCCGCCCTCGGGCGGCTTGGACTTGCGCCAGCCCGTCTTCGTGCGCCGGATCCCGTCCGGCCCGGGCGGGCCATCGACCGCACCCGGAGGCGCCGATAGATCGTCATCGGCCGGGCGCAACTCAAAGGCATTGAAGTGGTTCGCGGCCTTATTGGTGCCATCGCGGGCCCAGGCCTCCACGGCGTCCGCGGCCGCGTCGAGTAACTCGGACATACGGGCCTTTTCGCCCTTCGCGAACTGGCTCAAGACGTGATCGATGGCATCCCGGCCCGGCTCGCCTATGCCAATTCGGAGTCGGCTGAATTGCTCGTTGCCCATCTCCCCGATGATCGACTTGAGCCCGTTGTGGCCGCCGGCGCTGCCCCCCTCGCGGAAACGGAGTTTGCCGAACGGCAGGGAGAAGTCGTCGCAGACCACGAGCATCTCGATCAGCGGCGCATGTTCGCGAGCCAGAACCTTGCGCACGGCCAGCCCGGACTCGTTCATGAAGGTGAGCGGCTTGACCAGCACCAGATCCAGACCGCGATACCTTCCGCCCACCACGGCCGAGGAATCCCGAGTCCGGCCCTTTCCACCCCAACCGGCTCGATCGGCCAGCCGGTCCAGGACCATCCAGCCGACGTTGTGGCGCGTCTTCTCGTACTGGGCGCCGGGATTACCAAGACCAACGACGATCTTCACCGCTGCTCCAGCATGGGCCGCCGCGCCTGAAGCGCGACACGCAAAACTAGCCCTGATCCACATTCGGAGGGCCTGTGCGGATGGTATCAGGCGCCGCTTGCGGGGCATCACGGTGCGGGCGGCAGGTGCCGAAACGCATCACTTTGGCGTTTCTGCCCGTTGACCGGCGCGCACCCATGCCCGATCCTCTGAGCCATGAGTGCAACCAACCCCTCCAAGATCACGGCCCAACTCGTCTCCGTCTGGCGCGAAGATTCGCTCACGGGCGCAGCCCTGGCAGAGCGAGACGATTCCTCGGGTTGGAATCTGGTGTTCGAGCGCTCGCACGCGTTCACGGACGCAGACCGCAAGAGCGGCCAGGACAACTACTGCATCACCAACGAGGCGGGCACGGCCATCTACGGCGGCGTGACCGGGTGGGCGATCAAGGGGGCGGACCTCACGCTGACTCTGGACGACAAAACGAGCGGCGAACTCGGGCTGGCCGGCGAACTGACGATCACCCTGACATTCGACGCATCTTCGGTTGCGGAACTCAAGGCCGCCCTGACAGAGATCCTGGCTCCGAGGGCCTAGCTCGACGGCTTCCGGGCGACGCCTCGCCGCGGGACCCTACTTCGTTTCGACCGAAACAGGAGGATCTGCTTCCTCTTGCCCATCATGGCCGTCGTGGTGCGGCAGCGAGGCCAGTACCTGCCGCTCCTTGGCCCGCATCGCCGCCTCTTCTACCGGCTCGGCGTGATCCCAGCCGCAAACGTGGAGTGTGCCGTGGACTGCAAGCAGCAGCAGTTCCTCGACAGCCGTCCAGTGGACATCGCCGGTCTGGCCGCCCCGTCCGTCGGCCGCCTGGGCAATCGCCCGCTCTACGGACACGATGATGTCGCCGAGGTGGGCCCGCAGGCCGGGCGGCAGGGCGAAGGCCTGCTTCAGCGCCGCAGCGACCCAGGGATCTCGCTGAGGGTCGATGCCCCGCTCGTGGTTCGGGAAGGCCTCCGGCGGGAAGAACGGGAAAGACAGCACGTCGGTGGCGCCGGTGGCGCCCATATGCGTAACGTTGAGCTCGGCCAGTTCCGTGTCGTTCGAGAGGACCACGCCGATCGAGGCCGGTCCGGGCGCCCCCGCCGACTCGAGCGCCGCGCGGACGGCTGCCGCAACTCGGTTTCTCGAGGTCAGGTGAGCGGCATCGGGCCGCACCGTGACATCTATCCGGAACGGCGGCAGGTAGATGGAAGTGGTCTCGCCCTCAGAACCGTCGGTCTGTGCAGCGGTGGCCTCGCCGATCGGTACTCCGGCCGGATCGTCGGTCTCGTCCAGGCGCTCGTCGAGTCGCGTCACTTGTCATCCTTCGGCATGGATAAGCCGCGGTCCAGTGCCCCCATGATCGATTCGCTCTCCCTAGCGCGCACCTCGCGCGGGTCGCGGTCCCGGCTCGACCACCTCGTTCTGCGGATAGGCGATCCGCTGGTGGTACATGCCGAGAAGCTGCCCGACGAAGGCTTCTCGAATGTTCTCCAGGTCCCGAATGGTGAGGTCGCACTCGTTGAGCTGGCCGTCGTTCAATCGTTCTTGAATAATCTGACCGACCATGGCTCGTATTGTGGCCTCATCGCGACTGGTGAGTGAGCGCACCGAGGCCTCAACGCCGTCTGCAAGCATAAGGATCGCAGCCTCGCGCGACTGGGGCTTGGGGCCGGTGTGACGATAGCGGCGCTGATCCACGGCTTCGGCGGCGGCCTTTCCGGCCGGCGTATTCATCCCGCCTGCGGCCCTGGCCGCCTCATCGCGAGCCTTGCCGTAGACGAAGCCGAGAATCGCCGTTCCGTGGTGCTGAGGAATGAAGGCGATCAGCGGGTTCGGCAGGCCGGCCCTGTGGGCCAGACTCATGCCGTCGGCCACGTGTTGCCGCAAAATCGTGGCCGAGTCGGCAGGATCCAACTGGTCGTGGATGTTGTCACCGCCGGCCTGGTTCTCGATGAACGCCAGCGGGTTGGAGAGCTTGCCGATGTCGTGATAGTAGGCGGCCGCGCGGACCAGAAGCGGATCCGCCCCGATGGCCGACGCCGCCCGCTCTCCAAGATTGCCGACCATCAGAGAGTGGTGATACGTGCCGGGCGTCTCGATCAAGAGGCGTCGCAACAGCGGTTGGGAGGGATTGGCCAATTCCAGGAGCTGGGATCCGGTCAAGATGCCGAACAGATTGCCGAGCAACGAGAAGCTACCCAGCGAAATGATCGTTGCCAGCAGGGCTCCGGCGACTGCCACTCCCCACAGCTGGAGCATTCCCGTCATGTCGTGCTCACCGAGCAGCGCGAACGCGCCGACGACGGCGACTTCCGCAACGGCGACGGCAAGGCCGGCCTGGACGAAGAAGTGCTGGCGCTCGCCCTTGCGAATTGCCAGTATTCCGGCGAAACCACCCAGGAACACGTAGGCCGTCATCTCGGCGGACGAACCGCTGACCGAGCCAGCGAGTATGGCCAGCACCGCCATCGCAACGATGCCGACGCCGGAATCGAGCAGAAGGGTCAGGAGTATCCCGGCGGCGGCCGCGGGAATTGCATAGGGAATCCACGCCTGGCCGCCAGAGAATTTGGTGGCCAGCACGGAGACGACGAATATCAACCCGATCAGAGTGAGCGTCCGACTGCGGACCCAATACTCCGGACGGAAGCGCCACAACCAGCCGAGCATCAGGACCGCCACGATGGTCCCCAGCAGCATCCATGCCGCCGCCCGGCTCCAGTCCGCGGTGGACTTGTCCAGGCCGAAGAACTGGATCTTGATCATGTCCGACTTGGTGATCTGGGCGCCGGCCGGCACGAGGACCTCGCCCGCCTTTATCGAGTCCACCACGGGCTGCTGATCCGCAGCAGCCTGCTTACCCGCCTGGTCGGTCAAGCTGGCGCTGTACGTGGAGTTGGCCACGAAGAACGGCGTGGCGATCGCCCCGGCCAGCTGCGCCTCCGCGACCGACAAGGCATACGCACCGAGGTACCTCGCTGCCAGCGAGGACCGGATGGAGGCCAGGTCCGTGTCGCGTATCTCAACCTGCTCGCCCGCGTACAGGGCGCCTTCCGCGGCCTTTTCGACCTCGATCCAACGCGCCGGCTCGAGCGCCAGAAGCGCCGTACGGTTGTCCAATGACAGCGTTGGAAGGGCGGTCGGTAGAGCAGCCTGAAGGGCGACGCGCCTGACGTCGGCGGTCCCGGACTGGCTGAACGCGTCGTCCAGCGGCTTCAGGGCGAGCTGCAGATCGGCCACCTTGGCGGACGCGATCAACAGCGCCCGATCCACCGTGAAGTCGTACTGAGGTGGCACCGACGACGCCCTGACAGCGGCAGCCGCCTGCGTCTCGATATCGTTGGGAACTGCGGCATCTCGAGGAGCGCGGATGTCTGCCGTGGCGACGGCCCCGTCGGCATAGCCGGGGCTCACCGGCGACAGGTCACCCGGGACTCCCGCAGCCAGGGCGAGGACGATCAGCAGAGCCGCAACCACCAACCGGATTGCGTCTCGTTTGCCGAACGGAACGAGGCGTTCGTGCGGCTCCCTCACCACGGGGGCGTCACGATCCGGCGGAGCGGGCTGCCAGCAACTGACTCACCAGCTGGCTGACCGCCTTTCCATCCGCCTTGCCCCGTGTCTTGGGTGAGAGCCAACCCATGACCTTGCCCATGTCGCGCGGCGACGCTGCGCCGGTCTCGGCGATCGCCTGGTCTACCAGGGTTCGCAGCTCGGCTTCGGTCAGCTGCTGGGGCATGAACTCGGAGACGACCGCGATTGCGGCCTCCTCCTTGGCCACGAGATCCTCGCGGCCGCCCGCTCGGAATGTGTCCACCGACTCATGGCGAACTTTGAGTTCGCGCGTGAAAACGCCGATCATCTCGTCGTCGGTGAGCGCACGACCTCGCGTTGTTTCTTTTTCGGTCTTCTGGACAGCCGCAAGCACCATGCGCAGCGAATCGCGGCGCATGGCGTCACTTGACTTCATTGCGGCCTTCAACTCTTCGTCGAGTCGATCGCGGAGAGACACCGGGTGGCACCTCGGGGCGGGTTGCGGACTCAGGGATGAGCGCGCATCAATCGACGGCGTGAATAGTCTCGCTAGCTCTGAACCTGACGCGCGACCTTCTTGCGCTTCGCTTCCTTGCGCTTGCGCTTCACGCTCGGCTTCTCATAGTGCTCGCGGCGACGGGCCTCAGCAAGGATGCCGCTCTGCTGAATCTTCTTGTTGAAACGGCGCAGGGCACTCTCGAAGCTCTCGTTTTCACCCACACGGACTTCTGCCAATCCGGAAATCACCTCCTTAGGGGCTCGTTCGCGATCAACGGCTTGACCTCGCGCTCCGAAGAGCACGTTCATACCGCCCACGAACAGGGCGCCGGGAGTGTAGCCCGAGACTCGCGTCGCTGTCTACCGGAGGAGGGCCGCAAGAGTGGCACGCCAGCGTGGAGTCCGGGCCATGCATGGAAATCCGGTGAACCCAAACAAGCGGGATGTCCCCTGGCCCTTCCTCCCGGCGCCGCCCCGGCCGATCTCCGC
>DASVJA010000065.1:0-16781 GCA_036386115.1 Candidatus Limnocylindrales bacterium
CAGCGATCCGCCGACATGTCGGTCGACCATGCCCAGGTGCTCTCGCACTATCGAGCGGCGCACGAGATCGCTCTCCGAGACGCGCGCGGAGAAGCCAACACTGAGGACCTGCGCCAGGCCGTGATCAGCTCGCGGATGCTGTTCGACGAGCTGGTCGAGCGCAGCGAGGCGGTCCAGAAGGTCGAACGCTCGGAAGACCTGCCTCAGGAGACAGAGCCGGCCGAGGCGATTGCCGAGCCGAGCGTCGAGGCGGCGGCGGACCCGGCAGCAGAGCCAGAAGTCGCGGTGTCCGTCGCCTGAACGGTCAAAGACCGCCCTCTACTTTCCGGCCGCCCGGTCCATGTTCTCCGCCACTCTGAACTCCACGATGCGACGAATCAGGTCCGCAGGCAGGGGCCGGTTCAGCGGGAATTGCACCGAGCCCTTCCCCTGCTTGTAGGGCGCCAGTTCTTCCTTGAAGGCCTCGATGCCGGTCGGGATTGGGTAGAACCCAACGTGCTTCGCATAGCCTGCGAAGTGGACCAGGTGACGTCCGTTCAGATCGAACGTAGGGATCGAGTAGCTGATGCTCTCTGTCGCCCCGGGCGCAACTGAGCTGATGATGGAGCGCATCTCGGAAAGCGCCTTCTGGGTCTCGGCTGGGAAGCCGGCGATGTAGACGTCGATCGAGTCGGCGGCCTTACCCATCGGCGTCAAGACCACCCCAGGTCCGGCGGGTACATCAGTTGCTCAATCGCCCGCAGCCGCTCGAGGATCGGCTCATCGGCCTCCCGAAGACAGGCGCTCAATGTATCCCACGCCAGGCCGAACTCGTTGTGGTTCAGGTATTCATTGGTCTCGCAGGCGCAATCCTCGGAGAGCGGCGCATCGACTATCAGCGACCGCATCTCCTGATCCAGGTGATCCCAGAGCTGGATCATCTCCTCGGTGGCCAACTGGAACTCCTTTGATGGATGCGCTCCGAACCGGCGCGTTCGGGCAGCCTACCCTGTAGGTTCGGCCGGCGCCAAACCGGATGCCCGTGAGTGGTGCGGGCGCGCCTGAAGGAACCACGGGGTGGGACAGGCTCGAGCTACCCGCCTTCGGCGCGCCTCGCGTCGCATAGGCGCGAGGTTCGTCAACGAGCTTCGATGATCGCCCTGGCAGCGTCGGCCACCCGCTGCGCGGAACCTTCGGACTTGAAGAAGGCCGCCGACAGAGTCACGCCGGTGGCATGGTTCGGGCAGTAGCCGTGCGGGTTGTGCAACGGCGAATGTACTGCCGCAATCATCCCTGGTACCAGAACGCCTTGGTCAGGAGCCAGTCCTCGTCGAACTGAATCACGAGCCAGTTGGTGTCCATCCAGCCGCCCATGTCGTACTCGAGCGTTCGGTCGCCTTGGTCTGTTCCTCCTTCGTACGGGGTTGCCGGTTGGCCCAACAGAGCAACGACTTCATCGCGGGTCATCCCAACCGGCAGGTGATGGGCGATCAGATCGTCGACCATCGAGAATCGAGCGTTGCAGATGGATGTGGACGCCCATATTTGCGCGTCAAACCCCGGACTGAAGTGAAGGCAGGCGGGAGCCATCGGCAACGCGACAGTCACCAGGGCGGACGAGGCGACCAGGAACGCCAACGTCACGACCAACGTCACGACCAACACTATGCGTCGACTGGTCCGCCCTCCCGCCCGTGGAACTCCACTCATGAGCTGGATTGTAGCAACGCTGGTGAGGCGACTTCCGTTGTCGCCTCACCGCGCCTGTTCGATCGCCCGCGCGGCCTCCGCTACCCGGTCCGCCGAACCCGCCATCTTGAAGAAATCGGCGGGTAGCGTCACGCCGGTGGCGTGGTTCGGGCAATAGCCGTTGGGGTTCTTGAACGCACATGTTATTGCCGGATGCGCCGCAACCAATTGGCGCGAGCCCTCGTCGTCGATCAGCGAACTCGATGCCGTCCTCGACCGATGAGGCCGGCCCGTAGATTCCGCGATCCCCACCGGATCAACGCTGGCGCGGATCATCCCTCCCGGGCGTGTCGCGATACAGCCGCGAGAGGAAGGATTGGCGAGAATCCCCGCGCGGATTCAGGACCCAAAACCACCTGAGTCGTCGGTGGCCCAGCTGGGTGTCCTGCTGTTGAGGGGAACCAGGTTGCGCGACGAGCGCGGCGAATGGCTCGACTTCTTCGATCTCATGCTGCAGAGAGAGTGCATATTCCGACCCATCCATTTCGATGACACCGCGCGCGAGCAAATCGGCCGCAGCCTCTGGGGATAGGCGGTAGATCCTGCGATCGTAGAAGAGGAGCGGCTCGGACATCGTTGTCTCCCTACCACACAGTCGCGTGAGCCCAGTCAATTGCTGGCATAGGGTATGACCTCGCCGGCTCTGCCTAAGTTCGGGCGGGCGCCCACCTATTGAATTGCGCCGTAAGGGGTCGGCTCCGACCCGCTACCGCGCGTTGCCGAAGGTGGGCCTCTCCGGTTGCTCAAGTGGGCATCACCAGTAGCAGTCGGCTCGGCCCGACACCCTGTCCGACGGGCGACACCGGCAACCGGATCGGCTCCCCCATACTCGACGGCGATCTCGAATTCTTGCGGGAGAGGGCGTTGCCAATCCTAATAGCGGGCTGGGGGCTCTTCATCGTATTCGGAGTCATGGCGCTCCGATCTAGCGGCGACGAGGGGCCTGAAGGCCTTGCCGAGCGAGCCAGGCCCACGCTGCTTGCACTCGCTTTGGCATTGCTGGCGTGGCCAGTAGTTGCCTTGTCGCTCGGAGCCACAACTGGAGACGCGAGGGAGCGCATACCCGCGACCGAGTTGAGCCGATGGACTGCAGCAGCGAGCGCGGTCTTCATTTCGGCACTCGTCGCAGGGCCGATCGGCGGGTTTGCCGTGTGCCGGCACGCCAAGTCGGGCGCGGTCTTTACCTTCCTCTTGGCGCTTATGGTGGCAATCCCGGCCCTCCCTCTCATTCCAAGTGCCCTTGGCCAGAATGTCGGGGCAGGATTCGTTTGTATTGACACATGTAGCGACGCGACCTCGACAAGTAACCTGGTTGCCGGCGTTTGGGCCGACATGTTCCTTCTGTTCGCCCCACTCTATGAGCCGGTGCCCGTATTGACCCTGGTCGGGGGCGTAGTGCTCTGGACCGTGTTGCTTCGTCGCAAGCAGACGGCCGATGAAACGACCACCTGAAGCAAACCGGATCGACTTACCGCGCCTGTTCGATCGCCCTCGCCGCATCCGCAATCCGGCCAGCCGAACCTTCGGACTTGAAGAAGCCCGCCGGCAGAGTCACGCCGGTGGCGTGGTTGGGGCAATAGCCCCCGGGATTCTTGAGCAAATACTGCTGGTGATAAGTCTCGGCGAAGTAGAACTCCGGGGCGGGCCCGATCGCGGTGGTGACCTTGCCCATGCCGGCCGCGGTCAAGCCAGCCTGAAAGGCATCGCGGGACGCTTCGGCCTCGCGTTGCTGGGCGTCGCCGTGGGTCAAGATCGCCGAGCGATACTGCGTGCCCTGGTCGCCACCCTGGCGCATGCCCTGTGTGGGATCGTGCTCTTCCCAGAAGAGCTTGAGCAGCTCGCCGTAGGAAATAACCTTGGGGTCGAAGATGACGCGAACGACCTCGATATGGCCGGTCCGACCGGTGCAGACCTCTTCGTACGTTGGGTTCGGGGTCATGCCGGCGGCATACCCAACAGCCGTCGACACGACCCCCGGAGTCTGCCAAAACAGCTTCTCGGCGCCCCAGAAGCAACCCATCCCGAACTCTGCGATCTGGGTGCCTTCTGGGTACGGCGGCTTGATCGGCGCGCCGTTGACGGCGTGCTTCTCCGGCACGGGCATCGCCTCGGCGCGCCCCGGCAGGGCTTCATCCGGTGACGGCATTCGCATCTTCTTGGAATCTGGGAAGGAGCTCATGAGGCGAGTCTACGCTGACGCACCACGCCGGTCCGCTCCCAACACGGGCGGGCCGCAGGGCGAGCCGGCAGCCGGTCAACCTACAATCGGTCGATGACGCCCGAACGCGCACGCCTCCTCGAGGCGCTGGCCGAGCTGATCCTGGCGGTCGATCGGCCGCACCCGGTACGCGTCGCAGTAGACGGGCCGGACGCAGCCGGCAAAACGATCCTGGCCGACGAACTGGCGCCGATCCTCGGGGGCTCGGGCCGGCCGATCGTTCGGGCCTCAATTGACGGCTTCCATCGGCCGCGGCGGGAGCGCCTGGCCCGCGGACCGGAGTCGCCCGAGGGCTACTACCGCGACTCGTTCGATTACGCCGGCCTGCGAACGGAACTTCTGGACCCGTTGGGGCCGAACGGCAACCGCGTGTTTCTGCGCCGCATCTTCGACTACAGGCAGGACGAGCCGGCGGTAGCGCCGACCGAGACCGCCGCCATCGACTCGATCCTCCTCTTCGACGGCGTCTTCCTGCAACGACCGGAGCTTGCCGGCCTCTGGGACTTCACGATATTCGTGTCCGTTCCGTTTGCGGAGACGCGTCGCCGGGCGGCGGTTCGTGACGCGATCCTGTTTGGACCGTCGGAGGCAGGAGAGCACCGATACGCCGTCCGCTATGTTCCCGGGCAGGAGATGTATTTCGACGAGGTTCATCCGGACTACTGCGCCGACGTTGTCGTCCTCAACGAGAATCCAGACCGCCCTGAGGTACGCCTGCATCCCCCGTTGGACAGCTAGTGCCCCGACCACGACCATGGTCCGATGCGACGCCCCATCGCCCTGCTTGCTCTGACCATCGGTCTCGCTGCAGGTGCATGCAGCCCTTCCAGTTCGCCGGCTCCAACATCTACCGGCCGGGCCTCGAGTCCAGCCACCACAGCGACTGAGCAGCCCACGCCCGCGCCTTCGGTTGGGCCGGACACGACGGTCTGGCTCTGCAAGCCGGGGATCGCCAACAACCCATGTGCAGGAAGCCTCGACGCGACCTCCGTCTCCGCCGACCTCACCGCGACGGTGGTGGTGGCCTCGGCTTCCGCCAAACCGCCGATCGACTGCTTCTACGTCTACCCGACGATCAGCAGCGAAACCACCGTCAACGCGGACCTCAAGATCGGCGAGGAAGAGCAGGCCGTCGCCACGGCTCAGGCCGCGCAGTTCTCGCAGACCTGCAACGTCTACGCGCCGATGTACCGGCAGCTGACGCTGGCCGCCATCGACAAGCCCAGCAGCATCACCCTGGCCACAGCCCTTATCGCATATGACGACGTGTACGCTGCCTTCCAGAACTACATGGCCCACTACAATAACGGCCGCGGCATCGTGTTCATCGGCCATTCGCAGGGCGCCATGATGCTAATCGCGCTGCTCCGCGCGGAAGTGGACCCGAAGCCGGCCGTGCGGAAGCTGCTCGTGTCGGCACTTCTGATGGGCGGCAATCTGGCCGTGCCCGTCGGCAAGACAATCGGTGGGGATTTTCAGAGCATCCCGGAATGTGCGTCCACGACCCAGACCGGCTGTGTCGTCGCCTATTCGAGCTTCGACGCCACCCCTGCTACGAACGCTGCCTTCGGCCGCGTCGACTCGAGCATCAACGTCTTCGCCAACAAATCGACCCTGCCGAGCCAGGTCGTGTGTGTGAACCCGGCGGCCCCGGCTGGCGGCACGGCGCCGCTTTCCACCTACCTTCCGACCGACCTGGCGGCCGACCTCGACGCGACCGCTCGTCAACCGAAGGTGACAACCGCCTGGACCGCCTACCCCGGCGCGTACACGGGTCACTGCGTCTCGGCCGGCGGAGCCACGTGGCTACAGATCGACCGCGCCAACGGAGCCTCAGACCGACGGCCGACCGTGGGCGCCCTGGCCACACCAACCTGGGGCCTCCATCTCCTGGACGTCAACCTGGCTCTGGGTAATCTGGTAGAGCTGGCACGCTCTGAGGCGGCCGCGTTTCACTAGGCCGGCCGGCGCCAGCTGCTAGATCCCGCTCTGCCGAAGCCGGGTAACGGCCGCAGGTAGCCACCGGTCGAGGTAGGCGGCATCGTATTTCGCCCGGATCGTGGCCGGCGCGCTGACACGGTCGAACGGCGAACCTGCGGCAAGCGCCTCGGCCACGGATACGAACACGCCACTCGCGACGCCCGCCACCAGCGACGCGCCGAGCGCAGCCGCCTCTTCAGTCCGCACGACTTCGAGCCGACCCGGCCCGAGCGCGGCCTTGGCGATAACCCAACGACGGTTCCGCGCGCCTCCGCCCGTCAGCCTGATCCGATCCAGCGGCGTTTCCGTAACTCGCGACAACTCATCCAGCATCCAGCGCACGTGGTACGCGGCGCCGTCCACCACGGCGGCGGCCAGGTCCACGAGGGTGTGCGTCTCACGCACGCCCTCGATCTCCAGAGTCGCCGACGGGTCGCGGTGGGGTGCGGTGCGGCCACGGAGGTACGGCAGGACGACGGGGTCCACTGGTCCGGGGCCGGCCAGGTCAAGCAGTTCGATGAACCGGCGGTAGCGCTCGTTCTCGATGCCGGTGAGGCCGGCCTCGTCCCCGGGCTGAGGCGCCGATCCACCGCCCTCGCCGGTCAGGAATGTCGCCATGAACCACTCGATCAGGGCGCCGGACGACTGCAGCCCACCCGCCACATACGCCAGCCCATCAATCGCGTGGCAACCAGTCGAGAACCCGCCTCGGCGTACTTCGTCGGCCACTGCGGGAAGCTCGGTAACCAGGAGCGTGGCCTCGGCGCTGCCCATCGAGTCGAGCGCATCACCCGGCTTTGTCACCCCGGCGCCCAATGCTGCGGCCAGATGGTCATGGCCGGCAATCGCAACAGGCGTGCCGCTCGGCAAGCCAAGTCGCACGGCGGCGACCGCGGTGAGCCCGCCGATCGATTGGCCGAGCGGCAAAACGCGCGGCATCTCGTCGGGCTCCAGGCTTGCCAGCGCCAGCAGATCTGCCACCCAATGCCGCTTTGTGACGTCGAACGCCATCGTCCGGCAAGCGAGAGAAGCGTTGGTCGCTAGCTCGCCGGTCAAATCCAACCCAACCAGCTCCGCGACTCCTGCCCAGTGCCTGAGGCGGCTGAACTCGGCGGCCTTCTGCTCGCGCAGCCAGAGCAACTTGGGCAGCGTGTACTTTGGCTCCGGCCTCAAGCCGGTCCGGGAGAAGAGCTGCTGCGCCCCTACCTGCCGCTCCAGCCACGCAGCCTGGCGATCCGGCCGCGGGTCGTGCCAGGCCAGGATCTCCCCCACGGGTTGCTTGCGGCGATCCACCGGGCAGCCCGCCTCGGCCATGCTGGCAATGCCGATGCCGGACGGCGCCGGAAGAGCGCCGGTCCGCGCCGCTGCCACGCACTCGTCTATGGCTGAAGAGACGGCCGCGAGCAACTCCGCCGGGCGATGAAATGCGCCGCCGCCACGAACGGCATGAATATCCGTGGCACGGCGAGCTACGTGAAGGACGCCTCTCTGCGGATCCACGAGAACGGCCCTTATGTGGGTCGAACCGACGTCGACCCCTACCAGCGTGTTGGTCGAGGCGGATGGAAGTTTGGGCATGCCCCCATGATGGCTCAGCCCGCGAGACCTTGTGGGCTCGGATCAGCTGGCCGCCCCGGCGGCGGCGATCAGCCGAACTTCAGTGCTCCGCGGGGCATTCACCGGGTTACGATCTCGCTAGGCCCCAGCCAGGGGCCGAAAACAGAGGTGAGAATGGCCGGCCGAAGCGAGGGACTGCCGCTCGAACCACTTTGGCAGGCACCGGCGCCGCCGACCATTCCGGTCGATCGCCGCGGCGGTCTCCTGCCGCCCGCGCTGGCGACTCGCTATTCGGGCGAAATGATCATCGATCTGCTGGATGGTCGGCCTACCATGGTCGCCAACTTCGTCTCGAGCCTGGATGGCGTGGCGGCCCTCGACGCCTCGGAGGGCAGCACGGGCGGCGGCGAAATCAGCGGTTTCTCCGAAGCCGACCGCCTCATGATGGCCCTGCTGCGGGCGCTGGCAGATGTCGTTGTCATAGGCGCGGGCACGATGCGCGTTGGACGAAAGCACGTTTGGACGGCCGGACATATCCAGCCTGCGCTGGCCGCCGAATTCGCCGACTGGCGCTCCGAGATGTGGCTGGCTCCTCAGCCAACCACCGTCATCGTCACTGCGAGCGGCAATCTGGACGCCACTCACACGGCACTCAACATCCCCGACGTGCCCGTCATCATCGCCACAACCCCAGCCGGCGCGGCCCGGCTGGCGGGGATGCCGCTTGCGCCCCACGTTCAGGTAGCTGCGGTTGGCGCCGACGGTCGCGTGCCTGCCGGGGCGATCCTCGAGGTGATACGTGCCACGGGCGCAAGACTCGCCCTATGTGAAGGCGGGCCGCATCTCTTTGGCGAGTTGCTCCGAGCCCGGCTGATCGATGAGCTATTCCTGACCTTGGCCCCGCAGGTGCTCGGACGCGACGCCGCGCTGCACCGCCTCGGGATTGCCGAGGGAACGAGCTTCCCTCAGGGCCGCGGCCGCTGGGCAACCCTCGCCACCATCCGCCGGGCCGGTGACGACCTCTTCCTGCGATATCGATTCGATCCGTAGAGTGGGCGGGCGAGGCCGGTCACCCGGCGGAAGCGGGCCACCCGCGGGCGTCGACGGGCGCGAGACACCTCCTTGCACCGGGCAATTGGCCTAACTTCCCTGCCACGACAGTTAGGGCAACTAGCAACGGTTTGCGCCTCCCCGGCACGCGGAATTGAGCGTAGAACGCCGACGATTTCATGATTCCGTGTCGGAATTTCCGCCAAACAGCCCCGATATCTGACCTAACTTCCACTTCAGGGGAATTGTTCTAGATGGCCCCGTCGAGCCAGGATTCACCGGCCACGTTCGAGTCGTAAGCCGCGCCACTCGTCCCGCGCCACCTGGGCCAGGCGCCCGCCCACCCCGTGACTCCGCCCAACGTGTTTCGTGCCCTTCGGACCGACGCCGATTCGCTCGGCGGCCTTAAGATGTACACGTCATCAAAACCGCGGCCGCACTCGGCTGCGCCCGAACACCCGACGGAGTACGCATGAGTCGAACCCCGCGCATCGGCATCCTCACCGGCGGCGGCGACGTCCCCGGCCTTAATGCCGTCATCAAGAGCGTCGTCTATCGCGCATCAGAGCTTGGCTACGAGGTCTACGGCATCCGGCGTGGATGGGAAGGCCTCACTCACATGAAGCCGGGTCCGGATCTCGACCCGGACTACATCATCAAGCTGGATCGAACCAACACCCGTTCGATCGATCGCACCGGCGGCACCTGGCTGCACACCTCGCGGACCAACGCCCGCAAGATGAAGGCCGGCAAGACCCCGGCCCACATCAGCCCGGAGCGTCTCAAGCAGCTCGAGGTCAAGGAAGGCGTCTACAACTTCACGCCCGTCGTCCTCGAGAACATCCAGAAGCTCGGCCTGGACTACCTGATCCCGATCGGTGGCGATGACACCCTGAGCTTCAGCCAGGTCCTGGCCGACAACGGCGTCAAGGTTGTCGCGGTTCCCAAGACCATGGACAACGACGTCCAGGGAACCGAGTACTGCATCGGCTTCTCCACCGCGATCACGCGGGCCAAGGAGGCGATCAATCGCCAGCGAACCACTCTCGGTTCGCACGAGCGGATCGGCGTCTTCCGCATCTTCGGGCGTGACGCGGGCTTCACCGCTCTCTACACGGCATACGTGACGAGCGGCCGCTGCCTGATCCCGGAATACAAATTCGACCTGGACCACCTCGTCGAGCTGGTCGTCGAGGACAAGCGCAAGAATCCCAGCAAGTACTCCTTTGCCATCGCGGCCGAGGGTGCGATCTGGCAGGGCGGCGAGCTGACCGAGTACGGCCCGGCCGATGCCTTCGGGCACAAGCACAAGGCCAACATCGCCGAGGTGCTCGCGTCGGAGATCCAGAGCCGATCCGGCGAGGAAACGCTGGCCAGCGAACTGACATACGACCTCCGCTCCGGCGATCCGGATGCGGTCGACTCGATCGTCGGCATCACCTTCGCCAACGTGGCCATGAGCCTCGTCGACGGCGGCATCAGCGGCCGGATGGTCGCGATCCGGGGCGGCAAATACAGCCACTCCCCGCTTCCGGCACCGGACAGCAAACCGCGCTCCATCGATATCCCCACGATGTACAACGCGGATCGCTACCGCCCGATCTACACCAACAGGATGGGCCTCCCGCTCCTGCTTGGCATTCCGGTGGCAGAGGATCTGTCGCTTCTCAAGTAGCTTCGTCTCCCGCCAGAGATCCGAAGGCCCCGGCTTTCGCCGGGGCCTTCTTCCACTCAGGGACGTGCGTCCGCAGGCGCTCGTTTGACAATGTATCAGCGGCAAGGCACGGTTCACATGTGACGACCTCATCATCTCCAGCTCCCCTACTCAACGGCCGCGATCTTCTTCGCGCCAACGGCCTTCCCGTCGAGGGACCAATCGCATGGGGCAAGCCCGTTGCGGGCAGTGGCCCAGGCGTGTTCATCGTCGAATTGCCCGAGCCCCAGGCCAAAGTTTCCATCAATCCGGACGCGATCCGCGAGTGGCTGACACGAGCCCCGGATCTGCGCCTCGATGGCCAGCGACCATCCGTCGCGGAGCTGCAGACGCGGCTGGCCCAGTTCTGGCTCCCCGACCAGGCAATCCTCTTCATCGGCTCCAGCCAGAAGTCCGTCGGCGCCCGGCTGGCCGGTATGTACAAGACACCGCTGGGCGAGCGACGCCCCCAGCCCGCCGGTTACTGGCTCCAGACGCTCAAGAATCTGAGCAAGGTCCGCATCTGGTGGGCTCCGGTCACGGATCCCGAGCTGTACGAAGACACACTGCTGGAAGCGTTCCTCAAGGCCGCCGGGGCCATGCCTTATGCGGTTCTGACCAGGCCGGGCGGCAAAGGCCGAGAGCACGGCCTCACGGCGCCGCTCCACGACGAGCAGGCCGTCAAGCGAGTCAAGGTCACCAAGATCACTCAGCTGCCCGACGCCAACGAGGCCGACATGGTCACGAGCAGCTTCCGGACGCCGGCCCGCCCGCCGCTCAAGATCCGGAAAACCACACCGCGCAAGGTGACCAAGCTCCCGCCGGCAACGACCGGACCGTCGGCTATCGAGACGCCCGTCGTTCGGCGCTCAACGAAGGTCGCTTTCTCCGGCGGACCAGCCATGGCGCCGATCCATCTCACCGCCGAAGGCCTGGCGGCCCTCAACTTCGAGCTGGACGAGCTGACCAACAAGCGCCGGCCGGAAGTCATCCAGCGCATCAAGTCCGCGCGAGAGCTGGGCGACCTGAGCGAGAACGCGGACTACGACGCTGCGCGCAAGGAGCAGTCCTTCCTCGAAGGCCGCGTTCAGCAGCTCCAGCAGATGATCAAGTACGCGGTGATCATCGAAGCCAGCCACGAAGGCGGCAGCGAAGTCATCCTGGGGTCAACCGTGGTGATCGAAACCGACCGCCACGGCGAAGAGACGTTCACGATCGT
This sequence comes from Candidatus Limnocylindrales bacterium, assembly GCA_036386115.1. Taxonomy (GTDB): domain Bacteria; phylum Chloroflexota; class Limnocylindria; order Limnocylindrales; family CSP1-4; genus Fen-1039. Next base: position 11,446 of record DASVJA010000065.1, read on the forward strand.
CGGGTCCGCGGAAGCAGACGCGGCGGCGGGCAAGATCAGCTTCACGTCACCGATCGGGCGCGCGCTACTGGGCCGCCACCCCGGCGAGACGATCCACGTCCAGGTTCCGGCCGGCTCGCTTGACTACAAGGTGGTCCGGGTCAAATAGGTCCGAGCCCGGCGCGAGCGAGCCCGTCAGCTAGGGGCTGGCCTCCGAACCGGGCCGATCTTCGGACTCGGCCGATCAGCCGGCTGGCGGTGTCGGCGGTGTCGGCGGTGTCGGCGGCAACCATTGGCCGGTCGTCGGCTGGTTGCGCCTGGAGTACGGCAGCAGATTCCAGATCACGATCGCAACTCCCAGCCCAACGGCCAAGAGCGGCAACGCGTTGCGAAGCCCATTCGTGGCGCGGCCGTCGTCCAGACCCAGAACGTTCTCAAACAGCAGACCGAAACCGACGAAGAGGCCGAGGCCGGTCACCAGCGACCGCATGCCCGACTCGACGAGATCGCCTCGACGGTGAAGTACGCCCCAGAGGACCAGCGCCACGCCGACTGATCCCGGCGCCACCAGCGCCCATGCGTAAGCCCAGCTGGCGTACGCTCCGGTCGCCTCCTGAAACGCCAGAATCAGGCCGATCGACGTAATGAGTGCGCCGGGTATGGCCGCCCCCAGTCCACCTTCATTCGATATCGAGAGGCCCATCGCGAGCAGAAGGACGCCCGGCACGACTACGAACATCGGCCAGCCGTAGCGGTTGAAGTCGAAGCCGGTCTGCTCCGACACGAGAAACAGGATCCCCATCAGGACCAGGAAGAGCCCGAGCGTCAGCATGCCGCGCTGTCCGCCGTCGCCGTGGTTGTCCCTGTCATGCCATCCGCCGTTCATAGCCATCCTCTCTGCCGGTCCGCTTGCCGGGCCAAGTCTAGCCCTGAGCGCACGGCTTGAGATCATCCTGGGGTCTGACTGTTGACCTCGAGGAACCGTTCTCAGGGATGACCGGGCCTAATTCACGGCCGCGAAGACGGGCACACCGTTCACGGTCAGCACCTTGTCCGGCCCCAGCTCGGCTCGGCTGCCGGCGACGACCAGCGACACGCACACATCGGTGCCGGCACTGAGCATCAACTGGCCCACGGAAGCACGACCGTCGTAGGTAACATCCCGCTGAACGCTGGGCGTCCCGCTGCCGTAGATCAGCAACTGGTTCATGGCGTGGTTCGGATCGATCAGGCCCGCCGGCAGGCTGAGTCGGATCGGGTCGATGACCTGCCACGAAGTCACACCCAACTGCTCAACCAGGACATGGAAGCCGCCGTTGGAGGGATTCGTCTCCACGATCGGCAACGAGCCGCCAAACCGCACGACCACCCGCGGCGTGTTGTTCCAGCCGGCCAGGCCGAATTGGTCGAAGGCGACGTCCACGTTGGTCTTGCCTGCCGTTCTGATATCCACCGGCAAGGCCACCACCCAACGATCGCTATCCGACTGAATGGACGCCAGTCTGTCGGCGGTCAGAGTCGACACGACGCGACTGGTCAGCACGATGCCACCGGTCTCCGCCGTGGAACCATCGGCCTGGCCCATGGTCACCAGGGGCATGAACTCGCCGGCGTAGTCCCCGCTCCTGAGCCCGTACCGGTTCGACGGCAGAGCAACGTAGATTGCCCGACCTCGGTCGACCTGAACCTCCAGGCCAGGGACTGCCTGAACTGGGATCAAGGAGCCATCCGCGGTCCGGTAAGCGAGGACATCTCCCGTCTGAACGAAACCGGCTGGGTGCTGCGAAGTGCCATCCGAGGCCTTCGGCGACGCACTGCCACTGGGGCGGGGCGGGGCGGAGTTCCCACTGCCAATCGGTCCGGTGATTTGGACGGTCGGCGACGCAACGACGGCAGGGCTGTTCGACCCGGGCGTACCCGTCGCTGTGGCCGCCGGAGTGGCGCTGCCAACGCCGGGAACGCCCGCATCGAAGACCAGAGCAGCAATGCCTATTGCTATCAGGGCGAAAGCCGCTCCGCCCATGCCGAAAGCGACGCGGCGTCTTTGTTCCATCGAATCGCAACTCCGCCTGCGGAGACTCAGCCCCAGTCTAGCGGCGCGGTAGACCTACCGCGGCAGAGCGTGCTCTTCCAGCGGCGTGTCCCAATGGGCGTCGAGCAACTCCATGCGGCGCTGCTCCTCGCGAGCCAGCTTCTCCGCGTCCGGGTATAGACGCCGCACAATCGCGGGATCCGTGTGGTCTTCCATCGCGGCCCAGTCCTTGTAGGTGATGGTGACCTCATAGGTCCAGTCCTGCCGGCCGTCGCCGTGGAAGCGCGGCTCGTAGGCCCGGACGTCGAGCAACCGGCCGGACTCCAGCTGAGCCTTCAGCAGCGGCCAGTGATTCCGATCAAAGAGCGCCAGGAACTCGTCCTGGAATCCCCATTTGATCTTGTAGAAGTACTGGACCGTAACGGGCTTGGTGACATCGGACACGTGTGCTCCTCCGCTCATCCCGCCAAGTCGGCCGGGCGACCGCGGCGGGCCCCGCCAGACTACAACCTCAAGAGTGCTCGGGTCATTCCTTGGGAACGGGCAGGCCGCCTAGAACGCGGCCGTCCAGATCCACTGGGCCGCGAAGGCGCTTATCAAAGCGACCGTGACGCTGCTCATGGTACCGAGCAGATAGCGCTCGGCAAACCGCTTCTTGTTCAACTCCTTGAAGCGCGCCAGCGTCTTGGCGGCAACGACAAATCCGACCGCGGCCGGACCGGCGGCGGGAACCAGTATCACAACCAGGAGCCGCTCGAGGACGCCGATCGTGGCACCCATGCGTTCCGGGTCCACCTCGCCGGCCTGCTTCTTTGGCTCGCTCGGCAACAGGCGGCCGATAAACCGCCAGGCAACCGGCCCGTTGATCACGAGCAGCGTCCAGCCAAGGATGACGGCCAGGGCCACGTGCCGGACATCGGCTGGAACCGCGGAAATCCCGGCCGGAACGAGGTTCAGGCTTACGTCCCTGAGGACGATCCAGAGTACGCCCACGACCACCAGGGCCACCGCTGCCTCAGCGGCCAGCCACAGAACCGCCGGTAGCGGTGTCCAGCTCGCCTTTGGGTGCTCGTGGTCGGCCCCCGTCCGGGCCTTCGCCGATTCCTTCGCTCGGGGCGGCAGGTACCTCAGACCGATCTCAACGGCCAGGCGCAAAGCCAGGTAGGCGACAAATACCCACCCGGCGACCAGAACCGGATCCTTCACGGCCTTTCCTCCTCGTTGGCAACGACTGGGGCGATTGCCGCCGGTCCAACACCCGAATAGACGAGCCTCATGCCCGCCACCAGCCGCTGGATCGGCCTAACGCGGGCGCGACTGAAGGAGACGGAAATGGTCGCTCGTCGGACCTTCAGTCGGTCGGCCACCTCAGACTGGCGCAGGTCTTCGATCACGGCCAGGCGCGCCACCGAGCGCTGCCGCTCGGTCAGGCCGTCCAGCATCTCCACCAGCGCCGGAGCCAGGTCCGCGAGCAGGTTGTCCACTTCGGGTCGGCCGGTCAGGATTACGAGGCGTTCGTGACCGGTTCGGGCGCCCTCAATTGCGGTACGCGCAGCAACGAAGGCCGGGCCACTTCTCTCGGTTGCCGGAGCCTTGCCACCTGTCTCATCGAGGTCCACCTCGCCACGGACGACGACCCAGCGCATCCGCTTCCCGCCCGATCCCAGCGCCGAGCGCAAGACGGCCGCAAACGGATCGGCGCCGGCAGTAAGCAATCCCTGGAGTTCATCGCCCTGCGTAAAACCGAACGGCGCGAGCCGCTCGTCCCCGTAGGCGCCGTCCAGTTCCAGGACCAGATCGCGCAACCACGCGGTTGCCCCGACGCTGTCGCGGCGCGAGCCGACCACGTCGCCGAATAGGACGAGCCCCGCGTTCTCTGTCATCCGCTGCAGACTAACTTACACGCAGATAGCCGTCAATGGCTAACCCTCGTTGAGATAGCCGTATTCGACTGACATAACCTCAAGACCCCGTCGCACACCTTGCGGCCCGCGGAATGCTTGTCGCCCCACGGGATGCTGAGCCGCTATCCTGAGGCAGTGACGGCCGACACTCGCGCTCCGGGCCAGCCCGAAGCCTCCACTCCCAAGATCCCGCTCAATCCGGGCCGCCGCGACCTGGGCATGCGGGCCACGATGATCTTCCCGAACCGGGAGATCGTTGAGCGTTACTACGTGCCGCTGATCTACACGGCCTGCCGGACGTGCTACTCGGAACTGGCCCCGGAAGACATCTTTGAACGGGCGGTCGACGGCCGGATCACGCCCGAAAAGCAGCGCGAGCTAATCGGGCGCGTCATCGAATCCGGGCACGGCAGCACGATTGAGCATGTCGTGTTCACGTTCGCGATTACCGGCGTCAGCCGCACGCTGAGCCACCAGCTGGTGCGCCATCGAGCCGGCGTGGCCTTCGACCAGCAGAGCCAGCGTTATGTGTCATACAAGAAGGGCGCCTCCACGATGCTGCCCGGCACGATCGCCGAAGCGGACCCCTCGCTTTTGGAACGCTACGAGGATCAGGTAGAGGGCGCTCTGGAGCTATATACGGAAATGGTGGAGGCCGGCATCCCGGGTGAGGATGCCCGCTTCGTGTTCCCCAACGCTACGCGCACGAACCTCGTAATGACCACGAACCTGCGAGCCTTGATCCACATGTCCGGCCTGCGTCTGTGCACCATGGCTCAGTGGGAAATTCGACGCCTCTTCCAATTGATACGCCACGAAGTCTTCGTCACCAGCCCGTTTCTCGGCAGCTTCCTTGCTCCCAAGTGCGTCGCCCTGGGCTACTGCGACGAGTCTGGCAACCGGGACGAACACTGCCCTATCAGACCACACAAGGACAAAGTACTGGGTGCCTGGGCGGAAAAGGCCCGAGCAAGCCGACCGGTCGATATCAAGAAACCTACCTAGCCTATCGGGTAGCCTCGTGCAAACCGACCAAACGAGCCGTTGCGCGTCCGTGTTAGGCGGTACGTAAGGCGGCTCAAGCTGGTACCTCCAGCGGGGTGCCCGGCCGCAACACCCGGCCCATGATTCTGATCGGCGAAAAGGCTACGTCGCAAGACGCCGGAGCCGCGATAATGAAGCGCGGCCCCGAAGTCACAGCGCTGGGAGCCAAAGCGAAAACGGGGTAGTAACCTGATCGGGATGATCCGGCGCCCGGCCGGTACCCGGATACTTACACTACTGGGAGTCGAGCGTGAACGAGACGGCCGCGCGTCATCCGAACCGGTTCCTGGCGGACCTCACGCAGGCGATGCGTTCGACCGCCGAGACGGCGCGGCTGGCCACGATGGAACAGTGCCAGCAGGACGCAAAGGCGTATA
>DASVJA010000066.1:0-26589 GCA_036386115.1 Candidatus Limnocylindrales bacterium
ATCGAAGGCGCCTCCTCGACCAGCTACCAGAACGTCACCAACGCCTGCCTGGCCGTCTCTCGATGCGTCGGCATCACGGTCTGGGGCGTCCGCGACAGCGACTCCTGGCGCGCCAGCGCGAACCCGCTTCTCTTCGACAACAGTGGCAACAAGAAGGCCGCATACACGTCGGTGCTGAATGCCCTCAACGGCGCGACGCCGAACCCCACTCCCCCCCCGGGAAATCCCACCCCGACTCCGGTCAGGACCGCAACGCCGACCCCGACTCCCGCGGCCAACTGCAGCGGCGGCTACTACGCTCTTGCCTTTGATGATGGACCCGGCAGCAACACAAATACCCTGCTCGGCATCCTCAACAACGCGGGCGTCAAGGCTACGTTCTTCCCCATCGGTAACAACATCGCGGGCAATACGGCGGCGTTCCAGGCAATGATCTCCGCCGGAATGACGATCCAGAACCACAGCATGACCCACCAGCACATGACCAGCTGGAGCCAGAGCCAGGTTCAGAGCGATCTGCAGCAAGCTCAGACGGCCATCTCTTCGCGCGGTGGCGGCACACCCACGCTTCTGCGGCTTCCGTATGGCGAGAACAACTCGACCATCACGGCGGCAGCGAACGCTCTGGGTCTGCGGCCGATCACGTGGGATGTCGATACCGGCGACTGGAACGGCGCGAGCACGGCGTCGATCGTGTCTTCAGCCAACAACATCCAGAACGGCGGCGTCTTCCTGATGCACGACGGCTACGCCACGACCAACGCCGCGATCCCAACCATCGTCAACAACCTCAAGGCGCGCAACATGTGCGCCGGCGCGATCAGCCCCAGCACCGGCAAGGCCGTGGCCTGGAGCAGTAATCCCACCCCAACCCCGACTCCCGTCGGCGCAACCCCGACTCCGACGCCGGCCGGCGGCACCTGCTCGGTCAGCTTCTCGGCCGGCTCGCAGTGGAGTGGTAGCTACAACCTCAACGCCACCACGAACGGCGCCAATACCTGGACCGTAACCGTGAAGGTTCCGTCCCCGGAGAAGATCACTGCAACGTGGAACATCAGTGCCACCTGGACCGACAGCCAGACAATGGTCGCCAAGTCCAACGGCAGTGGCAACAACTGGGGCATGACAATCCAGACCAACGGTACGTGGACCTGGCCAACGGCTACCTGCGTAGCAAGCTGACCATCACTACACCGTCCTAGCTCGCGTGGTGTGGCGATCGCAAGGTCGCCACACCATTTTCACGTCCGCTATCCTGCGGGGGTCGGCGAACTGCCCCGCCAAGGTGTCCATGACTCTCAACGGGTATGTGGCCCTAACTTTCGACGACGGGCCCAACGGCAACACGAGCGCCCTGCTGTCGACTCTTCGGAGTTGCGGCGCAAGGGCAACGACGTTCAACACCGGCGAGCATGCGTCGGCCGATCCCGCGCTTGTAGCGGCTGAGACGGCCGCCGGAATGTGGATCGGAAACCACAGCTTCAGCCACCCGCACATGCTCGAGCTCACCGCGGACCAAATGCGGGACGAACTGACGAGGACCCAGAGTGCCATCCGGGCCGGCGGAGGCGGTACACCCAGGCTGTTCCGGCCTCCTTACGGCGAGACGGACGAGAGACTCGTGTCTGCGGCGGCCGGTCTGGGCTTGTTGCTGATGACCTGGGACGTCGACGCCGAGGACTGGAACGGAGCTACCACGGAAGCGATCGTGGCCGCGGCCGACAGACTCGAGCACGGCGGCGTGATGCTAATGCACGATGGCTATGCGACGACTATCGCTGCCATCCCTCTGATAGTTGCCAACCTCGCTCGCCGCGGCCTGCGCCCCGGCATGATCGATCCGGAGACAGGTCGGGCGGTCGCGCCGCGGAGCTAGCCTCACGCGAAAAAGCCGCGCCCGGATGCGGGGCACGGCTCTTTCGATTGTGAGTGCTGTGAGTCAGGCGGCGACAGGTGCGAGAACCGGCGCTCCAACGAGCCTCCAGCCACTTGCCCACGACCCGTTGGCGGTGACGTTGAGGGCGATGTTGAGGAAGGCGAGCTGCTCGAGCTGCTGGGCGCGAGCGAGCGGCCCAACGTCCACCGGGTTGAGACCCATCGATCGGACCAGCTCCAGAACTGTGTCCTTGGCGCCCTGGTCGTCGCCGGCGACGAAGCCGTCGAGCTTGGTTCCATCGGCCATCGGGTCGGCCTGACGCGAAGCGAAGACGGTGTTGAAGGCCTTGACGATTCGAGCGTTCGGGAGCAGGACGGCCAGCCGATCCGAGTTCGAATCGCCGTTGTCGATGGTCGGGCCGCTCGGGCCGAAGCTCATGCGGTTCGTCACGTCGACGACCGTCTTGCCGGCGACTGCGTCACGGATCTCTGCTGCGACATCCTCGGCACTGGTGAATGGGATGGCGAGCACGACGATCTCGCCGGCCTTCGCTGCCTCCGCGTTGGTCTTCGCGAAGCCGGCTCCGGTTGCGGTCGCGGCGGCTGCGGCGTGCTCCGGATCGTGGGACGCGATGGTGACTGTGTGGCCTGCGCGAGTGAATGAGGTGGCCAGCGCTCGACCGACGTTACCTGCTCCGATGATCGCGACGTTCATTGTTGGTTCCTTCGGATTGCTTGACGAGTTGGCTGACACCCATCAGTCTTTGGTGAGCGCAACACTAAACTATGAGTGCAGCGCTTGTCAATACTTGTTTGGTGAGGGCAAAACATGACGGTGGAAGAGAGGCGCCCGCCGGCGGTCGGCGCCCAAGTACGGCGCTGGCGGGCTGAGCGAGGACTTACTCTGGCCGCCGTATCCGAGCGCAGCGGCCTCAACCCCGGCTATCTGTCCCAGGTTGAAAACGACAAGGCCTCTCCTTCGCTGGCGTGCCTGGCGGCGCTCGGTGAGGCGCTCGAAGTCCCCATCGCCTGGTTCTTCATGGGCGAAGTGCCGCCGCCGAAGGTGGTCCTGGCGGCCGATCGACCGCGCGAGGAACTCGAGGGCGGAGTGCATGTCGAGCTGGTGGACGGCGGCGAGAGTCGTGACGTCTCGATTATCGAAGCTGTGGCCGCCGCCGGTGGTCGGGCAGGTATGCACTCGCATACGGGTGACGAGCACCATGTGGTCCTGAGCGGCCGATGGCGGATGTCGCAGGGCGAGCGCGTTGTCGAGTTAGGGCCGGGTGACTACCTGCGGTGGGACGGCACCATCCCACACGACGCTGAGGTCATCGGGCCGGACGAAGGCCACCTGCTCATCGTGACTCTCGCTCGCAGCTGACGGCTGCTGGAGCTAGCCGCCCTCGCGAGCAGACCACCATCGCCAGGCTGCCAGCACCGCCAAGGGCGTAAGTCCGATCGCCATGACTCCGGTGGCCCGCATACCGTCCTCGGAATTGGGGTGGGGGAAGGTCAGCGTCGCCACCGAGATCGAGAAGATGACGAGCGCCGCCGCGGCCCACCGCTGCCCTTCCGCGGTTGCAATGCCCAGGATGGTCGCGACGAGCGCGCTGGCCGCGAACACCTCGCCCCAGAAACTGCCCTCGGCGATTCCCTGATGCTGTAGATCTGCGCACGGTTGGGCGCCAAAGCAGTCTGCCATCGATCCCAGCCCCAGCAGCATGAAGTAGAGGCCAACCCAGGCCCAGACGAAGAGGATTGACAGCCCAAATCCCAACCTCCACGTCCAGCGGCGTACGTGAGGTATCGTCGAATTGGCGCGCCGCTCCCGTTCGCTGCGGGCCCCCTCCATGCCATAGTTCACAACCGACCCCTCGTGGTTCGTGGTCGGGAGTGTAGCGCGCGGTGGATCGCCTGTAGCAGTCCACGCGGTGTCCGCGGGTCGCGACTCGACCCGCAGCCCGGAGTCAGCCTCGCAGCCTGAAGCGCCATAAGAAGAGGCCGGCCCCGGCGCCACCCATGACTACGATCGCCGTCAGCACGGCCGCGATCGGAACGCCGGACGAAGAACCTTCACCCGGGGACGAGGGAACTCCGCTGCCGGGAGTTGCCGCCGCGGTTGCGCCGGCAACGGCCGCAATCGGCGACCCAGCGGGCGAGTCTTCGGCAACGAGGGATGTCGCTACAGTCGCAGGGTCGGGGGTCGGCATCAGCGTGGCGGGCGCCATCGTCGTCCCGCTCACAGATGGGGCTGCGGGCGGGGGACGAATTGCTCCGGGCCCGGTGGTTGCGCCGGCGGCGCTGGTTGGGGCCGCGGTGGGTGTCGGCGTGTGCGTTGGAGTGGGCGTCGGCATTGGGATGGGCGTCGGCGTTGGCGCGGGCGTCGCTGTTGGCGCGGGCGTTGGCGTGTGAGTCGGCGTCACGGCCGCTCCGACATACGTCCGGAAGGAGAAGTCGCCCATGCAAACAGACGTGTGGTGAACCGTGTCCCACTCCGCAATGGTCAGCCAGTATGGATCCGACGGACCTTTGACCGAGGCCTGGCCGAACTTGTATGCGCTTGTACTGCAACTGCCGAGCCACTCTAGGCCCCACGGCCCGTGGATCGTGACCACGATGGCGTATACGGCGTGCAGATCGATTTGCGGAGGCGATGAGAAGTTGAAGTAGACCCACTCGCCGCCATCGACAGTTGGAATGATGAAGTTCTCGGTTACGAGCGGAAACTCGGTTACAGGCAGGCCGAGGTATGTGGGAACAACCTGCACGGTCGCGCTTCCCTTGGCGGCCGAGCCCGACGAGCCGGTTGGGCCCCAGGGCGCGGCGTAGATGCCCACGGCCGTCAGCGGACGGAGATAGCCCGAGGTGAAAGTCTGGGCAAGAGAGTAGTCACTGCCCCAAAGCGGGTAGGTGGTAATCACCTTCGAATACTGGTCGAGCGCGCCGGTCACCGCGGCTGCAGGTGAGGCCAGCGCCACGTTCGCGGCGAGGACGGCGACTATAGCCATAGCAGCCTGAACGCGTCTCAATCCGGACTCCCTTCGGCCCTGCTCTCCCTGTGGCTTCGGAGGGCCGACGATACTGAAACCTATAGCGGCTTAGTCGTCAATTGTTTGATCGAAAGAGTCCACGGGGTGGTCCACGGGGCGGCCCGAGGTGCACTAGTCCCTGCGCCGCGCCGCCCCGCCCTGGGGCGTGGTGGGCTCACTAGGTGAACACTCGAGCCGGGAATACCCACTGGCCGGACGGGTAGGCATAACCTGTCGGCGCACGAAGATGCGATCTGCGACCAAAGACACGATCGGGAGGAAGGAATGGACCGAACATCTGGCAACTCGAACAAAGAGTGGTGGCCCAATCAGCTTGACCTCACGGTCCTGCAGCGGAACTCCCCCCTGACGAATCCCATGGGGTTGGGGTTCAAGTACTCGGACGAGTTCAAGAAGCTCGACCTCGGGGCGCTCAAGCGCGACCTGATCGAGGTCATGACCACTTCGCAGGACTGGTGGCCGGCCGACTTCGGTCACTACGGGCCGCTCTTCATCCGGATGGCGTGGCACAGCGCGGGCTCTTACCGCATCAGCGACGGACGCGGCGGAGCGTCGCGCGGCACGCAGCGGTTTGCGCCCCTCAACAGCTGGCCCGACAACGCCAACCTCGACAAGGCGCGCCGGCTGCTCTGGCCGATCAAGCGCAAGTACGGCCGCAAGATCTCATGGGCGGACCTGATGGTCTACGCCGGCAACTGCGCCCTCGAATCGATGGGCTTCAAGACATTTGGGTTCGGCGGCGGTCGCGAGGACGTGTGGGAGCCGGACGACACCGATTGGGGCCCCGAGGCAACCTGGCTCGCGGACAAGCGCTACAGCGGAAACCGGGAGCTGGCCAATCCGCTCGCGGCCGTGCAGATGGGCCTGATCTACGTCAATCCGGAAGGCCCCAACGGCAACCCAGATCCCATCGCCGCGGCGATTGACATCCGCGAGACGTTCCGCCGCATGGCGATGAACGATGAAGAGACGGTGGCGCTCATCGCCGGCGGGCACTCTTTCGGCAAGACTCACGGCGCGGGTCCCGCGACCAACGTTGGCCCGGAGCCCGAGGCGGCCCCACTCGAGGCCCAGGGTCTCGGCTGGAAGAGCAGCTACGGCACCGGCAAGGGCGGCGACGCCATCACCAGCGGCATCGAGGTCACCTGGTCCACGACGCCAACGAAGTGGAGCAATAGCTTCTTCGAGAACCTGTTCGGCCTTGAGTACAAGCTCGTCAAGAGCCCGGCCGGTGCCAACCAGTGGGTTGCAGAAGGTGGCGCCGGAACGGTTCCGGATGCACACGATCCCTCAAAGAGTCATGCGCCGACGATGCTGACCACGGACCTCTCGCTGCGGTTCGACCCGGCCTACGAGAAGATCTCGCGGCGGTTCTACGAGAATCCGGAAGAGTTCGCCGATGCGTTCGCGCGGGCGTGGTACAAGCTGACGCATCGCGACATGGGGCCCGCTCCGCGATATCTAGGCTCGCTCGTTCCGGCCGGACAGCTTATCTGGCAGGACCCGGTTCCCGCCGTCGACCACGAGCTGATCGGCGACCAGGATGTCGCCGCGCTGAAGGGCAAGATCCTGGGGTCCGGCCTATCCGTCTCGCAGCTGATCTCGACCGCATGGGCGTCGGCAGCATCGTTCCGCGGCACCGACCGGCGGGGCGGGGCCAATGGAGCGCGCATCCGCCTCGCCCCGGAGAAGGATTGGGAGGCAAACAGCCCGTCTGAGCTGGCGAAGGTTCTCAAGACGTTGGAGCAGATCCAGGCGGACTTCAACGGTGCCCAGGCTGGCGGGAAGCGAGTCTCACTCGCCGACTTGATCGTCCTGGGTGGCTCCGCGGCGGTCGAACAGGCCGCCAAGAGTGCCGGCCAGAATGTTCAAGTGCCATTCGCGCCTGGGCGCACGGATGCCTCGCAGGAGCAGACCGACGTCGAGTCGTTCACCGTGCTCGAGCCAAAGGCAGATGGGTTCCGCAACTACGTGGCTGCCGGCCAGGCGGCGCCGGGAGAGGTGCTGCTCGTTGATCGGGCGCGTTTCCTGACGCTGACTGCACCCGAGATGACCGTCCTCGTCGGCGGCATGCGCGTCCTGGGAGCGAACTCCGGCGGAGCGCGCCACGGCGTGTTCACCGATCGTCCGGGGACGCTCACGAACGATTTCTTCGTCAATCTCCTCGACATGGCCACGGAGTGGAAGGCGACTTCGGCAACTTCCGACGTGTTCGAGGGCCGCGACCGCGTCACAGGCAAGGTCAGGTGGACCGGCACCCGGGCGGACCTGGTCTTCGGGTCCAACTCCCAGCTCCGGTCCTACGCCGAGGTCTACGCCGCAGACGACTCGCAGGAAAAGTTCGTGCTGGACTTCGTGGCGGCGTGGAACAAGGTGATGAATCTGGATCGCTTCGACCTCGGCTGATATCGACGCCGAGCGGTCGAAATCGATCGGGAGGCGAGCGCCTTGATTTCCACTCTGTGCGACAACTGCGGGGCGGCCATCTACCCACGCCAGTCGTGCCGCCGCGCATTCCACGACGTCGCCTGCGGCAAGAACCGCGACAATTTCGCGGAGCTGCCGATAGCCGTGTACCACTACGCCAGGGGCAAGCCGGCGGCATGCTGTGGTCCGTGCGTGGCCGCGGTCATCGCCTGCCATGCAGGGGAATTGCGCCGTCTAATCGGAGCGGCTCGGGGTCAGGCCGCGGCAGCCCGCGCCTGTCTTCGGGGGTCGACCTCTGGCACGCCCTCGGCACCCTGGACCGACGAACTCGCGCCGCACTTGTTCCGACCGTTATGGAACGGGCACAGAGTGACCGTGCCACCGGCAACCGGCTTCAGGTCCGGAGTTGACGACATCGAGCCTTCGGCTCCGAGCTCCTGGCGGCGCGACCGGATGGGTCGGTTTTTTGCGTCCGGCCCGTGCGGCTGTAGCAGGTGGACTTCTAAGCCCGATCGGCCACTTGCTTGCCTCCGTCAGCACCAAATTGCCTTCGGGAAAGCCCGTCCTGCTGATCATGACGCCCGTGAGTTAGCAACTCCCTGGCGATTCCTGCCCGTTAGCAATTGCGGCGGCCCTTTCGGGTCGCCGCAATTCGCTATGAGGACGGGGGAGTGGAGCGGGAGACGGGGTTCGAACCCGCGACATTCAGCTTGGGAAGCTGACACTCTGCCAACTGAGTTACTCCCGCTTGGGAGCCAGTTGAGTTATAGCAGATCGCGCGAAGGCCGCGGAAGAGCGCGATTGGGCGCAGGTCTGCCAGACGCGACCGCGGGCGTCGACCGCCTCGCTGCTACCAAACGGTCGCAATACAGCTACCTGTTTGATCGGGGCGAGAGGAGTCAGGCCAACGCCATACGGGTGAAGATGCGGGGGGGCTGCGGCCTGACAGCCGTGGCGAGTGGAATTGGGCCTGCGATTTCCACCTGACGGAGCTTGTTGCCAGGGCAGATCGTAGACGCCGTGGCTGGCGAGACTGCGCGTTTCGCAGCGACCTGAGGCAAGTGCGAGGGGTTCTCATCCTCGCATCCGACGACAGAGCCGGTCCAATCTTCCAGAAGGGCATCAGATTACTAGGCGAGAAGCCAAACCTGCGAGCACACGTGCGTCGCATGGAGACAGCGAAAGAGAGTACTTGCGTGAGCACGATCACCACCAGGGACGGCACACAGATCTACTACAAGGACTGGGGCTCGGGCGAACCCGTCGTTTTCAGTCACGGGTGGCCGCTGGATGCGGACGCCTGGGAGTCCCAGATGGTCTTCCTGGCTTCCAACGGCTATCGCTGCATTGCTCATGATCGTCGCGGGCATGGCCGATCCAGCCAACCGTGGAATGGCAACGACATGGATACCTATGCTGACGACCTGTCGGAACTGTTTGAAGCCCTCGGCCTGAGAGACGCAGCCATGATCGGCCACTCCATGGGCGGCGGTGAGGTCGCCCGATACGTCGGTCGCCACGGCACATCCCGCGTCGCCAGAGTCGTCCTGGTGGGTTCGGTGACGCCGCTGATGCTGAAGACGAAGGCCAATCCAGCCGGGCTGCCAATCAAGACCTTCGACGACATCCGATCTGGCGTCACCGCTGACCGCTCGCAATTCTTAAGGGATCTTACGACCCCGTTCTACGGCGCCAACCGTAAGGGCAACAAGGTCACGCAGGGCATGCGGGACGCGTTCTGGTTCCAGGCAATGCAGGGCGGCCTCAAGAACGAACTCGATTCCATCAAAGCCTTCTCCGAGACGGATTTCACTGCGGACCTGGAGAAGTTCGACGTGCCGACGCTGATCATTCACGGCGATGACGATCAGATCGTGCCGATCGAGGCTTCGGCCATGCTCTCGTCAAAACTCGTCAAGAACGCGACGCTGAAGATCTATCCGGGCGGCTCCCACGGCCTGGCTGACACGCACAAGGACCAGTTCAACGCCGATCTTCTGGCCTTCCTCAAATCGTAACCAGCGCTGCACGGAATGCTGGTACCAGCGCTCCGCTTGAGCATGGTGGTGGATCGTCGTGCGAGCTTGACAGCATGTGACCTGACACGATGGCTTGATCGTGTGAGCCACGTTCGTGGCACGTGGGCAGGAGCGCATTCGCGGCGCCGAGGTTGTCCAGGTTGTCGGCCGGCTGGGGTTACGCGGCCGCCGACGGTTGAGCGGCGGCCGGCAAGAGAGGGCGGGCATGCGCGACGTTTATGCGACGCGGTTCGAACTGACAGCACGGGGTCGTTCGCTACAGGTTGCCAGCGGACTCTCGAGTGGTGCCTAAGACGATACCCCGACGCCGCGCGACCGGATCCGTCGATACCCGGTGCTCTAAGCCTGACGGAAATCGATCGCCTCGAGTTGTCATCATCATCCGCAACATCGGCCGATCGAGCGTGGTCTGCCCTTTTCCGTCACCCGATAGCTCTGCCACCCTGGCTCTTACCAATGGGACGGTGTTGAGCGGCGGAGGTGTAAATCCGGCGACGGTCAACGCCGACTGCGGGGACGTCATGCCCATAGCCGCCATGATCGCGATTGACCCTGGGACCGGCGCCAAGAAGGACCTTGCTCCGTTGCCTTGGGAACATCCATACGGGTCGAGACGTCCCAGCCGGCGCGCTGGCTTTCTTCGCGGCTTCAGTCGCGAACGGGCAGGCGGGCCACGTGATGCTGTCCATCGGCGGCGGTCAGTTCATCAGCACATCAGCGGGCCCGACCGGAGCGTTGGTGAACATCGGCCAGGTTGGCCAGACGACGATTGACCTCGTTGAGCACAGCTCAGGGGCGTATTTGGGCTGGGCCAATGCCGACACGACCTAGGCCGGGGTCTAGGAGGGCGAAGCGCCGGCGCCGCTCTACGGCCAATAGACTTGGATCCGGCCCACGGTGTCGGCGTCGCTAGAACCTGATCCACCAACAACTAATACGCGTCCATCGGCGAGCGTGATTGCCGCCGGTCGGTATCCCGGCGGGCCGGCGGCTTTGGCATCAGAGCCAATGTGCGAGCAGCACCGCAAGCGAGACTGCCAGGAGCGCAACCCACAAGATGGAGAGCGCGCCTTCGCCTGCGCCGATGAGCGAGCGCGCGTCGATAGATTCCTTGGATCCGTCTGAGAAGACGATCTCGCCGCTAACGCTGACGGCGCGACGACGGATCGAACGCGCGCGGGTGGAAAGTCGTCGCTGCGCCAGGCTCAGCAACGAGGCCGCGAGGGCCGCAAGAATGGTCGGAAGCGGATGAGCGCCCGTTGCGTATGCCGTAGCCGCCACGGGAAACGCTCCCCATCCCAGTGCGAATCCCACCTCCGAGTGCACGAGGGGCACTTCGATCCCGTAGAGGACGACAATCGACGCGCCGCCGGCAACGAAAAGAAGGAAGAGCGGGCCAAACATCGTCGCCCCGACCAGGCCGATCGCGACCGCGACCAGGAGAGCCGCCGTACCGAGGGCGACGAGCACTGGCGACGGGATCTTCGTGCGCAAGGGCCGCCCTTGAAGCTCATCGAAGGCATGAGAGCCGACCCCTACGGCGAGCCCGAACGCAACGAGGGCGCCGGCAACGATCTTCGGGTCCGGCGACGGCGCAATTGCCGCGCCGAGCAGCACGTATGAGAGTAGCCAGACCGTGTAGGGCGGATGGAGGAGTGTCCAGTAGTCGCGCCAACCGTGGCCGCGAGTCGCATAGAACGCCGGCGGGGGAGTCGCTTGTTGGACCGGCGACGCCTGCGCCGACGCCACTGATTCCGGTGCCGCGTCGAGCTTCGTTGCGGTCAGGACGACGCCGCCCCCAACGCTCATCCGGCGAGTCCGCACATCGCCCAGTCCGGCCTCGCGCCAGTAGCCAGCGACGGCCGATAGGGGATGGCGGGCGTAGAAACGTTCGATACTCGGACCAAGGAACCCGCCCACCGCATACCACTTCCCCGAGAACAGCCGACCCCCGACACGCAACCCGATGCGCGTATACAGCCACCACAGGGGCCGCCACACGCCGCCCGGCAGGCCGAACTCGACCATCGCCACGCGACCGCCGGGCTTAACGACTCGGGTCAGCTCTTTCATCGTGGCGGCGGGATCGTCGACGTAGCGCAGGAGATAGGTGAAGGTGAGGTGGTCGAACGCTGCGTCCGGAAACGGCAGCTCCTCCGCGCGCCCCTCGATGATGGTCGAGTAGACGCCATGTCGAGTCCGTGCCAGCGCCAGCATGTCGGCGCTCTGATCGACTCCCACAACGGCGCAGCCGTATCGATCGTGCAGTGCTTGGGCAACCATCCCCGTCCCCGTCGCGACATCCAGAACGCGGTCCGTGGGACGCGCGTCTATGGCGGCGACTGCTGCCCGCCGCCATCTCGGATCCTGACCAAGTGAAAGAACCGTCGCGACGCGGTCGTACGACTTGCCGATACCGGTGAATATTCCCTTTGGATCATCTCTACTCATTAGGCAACGATGGCACAACGAGCAGCGGTCCGTGTCCAGCGTCGGATGCCTTCAGCCCAGCTCGCCGCCTGGCCTGACCAGTAGTGCAGCGGAAATCCAATTCGGCACCAAGATCCTGCACGAGGGACTCACCGGGTCAAGTCCTCTCGCCCCGACCATATCCAACACATGCCGTGAACTGGGCAGGAACGGCCGCCGCGAACGCGTGAGCGCGGGCTTCCTCCGTCAGATGCACATCGGCCACCTCGGCGAGCACCGCGACAAGACCGCGCCGGATCGCTCTGTCCCTGAGTCATAGGAACCGGTTCGGTCACGCGCAAGAGGGACCGGGCCGGGAGCGACTTCTAGATCAGGACGCCCAGGACGAGCGTGTAGGCCGCATAGAAGATGACGCCCGCGACAGCCGACGAGGCCAGCATCAATGCAATCAGTGGCCCGTTTCGAAGACGTATGGCGGCAAGGGCTACGAAGGCGAGACCCACTGCCACCTGGCCGATCCAGTAGCTGACGGACGTGGTCGCGGCCACTACGGTGAGCCCATACAACCCCTCGCCCAGCAAGATGCCGACGATCGGAGCGATGCCGACGGCGCGACGAAGCCCATTCGAGCCCCTCAGCCACGCGGCGCCGACGCCGAGAGCGGGTCCCGCCACCACCGCGGCAGCACCCCAGCGGACGAACATCGAGGCCGCCCCGGCCGGGTAGCCGAGAAGCTCTGCGGCTAAGGCGTAGCCGGCGAGCATGGCGACGAGGGACACGAACCCTGCTAAGGCCTCGGATCGCGGTTCCCGCGCGACCATCGCCATGACGAAGGCACACAGACACCACGACGCAGACGAGTTGGCCAGCGGCGCCAGAGCTTCTGGCAGCGACCCCTGGCCCACGGAGGTCACGATGCCGATCGCGAGCCCGGCGCCGGTCGCTACGAGGAGGCCCCGGATTGACCTGGCGAATGCAGGGTCGGCGAAGCGAACGGTGCTTCCGGGCTTGACGGCGGGCCTGTCTGGCATGGCCTAGGGACTCTATAGGTTCCCGTCACAGTCCGCTCGCGCGTACGGCTTGTCCGGCGGCGCGGGCGGCCGGGAACGGCCCTCCGAGCGCCTCCAGCGCTTACGGGTTTAGGGCTGGCCGTTGACAGACGCAGCCGGCTCTGTAAGCCGGCCCCACGGATTGCGAATGAATCCTCGTAAAGTGTCGGCTCCACTCCTCCCGCGCCGGCGACCTATGCCGCCTCGACCAGCAGCACCGCCCCGAAGCCATGACGTGAGGCGTGCTCGGTGAGCGTGACGGTCGCCTCCTTCATTCCCAGGACGTCGATCCGATCGAACAGCGCCGGCGCCGGCCGTAGAGCTCGGCATCGAGATCGAACCAGACGATCTGACCTGGCTGAGCTTCGGGGCCAACTCGTACCTGTGCGAGTACGGACTCATCGGGCGAGTGGACACGAGCTGGACCGCTGCCAGGATCGACGCACGTAGATCGACGGGTGCGGCCAAGGACAACTGGGAGACTCAACATCTACATGCCGTGCCACTCTCACCGGTCGATGTCGCTCGGTTCATGGCCGACCGCAGTCGAACCTTCTCAGCCTTCGCCATCGTGGCCATCATGCACACGCTCATGCACGAATTCGGTATCAGAGCGACCGAAGCGGCCTTCGAGAACGTCACCGTGTCCGTCTCGCAGCATCTCCCACCCTGGCTCGATATCGGATCCCAGCCGGTGCGTTGAGCACAAAGGGGCGGAGTGCCGCCCGGCTCCGCCTGGTCCGGCCCGCCGTGTGGCCCTCCGCCCCGGCCAGGCTCCGGATCGAGTCTCAGGGGAGTGGCTTCGCCTGTATCGGCGTGTCGAGCAGCCGTCTGGCCGCAACTTCGCCCGGATGGAGCGATGCAGGGCAACGGCTGTCGCTGCGTGGTTACAACTTCCCTTACAAGATCAAGATCAAGGACGCATCGACGGCGCGATGAACATCAACCGGGTTCGCCGAAAGGCCTGAGCTGGTCCCTAGCGTCTCGACCCAATCGATCAGCAGCAACGCGTTGTCGTCCTGGACCGCCTCCGGAATGGTCTCGTTCATGAGGCTGACCATGCATGAGGGCGCACCCACCAACATCTTTGGTGCTGGGCTCCTACGACGACGCGGCCACTTTGTCGCACGGCGTTCCGCGTTTGATCTTGGTCCGCAGCGGTCAATATGGGCGGCGGCGGATGACCACGAGAGCCGTGGCCCCGAGCGCTACAACCGCGATCGCGCCGTCCAAGAGGGCCGCGGTGAGGGTCACGACCGAGGCACGATCGCCCGGGATTGCCAGCTCAACAGACTGGCAGTGTTCGCCTACCCAACCCATCCGCTCGTCAGGCTGCAGGTCGGCGGGAGCATTGGCTCGTACGGCGTCAAGCGACAGCACGGTGCCGTCAGTCTGCCGGCAACCTCCAGACACTAGAACCGAGCCCGCCGCGATTGGCTGCCCGCTCGCGAAGACATCTGGTGACTGCGCCATCTCGGCCAGGTTCGGGACGGCAAAGTACAGGAGCGCGGCAGCGGCGACCGAGACGAGCAATGAAGGTAGGATCCGCCCGAGCACCGAGCCTGCGAGAACGCCGACCGCCAGTGCCGCGATCGCACTGGTAACAACCAGCGGACCCCATTGCCCGAAGTCAATGAAGCTGTGCCAGATGTCCAGGTTTGGGTTCATCGCCCCTTCGAGCATGGCCGAGGCAACGGCAGGTGGCGTGAAGACAACGATCATCAACAACCCAAGGGGCACCACTCGCTCGACTAGCCAACGAAACCGAGACGTAGAAAGCCACCATGCGAGCTGCGCACTGCGATAGTCGACGTCCCGTGCCACGAGTTGGCTTCCCAGCAGAGCGCCGGCCACCAATGGAAGCACACTCGCCGCAACGAGGATCAGACCTCCGGTAGCCGCGACTTCCCCGAACTGCTGAATGCCCGGACAGCGCGCGAGATCGGACGAATCAGTGCCGCTCTGGATCAATGCCTGGCAGGGGCCCGAGAGAACAAGGCTCTGAAGTTGTCGGGTCACGATCAAGGCGGCCACGGTCACGATGGCCGACGCGAGCGCCAGGCCAACTATTTCGAAGCGCGACAGATGCCAGGTCAGCTTCGCGATTGCTTTCATGCGGCAGCCCGCAGGGCAGAGCGGCCGGCGGCGAGGTACCCAAGCACGATGTCTTCCAGCGATGGGACATCCCCTGGGGTGTTCGATCCGGTCGTATGAACAAGCACGCGATCTGTCCCGTCGTCTCCCGGGATTCGGGCGACGAAGCCGGGAGGCGCCGTGGCACCTGGAGCGGACTGGACGACCACGTGGGCCGCCAGTTGGTCGGCGATTGAGCCATCGAGCATCTTTCGGCCAGTAGCCAGCAGTAGCAGCCGGTCGCATGCCTGCCGGACATCCGAGACGACGTGCGACGAGAGGACGATCGTCCTTCCGGTTGCGCGGTTATCGTCTTTGAGAATTGTGAGGAAGTCGTGCCGAGCGAGGGGATCGAGCGAGGCCAGCGGCTCATCGAGGAGAAGGATCGGGGCCCGACTGCCGATCGCCAGCGCCAACCCGACCTGGGCCGCCTGACCGCCCGATAGGTCGCCCGCCCGATGATCCAGGGGAATGGCGAGGTCGTCGAGTCGGCTGATTGCGGTCGCTCGGTCGAAGGCGGGTCGATAGTGGGCGGCGAGATCGAGGTGCTCGCCGACGCTCAACTCGCGATACAGCGATGGCGACTGCGACACGTAGCCGAGCAAGCCCAGCGCACCGCTACGGTCCCGCCACGGATCGATGCCTCGAACCTGAACCGACCCGCGCGTCGGTCGCTCGAAGCCGATCCAGGTCTTGATAAGGGTCGACTTGCCAGCGCCGTTGGGGCCGACGAGCGCCGTGATAGATCCCTCTGGGATGTCCAGCTCCAGGCCGCTGACCGCCAGGATTCGCTTCCTGTATGCCTTGGCCAGTCCTCTTGCCGACAATGCCGGCACATCATTCGATCCCATCCCAGGCGTCCCCCCTTTGCTCAACCATTGCAAGTCTTTGCTGGCACAAGTATGGACTGGGCCGCCCCGTCGGGTTGGGCCCAGTCCTAAGTCACCTGAGCTAGGTCGTCTGGCAGGTGTAGTTGAAGGTCGCCACCTCAAGAGACGACGCCTGGTCGCTCTGTGTCGCGTTTAGGTTGACCGTCTGGTTGCCCTGCGACGTCGAGTTCCTATGAGCGTCGCTGTAATTGAAGTAGGCATCCTGGACCAGACAGGCTCGTCCGACGGATGTCTCGTTGAATGTCTGGAAGGACGTGATCCGGTCATTCCAATTGGCAAAAAGGAAGAGATTCTCGGTATGCGTGCTTAGGTCGTTGATGACTTGCTTGCCGGTTGATGCTGATACGCACCAAATGGCGCTTGGCCCAGACAAGTTCCCATTCTGCCAAACCTGGATGCCGGCCAGACCGCCGCTGCACCTGCCTGGCTTCCTCGGAAGCCGTCGGGCTGGTTCGGAAGGCGGTCGCGACGTTCGCTCAGCGAGCCCGAGTCGATGTCAGAACCGGACCGGGCCATCGCGCCAGTCGAGCTCAATGAGGCGCGGGCGACTCACTTTCCGTGGCGTGAACGAAGGAATTGATTCTTCGGCGAGTAGAGTAGAGGCGCGTTCCAAAGGAGAGTCGATCGGTTGGGAGACTCGTCGTCACGAGTGGCCCATGTGACCCGGAAGTTGGACAGCGCCGTCGCGGCCGGATTGGAGGTGGGTATATGTACGAGTTGGTCATCCCAGGCCTTTCCCTAGCCATAGCGACGACTTCGCTAGCGATCTCATACGTGACCTCTACGAAGACCCGGACGCTTCAGGTAAGGCCCGTTCTGATCTTCTCCCGTAGATCGGGCGAGGTATGGCAGGTCCAGAACGTCGGGAACGGACCGGCGCTCAATCCATGTCTGGGTGAGATGGACTGGGATTCGACATGGCGCCGCTTCACCCGTTGCTATCCCCTGGCGCCGGACATCTCGATGGAACTCAGGTGGATCAGCTACACATGCGCTCTGGCGATCACCTACGAAGACGTGCTGGGCAACGTATACACGAGCCAGTGCCGATACGACCGGTCCGACGTAAGCCAGGGCAACAAGTTCCCAACATGGCCACTCGGCGATGCGAAGGACGAGTTCGAGCGTCGCCGAGAATCCGAGGCAGCGGCCGCATCGGCCGCATCGGCCGTCAAACCGTGACTGGGATCGGGTGTTCCCGAAGGCCTCTTGAGCCAGCGGCAGCAGGATGGAAACGTTGCGTGTTCTGATCGTTGCGTCGGAGTTGGCCGGCATCGCGTCTGTGGGCGGCGTCGGTGAGTACGTCCTTGGCCTGGCGCGCGCTCTGGGCCTACGGGGCCACGATGTGAAGGTGGCGATGCCAGACTACGGCTTCGTCGACTCAGACTGGACGCGCCGAGGGCGAGGCGATCCCCGACGATTCCCTGTTAGGCTGGGCGGCGGCTGGCGAGAGATCTGCACAATCCGGCGGATCACTCTCGCAGAGGCGGAGCAATCCCCGAGTCTGGAAGTGGTCCTGCTCGGCGCACACCCGCATTTCGCCTCCGTCTCCAATCCCGAGCAGGCGTATCGGTGGGCGAATCACGAACCCTGGGTGTCCTTCTCCCGAGCGATCATCGATCTACTGGGCATCTGGGACTGGCAACCGGACGTTATCCATTGTCACGACGCTCATGCGGCCCTGGTCCCCGTCTACGTATCCCGCATGCGCCGTGAGGGTACCGGCCCTGAGCATGTCCGCACTGCGAGGACGGTTCTAACGATCCACAGTCTCCTCAATCAAGGGAAAGGAGATCGCCAGCTTCTGGCATATGCGGGGCTTCCCGAGTCGTTGTTCGCCGAAGCGTTCGAGTGTTATGGCTCGATGAATTGCTTCAAGGCCGGGCTGCTGGCTGCGGACATGACCAACGCAGTCAGCCCAACTTTTGCCATGCAGATCTGCGTGAGTCGGGAGATCGGATGCGGGCTCGAGGGGATCCTCGAAGACCTGAAGTCACAGGGCCGCCTGGCGGGGTTGCTCAGCGGGATCGACCTATCCCGGTGGCAAGTGGACGGCGTCAAGTATGAGGGCGATGTGCAAGACCTCGAGACGATAGTCAGGCACAAGCGATCGGTGCGGGCGGAGTCATTCAAGGCCTGGGGTTGGGGATCATCGCCCAAGCCAGTGTTCGCTTTTAGGGGCAGATGGGACAACCAGAAGGGCGTGACGCTGTTCGACAAGGAGCTGCTCGACCTCGGTCGGATGGTCCTCGTCACGACTGGGAGTCCCGGAGAAGATGAGGGCCTGAGAAGCCAGTGGAATCGACTACGGGAGTGGTCGAGTCGTTACCCGCAGGACTTGACCATCAGCCCGCCAGAGCTTGCAGGCGCCGCCGGAGCGTCGAAGCACTACGCGATGGCCGACTTCCTGCTGGCGCCATCGCAATCGGAGTCTTGTGGATTGGCCGTTATGGAGTGCCAACGGTTCGGCACTGTGCCCATCGTTCGAGCGATCGGAGGGTTGGTCGACACGGTGTCGGAGGCGAAGTCGGCGTTGGCGCCAAATGGCTTCACGTTCGACGACCTGGCCTCTCGCGCGCTCCTCGATGCGGCCGCACGCGCCACCGAGGTGTTCGGGCAGCCGGACGCGATGAATACTTACATCCGCAACTGTCTCCGTCAGGACAATGGGTGGGGGTCGCGGGTGGGGCAGTACGAGACCCTTTACTCACGCGGCTGAGTACGTCAACCGGTTCTTGGGTCCATCTTCGGACTCCGGAGGACCAGGTCGACAGTTTGCGCGGGTTGGCTCGGCGAACTGCAGTACAGGGTGGTTCCGGCATTCCGGAGGGCTAGCCCTCCGGCCCAAGTCGATGCTTGGGAAGCAGGCATTCTGCCAGCTGAGTTACTCCCGCTCGGCGCCAGGAGAGCTGTAGTAAATCGCTGGAATGGCACCGGTAGCCGGCAGGAGAAGGAGTGCCTGGATAGGCGGGTTGCCGCCGCGCCAGCTGTGGCCTGTGAACTGATCAAGCTTGCGTCAGCCCATCAGCCCAGGAAGCGCCTCGCACACAACACGCAAGGTGTCGCGCTACCGCGAAAGAGGGACTGGAGCGGGAGACGGGGTTCGAACCCGCGACATTCAGCTTGGGAAGCTGACACTCTGCCAACTGAGTTACTCCCGCTCGGAGCAAGGAGAGTTATAGCAGATCGGGCGAAACATCAGAAAGGAGTCGAGATGTCGTTCACTTCTCGGAGTCCCAGGACCAGCTTTGGCCTCGGGAAGGTTCTATCCGTCGGCGCGGTCGCAGTTCTACTTGCGGTCGTCGTGTCCTCCGCTGTGGGCGCGGCGACCACTCTCGGTGCCGCGGCCGCTCAGTCCGGACGGTACATAGGCACCGCCATCGCGGCCGGCAAGCTCAACGACTCGATACCACCATCGCAGCGCGCGAGTTCAACATGGTGACGGCCGAGAACGAGATGAAGCCCGACGCCACCGAACCCAACCAGAACCAGTTCAACTTCACCGCCGGCGATCAGATCTACAACTGGGCCGTTGGCAAAGGCATGAAGGTCCGCGGCCACACGCTGGCCTGGCACTCGCAGCAGCCGACCTGGATGCAGAACATGACAGGCACGACGTTGCGCAACGCCATGATCAACCACATCAACGGCGTGATGGCCCACTACAAGGGCAAGCTCTACGCCTGGGACGTGGTGAACGAAGCCTTCAACGAGGACGGCAGCCGCCGACAGTCCAATCTCCAGGGCACCGGAAACGACTGGATCGAGGTGGCGTTCAAGACCGCCCGTGCCGCCGACCCGAACGTCAAGCTCTGCCACAACGACTACAACATCGAGAACGCGACCTACGCCAAGACAGTGGCCGTCCTGAACATGATCAAGGACTTCAAGAGCCGCGGCGTCCCGATCGACTGTGTCGGCCTTCAGACCCACTTCACCGGCGGCAGCTCGCTGCCCAGCAACTTCCAGACGACGCTGCAGAACTTCGCCAACGCGGGTGTTGACGTAGCCCTGACCGAGGTCGACGTCACTAATGCCAGCACCACCCAGTACGCCGGCTTGACCCAGGCGTGCGTTAACGTCGCGCGTTGCGTCGGCATCACCGTTTGGGGCGTCCGCCACAGCGACTCCTGGCCCTCCAACGAGAGCCCACTCCTCTTCGACGGCAGCGGCAACAAGAAGGCCGCCTACACGTCGGTCCTCAACGTACTCAACAGCGCGCCAACCAACCCCACCCCAACCCCGGCCGGCACCCCGACTCCGACTCCGGCCGTGACCTCGACCCCCAACTCCGCTACCACCCTCTCGATCAACTCGGGCGGCTCCGCCAGTGGCAGCTTCACCGCCGATCAGTACTTCAGCGGTGGCACCGCCTACACCAACACAGTCGATGAGTCGCCGATCATAAGCAATGTGCCCCCGGCTGCGATCTTTCAGAGCGAGCGCTACGGAGCCTTCACCTACACGATCCCCAATCGGACCGCAGGCTCCAGTCAAACCGTGACTCTCCACTTCGACGAGACCTACGTCACAGCAGCAGGTCAGCGTGTCTTCAACGTAACCATCAACGGCACTACAGCCCTATCGAGCTTTGACATCTAGTCGGCCGCAGGTGGCCAGAGCAAGGCCATTGCCCGGACATTCACCACTACCGCCAACTCAAGCGGTCAGGTCGTGATCGGCTTTGTGGCCCAGACCGAGAACCCCAAGGTCAACGGCATCACCGTGGCCGCCGGAGCCACTCCAACCCCGACTCCTGTCGTGACACCGACCCCGACTCCGGCTGGGACGCCGACCGCTACCCCTGCGACCACCACCCTCTCGATCAACTCGGGCGGCTCCGCCAGTGGCAGCTTCACCGCCGATCAGTACTTCAGCGGTGGCAGCACCTACACCAACACCGCGACCGTCAGCACCTCGCTCATCACGAGCAACGTGCCCCCGGCCGCGATCTTCAACTCCGAGCGCTACGGCGCGATGACCTACACGATCCCCAATCGGACCGCAGGCAGGTCGTACATGGTGACCCCCTACTTCGCCGAGACATACCTGACCGCGGCAGGCCAGCGTCTCTTCAGCGTGTCGATCAACGGCACGAGCGTTCTCTCGAGCTTTGACATCTATTCCGCCGCAGGTGGCCAGAACAAGGCCATCGCCCGGACCTTCACCACTACCGCCAACAGTTCGGGCCAGATCGTGATCACCTTGACGGCCGGCACCGAGAACCCCAAGGTCAACGGCATCACCGTGGCCGGATAGAGAAGCAAGCAGCTCGAAGCGCGGCGATCACCCGGTCGCCGCGCGCGCGGGGACGGGTGGAGAAGTGGGCCGTTAAGGCGAAGCTGCTTTCGTCCGGGCATCTCAAGCGCCGGGCAACTAACGCTGCGCCCCCTTGACGTCACGCTTCGGAGGGGCCGTCGACGCGCGTACGATGACCGAGGTGGAAAGCTCGATCCGCCGATTCGGGCTCGTGCCTCCTCTGGAGAGTTCGACCACGATTCGTGTCGCCTCCCTCGCCATCTCGGCGAGCGGCTGGTGGACCGTCGTCAACTGCGGCGAAACCCATTGGCACAACTCGACATCGTCGAACCCGACGACCGACAGGTCATCGGGGATGTTCAGCCCCAGACTCCTGGCCGCTTTGTACACGCCGTACGCCTGCTCGTCGGAACCGCTGATGATGGCCGTCGGCGGCGCCGCGAGCTGCAGGAGCTCAGTTCCCCCGCGGAGGCCGCCCTCCACGAGTGAGTCGCCGCGACGAACCAGGTTTGGATCCGGCTCGATGCCGGCCCGCTGGAGAGCCGCGCGGTAGCCGTCCAATCGATCCCGATGACATTCCTCGTCCAGGGGTCCGGTCACAAAGCCGATGCGCCTGTGTCCGAGCCCAATCAGGTGTTCGGTCGCGTCTCGCCCTCCCGCCCAGTCTGTTGCCGCGATGGTTATGGGCGATTGCGGGCCGGTTCCAACCGGATCCACTACTACCACCGGAACGTTGAGACGCTCGAGTTCTGCCCGGCCGGCATCGAGTAGCTCCGAGACGACGATCACGACGCCCTGGGATCCACGCTCGACGAGCTGGTCGACCCAGTCCTGCGTCCCTACTGGTCCTCCGTGCGTTGTCTTGACAACGAGGTCGACTCCGAGGCGGCTGGCCTCGGCCTCCGCGCCCCGGAGGAGAGCGGTCGCCCACTGAGTGTCGAGGTCCGTGATGACGAAGTGGATCAGACCGCCGCGTTCCGCACGGCCGCGGCGTTCGTAGCCATGTTCGTGCAGCAAGCGCTCGACCAGCTCGCGCTTCTCCGGCGACACGCCCGGCCGGTTGTTGAGAACCCTGGAGACGGTCGGAACCGAGACGTCCGCGGCCGCGGCTATCTGGGCGATGGTGACGCCGTTGCCGGCCATCCGCTTCTCCTGTCTAGCGTCCTATCAAGCGCAAATCGGCGGAAGTATACCGTCGGTCTGGGCGGCCATTGACGGCCGCTTTCTGACACTATAACGTTATGTTGCCACGCAAGTTGCGTTGGAAGTTTCATCGAGCGGACGAGACGAGGGAGGATCGAGCAGGCGGAGGCCTGCAAGATCTTCGGCCCAAATGACAAGCCACGTCTGTCGCACCGCTCGCGACAATCGTGCGGACGCCGTGATGTGAGGCTCGGAAAGCCGACCTCCGCTCGGCGGGGGTTCCGCCGCCACAGCCCGAGTTCGGGCGGAAGGGACACTGCGAATGGAGACGTGGGGAGGAACTCAACGCCATCTGAGCCGCACGGCGGCCCTCATGAGCGTTGCTCTGCTCGGCATGAGCGCGTGCTCGGGTGCAGCTACAACCGGAGCCCCGGCGTCGGCCGGAGCCCCGGCGACCGCCGGAGCGGCAACGACCGGTGATATCACCTGGTGGGGATGGACGCCGGATGCCACGAACGCCACTAAGCTTATCGCGGCATTCAACAAGGACTACCCGGGCATCAAGGTGACCTTCGTCTCGAAGCCGATCGATTCGTACGACTCGGTTCTCGGCCCGGCCATCACTTCGTCCAAGGGTCCGGACGTCTTTGACGTTGCGCCCGGCTCGGCCAACGGCGGCGTCCAGACATTCGCGCCCGGCGCAGTCGATCTGACCGACACCATCACGGCGGCGCTCGGCAGCGACTGGAAGACAAAGGTTGCGGCCGCCGGGGTTGACCCGATGACCAGCGACGGCAAGTTGGTCGGTCTCTCCGTCGGTGCCGTCTACTCCGGCTGGATGTGGATCAACCAGGACATCTTCGACAAGTACAACCTCAAGGCCCCGACCAACATGGCCGAGTGGAAGACCGTCTGCTCGACCCTCGAGGCCAACGGTGTGGGTTGCTTCGTCCAGGGCGCTGCCCAGTGGGCATTCGACATGGACACGTTTGAAGCAATCTGCGACAACATCGAGCCTGGGCTCTACATCCAGGCCACGCAGGGCAAGGTCGCCTGGACTGACGCCCGCTTTGTCAAGGCGATGGGCATCTGGAAGTCCCTCTTCGACGAGGGGATCATGCAGCAGGGCGCCATTGGCCTCCAGCAGTACCCGGACGCCAACAATGCCTTCATGGCCGGCAAATACGCCATGGTCATGATGGGCACCTGGTACACCCAGTACGCAGTCAAGGACAGCATGCTCGCGGCGATGTCCGCCGCAGGCGTTAGCAACCCGACCGCGATGACGCTCACGCCGGTCCCGTTCCCGGATCTCGCCGGCACGGGCAAGACCGGTTCCATGTTCGGCGATGCCGACTACGGCTTCGCGGTCAGCGCGAAGTCCAGCCAGCAGGATGCCGCCAAGATATTCGCCGCATGGCTGGCGACGAGTCAGACCGGCCAGCAGGCAGTGGCAAACACGCTGAATCAGATCCCGGCTCTGAAGGGCATCGGTGCGCAGTGGGACCAGATCGATCTCGTGAATTCCACCAAGCAGCAGGACGCTCTCAAGGCCTATCAGCAGGCCGCAAGTGCAGCGACTGAGCCGCGCTTCGCGACGGTGAGTGCAGACCTAAACACGGCCTTCCGGGATGCCCTGATCGGCGTCGCCACCGGAGACAAGACGGCCGACCAGGCTCTGGCGGCCCTCCAGGCCGTCCCGCCCTCCAAGTAACGGAGAACTCCACTCTCTCATGAGCACTTTGCTCTTCCTCCTCCCACCTGCGGCGGGCATGCGATGAGCACTGCCTCTCTGCAGGAGGCCCCGGGCCGGTCGGTCGTCAACGCCGGCCGGCCCGGCAAACGCCGATCAAACCGAGTGGGCTCGCGACTCGCCGGCCTCCCGTGGATCTTGCCGGCCGTTCTGCTGGTCGTCGGGCTGATCTACTTCCCGATCGGGTTCACGGGTTATGCCTCGACGCTCGACTGGAACGGCTTCATCCTGTCGACCCCAAAGGAAGTCGGCACCGCTAACTACGCCAAGATGCTCGGCGACGACGTGTTCTGGCAGGCGCTCTGGCATACGGCCTACTTTTACGTCATCACCTTCTCGGTGCAGACGGTCATCGGGTTCGCAATCGCCGCGGTAATGCACTCGAAGATCCGCTTCGGGGCCGTCTACAAGGCGATCGTCTTCATCCCGACGGTGCTTGCTCCGGCCACCATGGCGCCCGTCTTCCGGCAGATCTTCGACCAGTACGGGCAGTTCAACTGGCTGTTGAGCCACATCGGCCTCGACTCGTTGACGCGGCCGTGGTTGGCCGATCCGGGGACGGCGATGCCTGTCGTAATGTTCATCACTGTCTGGCAGTGGACGGGCCTGACTTTCATCCTCTATTACGCTGCGATGGCTCAGGTGGATACGGAAGTCCTCGAGGCCGCCAGGGTCGACGGGGCCAGCAGTTTGCGCGTGCTGAGATCGATCGTCTGGCCGATGTGCCGGGGCACCACGGCTGCGCTGGCCGTGCTGGGTCTGATCGGCGCCCTCAAGACATTCGATATTCCGTACCTGGTCACCAAGGGCGGCCCGAACCACGGCACTGAGTTCCTGGGCACATACATCTACCAGACCATGGTCCAGCAGAAGCATTTCGGCTATGCCGCCGCGATAGCAATCGCGCTACTGGTCCTCGCCGTCGCCGGCGGGTCGATCATGAGTGTGCGTAACCGCCGGGCAGGAAGGGACCAGTAGCGTGTTCGACGTACACAGCCGAGCCTCGCGCATCGGCCTCCAGATCCTGGCTACCCTCATGGTCCTGCCGTTCCTGTTTCCGCTGCTCGCAGCAATCCAGGGCTCGCTCGGCGGCCTGGGG
Organism: Candidatus Limnocylindrales bacterium; assembly: GCA_036386115.1. Classification (GTDB taxonomy): domain Bacteria; phylum Chloroflexota; class Limnocylindria; order Limnocylindrales; family CSP1-4; genus Fen-1039. The sequence continues at coordinate 25,148 of DASVJA010000066.1, forward strand.
ATCGGCAACTACGCCAAGGTCTTCAACACCGGCATCGTGGCGACGGTCTTCACGAACAGCCTCATCATCTCGGCCTTCACCATCGGCATCGTCTATGCGGTCACCATGCTGGCGGCGTTCGGCTTCGCCAAACTTCGCCTCTTCGGCCGGGAGGTCTGGTTCTGGGTCCTTCTCGCGGCCCTTACCGTCCCGGAGGCGGTGCTCCTGACCCCGCTCTTTGTGGTGGCCTCGACGTTCGACCTGTACAACGAGCTTGCGGCCGTGATCCTGCCGCTGGCCGCGATGCAGGTGCCGTTCACGGTCCTCATCGCTCGCAGCTTCTTCGACGGGATCCCAACCGAGCTGATGGAGGCTGCGAAGGTTGACGGAGCGAGCATCCTGCGAGTCTTCTGGAGCATCATCCTGCCGCTGACGCGTCCGATCACGGCCACGATCGTCGTGCTGACCTTGATCAACTCCTGGAATGCCTATCTGCTGCCGATGCTGATGCTCAACGACCAGAGCAAGCAGGTCGTCACTCTCCTGCCGTCCTTCTTTGTTAGCCAGTACACGAACGACCAGACGGGGGTGCTCGCTGCGGCAGTGATCACCGCTATTCCGGAGATCCTCGTGTACCTCGCTCTTCAGAAGTACTTCGAGCGCGGCCTGGCAGCCGGGGCTCTCAAGTGAGCACCGGCGCGGCCCTGATCCGCACCGGCCGAGTCAACGACGAGGAGAATTGATGGGACTCTTGGACGGTCGGCTCGTCGTTGTCACGGCTGGCACGGCTGGGATAGGTCGTGCGGTTGCGGCGCGCTGCGTGGCCGAGGGCGCCGACGTAGTGATTACCTCACCGTTTGAGGGCGAACTCAGCGACACAGTCGCCGCGCTTGCCCCACACGCCATAGGGATCGCCGGGGATGCGAGCAGCGTTCCCGATCTCGAGCGGTTGGCCGAAGAAATTCGGGCGACCGGGCGACCTATCGATGTGATCGTTGCCAATGCCGGCCGAGACGTGGCGAGCACTCCCATCGCCTGGACAACTCCGGAGCAGTTCGACCACGTGGCCGACCTCAACTTCCGGGGAACGTTCTTCACGGTCCGTACGCTCGTTCCGCTGATGCGTGACGGCGGGTCCATCGTGTTGATATCGTCGATAGCCGGGCACAATGGCGGTCCGGGGCACGCTGTATACAACGCCACCAAGGCCGCGGTTAGGTCCCTTGCTCGCACGCTTACGTCCGAGCTGCGAGATCGTCACATTCGGGCCAACGCCGTCAGCCCCGGGCCGACAAACACGGCAGGGTTCGCCCAATTCACCGGTGGGTCCGACGAGGTGGAGCGCCAGGTCGTGGCCCTGATCCCAGTGGGCCACGTGGGTCGCCCTGAAGAGATAGCCGCGGCCGTGGTGTTCCTCGCGTCCGACGAGTCGTCCTTCGTCGCCGGCGCCGAACTGATCGTGG
>DASVJA010000067.1:0-2314 GCA_036386115.1 Candidatus Limnocylindrales bacterium
CGGCCATGGGATGACCGCGGCGGAGAGGATCGTCATCGCCAGGAGGAGCTTGATGCGGTTGCGCCGACTTCGAATCACCAGGAGAACAAGAACCACGCAGCCGCCGAAAGCCGCCAGATAGGCGCTCTTGGAGAAGGTCAAAAAGAGGCTGACCAGGTCCACCGGGATAGTGGCTGCAAGCGCCAGAACGACCAGTCGAGGCAGGCGGCAGTAGCCGAGACGGTTGGCCAGAAGAAGCCCCAGCAGAAACGGCGTGGTCATCGCGAGCATCTCGCCGAAGAGACCGACGTTGAAGTAAGTCAGGCGCGAGAAGAACAGTCGATTCGTCTGCATCACGGACAGCGACCAGCCCATCGCCGGGACGGTCTGGACGATGTTGAGCAGACCGCCAATGCCGACGGACACGGCCATCACGACCAGCAGCCAGACAAGGTAGCGCCGGGTCGGCCGTACCAGGATAAGGAAGAGGGCCATCGAGGCCGGCTCGAGGATGCCGTGGAGCAAGATCGTGGCACTGAGCTCCCTGTCCGGCGACATCGCCGTCGAAAGCCCGGCCAGGGTCAGCATCGAGATCATCGCGGCCGCGGCCACGACGGGCAGGGAGATTCGTGATCGCCACCGAGTTCGCGCCGACGCGGTCGATCCGGTCGGCGGAGTCGCGGGAGCCGGCGGAACCACGTGCCGCGGATCTCGCAGGATCAGACCCGCTGCCAGCGCCACCGAGAAGATCGTCTGGGCAATCACCTGGACAGGAACGATCAGCCAGCAGACCTGGGCGACGTTCACGACCGGAGTCAGCAACAGCACCGCCAGGAGCCCAATCCCGGGACGCATCACACATAGGGCCACGAGAGCGGCGGCAAGGAGCGGCACAAGACCGGCGATGACCCGCTCCGGCGGCCCGGCAACGATGTCATACGGATCGTGCTCGTTGAATGAGGCGACCAGCAGAGTGGCGACGGAGAGCGCAGCAGCGGCAACTACGCGGACGATCGGGAGGACGCGTCCTTCGTTCAGCCCGGACATGCCCCACGCGGTCCGCAGCAGTTGCTTGGAGTTAAGCAATTCCGTCCAGACCGTCCAATGCGGTGAAGGTGAGTCGCCCTCCCCCACCGGCCGCGTGCGGGCAGTCTCGGGATTGGGCCGCTGAGTCGCCCGGATCGTACGCCAAAGAGACTCCATGCGCGCCAATTACAGAGAGGAGCGCGACAATCGCGCCCGAGCAGCGCCCGCCGGGCCATCACAGGCCAATTACAAGCGGCGTCCCATGGCCCTAGGTTGATCGGTAAGGGGGCCGGATATGGGATCGATGTTCGCCGACGCGCGACGCCTTCAGAGGTGCATCGCACTTGTGGCACTTGCGGCCTTGATGGTGGCAGGTTGCATTGGAGCCACTTCCACCATATCTCCTGCAGGCGGTCCATCTCCCTCGGCGATGCCCACCATGGGGCCCAACCACACCATATTCGATCCCAATGCGACGCCCAACTCCAGCGTCGCCCCCGTGGACATATCGAACGTGCCGCCGGCTCCCGCCGGTGCGTGGAATAGCATCCGCTGGATGCGGGTACCGGCGACATTCGTCGGCGCACCGGAGTCCCCCGGCCCGGGCTCAAGCTTTGAAGCCGGCAGCAAGGCACTGGGGATCTACGGCTGGAGCCGGGGCTTCGTGAGCTTTGCGGTGCAGATGTGGATTTCGTCCTCGTCGGGCATGTGGGACGGCGGCCCGACGCTGGCGACCATAAGCCCTACATACTCCACGGACGGCGTGCACTGGCACCACGGAGCCGTTATCCAGAACACAGCGTCAATCGACAATCTGGATATCACCGGCGTCTTCGAAGGACCGTCCGGGTTGCTTGCCGTCGGAATCTCCGGCGCCTGTGGGATCGGCTGGGTTGAGGCACTGTGGACTTCTGCCGACGGCATCTCCTGGCAGAAAGTTGACACCAAGAAGGCATTCGGGAATGCCACGATCGAAAATGTGGCCGGCGGTTCCAGCGGGTTCGTAGCCACGGACGCTGCTGGACGGGCCGTGTGGACGTCCCGGGACGGCCAGAGCTGGCAATCGGTCAATCTTGCGGCAGCAGCCTTCGCCGGCGCCAGAATCGACGGCGGCACCGCCTTTTCGGGCGGCTACGTCCTCGCCGGCTCGACAGTTCCCGTAGGCCCGGGGAACTGCAGCCCGGCCCTTATCGATCCATCCGCACAGCCGACTTCCACTCCGCCGATGAGGTCGCCGGCGGTCTGGTGGTCTGCCGATGGTGGGACCTGGACCAGGGCCCTGCTACCCGGCGCAAAGTCCGCCTACTCG
>DASVJA010000068.1:0-16200 GCA_036386115.1 Candidatus Limnocylindrales bacterium
GATCCGCCAGCTGGCCTGCGACGCGGAGTCCAACTAAATCGGCCGTTGCGGCCCTGGCCCTGGAGGCGGCCTCCGAGACCGCCAGCGCGATTGTGGTCGGCGGCTCGGCCGGTTCGGCAGTCGCCGCGATCGGTTCGATGATCCTGGGCGCGAGCGCGACGGGCGCCGCCTCGGTAACGACTGCCAGCTCCGCCTCGGCTGCAAGCGACTTTGGCGGCTCGGGCGATTCGAGCGCTGCCGGCTCTGGCATCGCCGGCTCAACGGCTGACTCAGCCGCTTCCGACTTGACCTTTTCGGCCGTCGCCGGCAGGGCCTTGATCCGCGGTAGGCGGGCGGGGCGTGGCTTGAACTCGGGCGCCGGCATTGCCACGAGTACGGTACGCAGCATCGTTGCGAAAGGCGATGCCGAGGCCTTGAAGTAGACCTGGCTACCTTCCGCCTCGCGTTCTATCAGCCCGGCCGCTACGAGCTTGGCCAGTTCCCGGCTTGCGGTTCCCGGGCTGGTATCTGCCCGGCGCTGAAGCTCGCGCAGATGAAGGCGGCCACACGACTCGTCCATCAGCAGGGAGAGGAGCCGTTGCCGGACGGTGGACCGGCCGATTGCGAGGTCGACGAGGGGACTGTTCTCAAACATGAGAACGACCGTTCTCGGACTTGGAACGTGCGTTCTCGGCGGCGGAACAAGCGTTCTCGGACGTGATACGCCCGTACTCGGCATCGGAACGAATGTTCTCAGGCATAGCGACAATCGTACTCAGCGTTGAGTACGGGTCAATAGGTGCCAACCCGGATGTCCGACGTGGGACACTTTGCGATTCGTGCTCTTCCACGCACTATTTGCGCCAGAAGACGGCTAGCCGACAGCGCTAACTCTGCCAGGTTGGCATACTCGTTGCATGTCCATACGTACTGCGGACGTCGTTTCTCAAAAGAGGCCATCTTCGGGGCCCGCTATGGCGCCTGCCGCAGGGCGCCGGTCAATAGACGTTCAGGCTCCAACGCATTCGTTTCGACGATATCGAGCGGTCCGCGCGATCGTGGGCCGGATCGCGCGCCTCTACTCCAAGGTTCAAGTCGAGGGCCTCGAGCGCTTGCCGGCCGGCCCCTACGTCCTTTGCTTCACGCATCAGAGTTGGGCGGACCCGTTCTATGTCTTTGCGGCGGTCCCGGAAGCGCCGCGGGTGTACTTCTTTGGGCCGGAGCAAGAAGAGATGAGGCGCGGAGCCCGCAACCGGTTGATGCGCTGGTGCGGCGTGGTCGTCCCTTACAAGCCAGGTAATCGAGGACTTGTCGCCGCCACCTCTCGAGTGCAGGATCTTCTGAAAGGGGGGTCCGTGGTTGCCCTGGCAGGTGAAGGGCGAATCCACGCCGGCGAAGGTATTGTCCTGCCGCTGAGGCAAGGACCTGCGTATCTGTCATTACGAGCGGGCGTGCCGTTGGTCCCCGTTTCGATCAATGGGACGGGATGGCTTGGCTTCAGGCGCATCGTTCGCCTTCGAGTGGGGATTCCGCTCGTTGCGATGCCTGAGCGTTCGGCGAGACCGACGACGGCAGATGTGGCCAGGCTCACCGCAAACGCGCAAGCGGCCCTCGAGGCGCTTGTTTCGGACTTTGCGGACCAGCCTCGCCCCGGTTGGGTTCAGCGTCGACTGACGGAGATGTTCAACGACTGGCCGGAGGGCGCCAGGCCTGCCATCCCGGCTCGGGTGGCCTCCCGACGGGACGATCCGACGGTAGTCGGCCGCTAGGTTCGCCCACGCGCTAGATCGAGCCGCCGCCTGATGGTCGTTGCGTGGGTTGCCACCTTCGAACACTCACCGATTCCGCTCGCCGATTCTGCGATACTTGGCCGGCCAATAACAAGGAGGACACGTGGGCGCAACTGGCCTGGCTGCCAACCCGACCGAGTATCGCGACCGGCTGCGCGAGCAATCCGATGATCAACTCGACGCCTGGACGGCTGAGCTTCTGCGAGACGTAGCCAAGAGGCGCGGTGTCGCGAAGGTGGTTGCCGATTTCCGCAAGACCGCACATCTGGACGAGAAGGGCTTTCGCCGCGTCTTTGCGCGCGGTGGCGGCGCCCCGCAGACGGTCGGTTCCGACGCTGCCGGCCACCTGATGGCGCCGGCCATCTCGCTGCACTTTCTCGTCCCGGGGCTACGGGCCGAGACTCCCGACGCGCGAGACAGGCTTATCGCCTATCTGGTCGCAGGATTCGACGAGATCGTCTACGTCTGAATCCATTGGGGGCGTATTCCGGCGGCCGATGGGGATCCTCCGGGTAGTACATCCGTTCCCTTCCTGCCTGGACGCAGTCGCAGTTGTGGGCATCGCGATCGTAGCCGGTGCATCTCCGTCCTTGGCCGCGCGATTGGGCCTGGGGATGCTGGGAATTCAGTTCGCGATCGGTTCGATCAACGACGTGGCCGACATCGTCCCGGATTCGATCGGTAAGCCCACCAAGCCAATTCCCTCGGGTTTTGTCCGGCGCGGCGCGGCCCTTGCGATTGCCATCGTATCTGCGGCCCTGGGCTGCGCAGCAGCGGCATCGGTGGGAGCCGGCGCCCTGGCGTTGGCGGTCGCGGGCCTGGCCGACGGGATGATCTACGACCTGCGGCTGAAGCGAAGTCCTCTGGCATGGGCGCCATTTGCGGCGGGAGTGGGGCTACTGCCGGTTTACGCGTGGTGGGGAGCTCGCGGCTCCTTGCCGGTCGCCCTCGTCGCCGTCGCCGGGGTCGCTGTCGTCGCCGGGGCGGCGCTCGCGCTGGCCAACGCATACGCGGATGTTGAGGCGGACACTCGGGCCGGGATCCAGTCCGTGGCGACCCTATTAGGCCCTTCTCGCACTCTGTTCGTGAATGGGCTGCTTGTTGCCGCAGTGGATGCCGTGGCGGTCACGGCGACGCTGGCAGTCGGAGCCGCACCCACGGTGCTGCTCGCTCTCGCAGCTGGATGCGCCCTGGCGTTGGGCGGTTTGAGCCTGGCGGCTGGAAAGGGCGATCGTTGGCGACCATTGTTGTGGGAGGTCCAGGCCGCAGGCTTCGCCCTTGCTGGTGGCGCCTGGTTGGCCGCACTCGTATCCGCCGGGGTGTTGGGCGGCCAGGTGTGAGATTGGCCTGATCTGTGGCAGCTGCTAGCAGCTACCCGAACCCTACTTGTCCGAGCCCCTCCGAACCAATCCGATTGCGTTCTCGACCCGCACTCTGACGATCATCAGGTACTTAGCAAGATTCTGTCGATCCGTGTCGTCAATGGTCTTCATGACGTCAGACTGGAGGACCTCGATCAGGTCGGCCATGGCGTCGGTCAGGCGAGCTCGGACGGCGATCAATGAGTCGTCGGTCAGGGGCTTCTTGCTGCCGCCCGTCAGCCAGTTGAGGTCCGCTTCTGCCTCGATCAGATCCTCGACGGTGCCCGCGGTCAAACCCGCAGTCGTTGCCGCCGTCGAAGTTCGCTTGACTCGCGGCGCCCCGTCGATCCTTTCGCGGAGTTTGATCAGCGACAGTTCGCCGCGGGCAACCATGGCGGCGAGGTGCTTGCGCTTCTTAGGGTCATCGACCTTGAGCAGTTCGTAGGCATGCGACAGGGTGTCTTTGCGCAGAGACACCAGCTCGCGGATCTCCGGTGGGGCATCGGCGAGCCTGAGGCGGTTCTCCAGATAGCCCTTGTCCTTGCCGAGCTTCTGGGCGAGCTTGCGGATGCTGTAGCCGTGCTCGCGGATCATCTTGTCGTAGATGAGAGCTTCGTCGATCGGGGAGAGGTCTTCACGCTGGAGATTCTCGATGACCGCGATTTCGAGGGCCGTCTCATCGTCGATTTCTTCGATAAGGGCCGGGATCGAGTCCAGACCGGCACCTTGGGCCGCTCGCCAGCGGCGTTCGCCGGCAATCAGTTCGTAGTGGCCGTTGGGCTTGGGCCGCACCAGGATCGGCTGGAGCACGCCGTGCTCGCGCACGGAGTTGGTCAGATCCTCCAGACCGGCCTTGTCCATCGAGAGCCGCGGCTGGTTTGGGTTCGCCGTGACCCTGTCGACGGGGACGTTCCGGACGGCTGCGGGCCTGACAACGGTCGTCTCGTCGGCGTTGAGGAGGCTCAGGACGTTTTGAGAGAGACCCTGCGTCCTCTCTTCGTTGAGTCGCGCAGTTGCCGCGGCTCGGAAATCCGGCTTAGCCAAGCGCGATTACCTCCCTGGCGAGATCGCGGTAGTTGTTGGCGGCTTCCGAGGCGCTGGCATATGCGGTGATCGGCTGGCCGGTCAAAGGGGCTTCTCCGAGCTTCACGGCATTGCGGATGATCGTTTCGAAGACATGGTTCTCGCCGTTCTCACGCATCTCGTCGAGCATCTCACGGCCGAGAACGGTGCGTGGGTCGTAGAAGGTGGGAAGCAAGCCCAGTACCCGAAGATCCTTGTTCAATTTGGCGCGGATCGTGTTTATGACCTTCACCAACGCGGCCAGGCCCTTGAGGGCGTAGTACTGCGTCTGGACCGGAATGATCACGCCATTGGCGGCGCAAAGGCCGTTGATGGTCAGAAGGCCAAGGGTGGGCGGGCAGTCGATGAGGATGTAGTCGTAGTTGCCTCTGGCCCATTCGTCGAGCGCCTCGGAGAGCGCGTACTCGCGGCCGATGGCGCTTAGCAAGTCCACCTCGGTCGAAGCGAGGTCCAGCGTGGCGGGGGCTACGTCGATACCGGGCGTGTCCGTCGTGATGATTACGTCCTGCAGGCGGGAGCGTCCTTCGCCCAGAACCGTGGCCATTGACTTCTCGACGTTTGCGAGATTGATTCCAAGCCCCACGGTGAGATTTGCTTGGGCATCCATGTCGACGCACAACACTCGCAAGCCGTGCTCCGCAAGAGCGCCAGCCAGGTTGATGGTGGTGGTGGTCTTGCCGACGCCACCCTTCTGGTTTGCTATCGCGATGACAATGGCCACCGTGGTATCACCTCACTCGGAGTCCGGTTTCGTTGGCGGAGCGCCGACTCTTGCGGTGTTGCCGCGCAGTTCACCTGCGCGGCAGCGAGTGTCGAGTCCGGATTTCAGTGTTGCTGATGCTACCGCACGCGGATTGCCTGTCGGTTCGCTTATCCACAAATCCGCGAAGTTGTTCACCGATTCTGTGGATATCAGGATGTGTTTTCCATTACTCGAATGGGCCGGGGGTACCGCGACGCCAGTTTCGCGAAAATGGCGGCGAGAATGCAGGCTTGATTGCCCAGGGTGTCTTTACGCAAAGACACCCGAAGCTAGTGGCGAGTCCCTACCGGCCGGCCCTGACGGAGCAGGCAAATTGCCGACCGCCGGACGGCGGCCGACGGCGTTCCATGACCCTAGCTGGCAGGCTATCCCTGGTCCGTGCCATCATCCGTGGCACGCTGGCGCAATCAGCGACAGGCAATACCGAGAGGAAGCGCGAAGTGGCGGATGATCGCGGAGCAGGTCAGGGCGAGGAAAAGGCCGATCAGGTCATAGATCCGGGACGGGATAGGTGGCGGGCAACCACCCGCGCCAAGGCCGTCTCACGCTCCGCGGAGCGCCAGGAGCGCTTTCTCACAACCTCCGGGGCCGAGATCCAGGACCTGTACACGCAGGCCGACACAGCCGGTCTGGACGAGGACCGAGATCTTGGTCGTCCGGGTGAGTACCCCTACACCCGCGGCGTCCAGCCCACCATGTATCGCGGCCGCCTGTGGACGATGCGCCAGTACGCAGGCTTCTCGACCGCGGAAGACACGAACCGCCGCTTCCGTTACCTCCTGGAGCAGGGCCAGACCGGCCTCTCGGTTGCTTTCGATCTACCGACCCAGATGGGTTACGACTCCGATGCTCCCGAAGCTGAAGGTGAAGTCGGCCGAGTCGGTGTTCCGGTCAGCTCCCTGGCGGACATGGAAGTCCTCCTGGACAGCCTTCCGTTGGGGACCGTCAGCACCTCTATGACCATCAATGCCTCAGCAGCCATTCTGCTGGCGATGTACGTCGCGGCGGCCGAGAAGCAGGGCGTAGCCCGCGGTCAGGTGAGCGGCACGACCCAGAACGACATCCTCAAGGAGTACATCGCCCGAGGCACGTATATCTTCCCGCCGCGGCCATCGATGCGGCTCGTCACAGACATCTTCGAGTTCTGCTCCAAGGAGCTGCCGCGCTGGAACACCATCAGCATCAGCGGCTACCACATGCGTGAGGCGGGAGCCACCGCTGCTCAGGAGCTGGCCTTCACGTTGGCCGACGGCATTGCCTATGTCGACGCGGCTTTGAGTCGCGGCCTCGACATCGATGCGTTCGCAGACCGGCTCAGCTTCTTCTTCGCCTCCTGGAGTGAGCTCTTCGAGGAAGTGGCAAAGTTCCGCGCCGCCCGCCGAATGTGGGCCCGGATCATCAAGGACCGGTTTGGGTCGACCAACACTCGCTCCATGGCCTGCCGTTTCCACGTCCAGACTGCCGGTTCCTCGCTTACAGCCCAGTCGATCGATAACAACGTCGTTCGGACCACGGTCCAGGCTTTGGCGGCCGTCCTCGGCGGAGCCCAGAGCCTGCACACCAACTCGCGTGACGAGGCGCTCGCCCTGCCGAGCGCCGAGGCCGCCCGCCTTGCACTTCGAACCCAGCAGATCCTGGCTTTTGAGTCCGGTGTGACAGAGACGCCGGACCCGCTGGCCGGCAGCTATTACGTCGAGACCCTGACCAACCAGCTCGAGGCCGCCGCCAACGACTATCTCAAGGAGATCGAGGCTCTCGGTGGAACACTTGCCGCAATCGAGGCCGGCTACCAGCAGCGGAATATCCAGGAAGCCGCCTATCAGGTTCAGCGAGCTGTTGAGAATGGCAGCAAGGTGGTCGTGGGCGTCAACAAGTTCCGCGACGAGGAGACGGCCACGCCGTCCCTGGAGAAGCTCGACCCCGAAGGCGAGCGCCGGCAGGTGGCAAGCGTGCGCAAGGTTCGCGCCGAGCGAGACCCGGCGGCATGGGAGGCGGCGATGAGCCGACTCGAGGCCTGCGCCAGAGGCACGGACAACCTGATGCCGTTCATGATCGAAGCGGTCAAGGCTTATGCCACCGTCGGCGAGATCTCCAACTGCCTCCGGGCTGTCTGGGGCGAGCATCGAGAGCTGATCACGGTCTAGTCCGATCAATCTGAGGACGGAAGCCCGGGACAGGAGTTAGCAGCTGCAGACAGCTGCCACGCTCCCTAGATAGGCGTTCCTAACGGCAGCTGCGGACAGCTGCCTGTCGGGCTCGCCTGATCGCCTCAGATCGGTGTCACGACCAGCGGCCCAGTTGTGCCGCCGAGGAGCAACTCCGGTTACGTAATATGGCGCCGACGGTTGGCGTCAGGAATGTCAGCTCGCACTTGGAACGCCTGTCCGGTCTTCAACCGCATCCAGATAGCCGCAGGAGAGTCATGGATCAGCTCAAGTCCGCCCTTCCCGAAGGCATCGGCATCGGCATCGGCAGGATCCACCACGTCGCAGTCATCGTTCGCGACATGAACGCCTCTCTCGGCCTATATCGCGACAAACTCGGGCTGGACGTGGAAACTGTGTTGGACATGGAATACGACCATGTCGTCATCGGCTTCCTCCCCGTGGGCGAGACCAAGATCGAACTTGTCCAGCCTACTGACAACACCACCGGATCGGCTCGCTTCCTTGAGTCCAAGGGCGAAGGCTTCCATCACATCTGCTTTGAGGTCCCGGACATCCAGGCCGCCCTGGACAGCCTCGCCGCCAGGGGTTTGACCCTGATCGATGCAGCCCCGCGCAAGGGCGGCGAGGGCCCGGTTGCGTTCGTCCATCCGAAGAGCTGCAACGGCGTCCTGGTGGAATTCATCGAGGCGCCCGGCGGCCCGGCCTGGACCAAGCTCGGGTACTAGAGGCGGGACAGTGGCGCTCCAAAGGCATGGCCGCGGGAAATCGCGGTCGCTGCCTCTGAGGCCAACCACTAGGTGTTTACCCCTATATCGACCAGGCGAACAACACGTCCTCCGCATCGGCGGCCGCCCTGCAGAAATCGATCAGGTCGCCCGTCAGGGCGCGGAGCATAGGCTTCTCTTCTGGTTCGACCTTGCAGACCTCGGCATCGATCAGCTCGATCCAGCGGGCGGCCGTCCGGTCTACACGGTCGCCCGGTAGCACCGCCACCTCTTCGATCCAGTGAGGGGCGACGCGTTCGACCGTTCTATCGCCCAGATGCGAAAGGCGGCTCTGGAGCCTGCTCTCGAGGGGGCACGCCGCGTCGCCGAACGCACCTGGGGACGCACTATCCATGACCTCCCTGACGGCTCTGGCGAAGAGGTCCAGCCAGGTCGGATCCATGCCGCCGCCTAGTGAGATGTAGGCGTGGAAGCGGCGCCGATCTCGCAGCCCCGCCCAATCGTCGACGCTGATTGCCAGCAGGATCTCACGGGCATCGCCCGCGACCAGATCCATGAGAACCCCCACGCACCACCTCGCTTCGTCTGGAGCGGAAAGACGAGCACATGCGGCCGAATGCCCGGCTGCGTGTGCGGCGCGCGCCTACGGCCGGTAGCCGGCCTCCAGGAGCAGCCTCGGCAGTTGAGTCGGCGAGTCTGCGACGCGCACGCCGGCGGTTTCAAGGGCCGCGATCTTTTCCGCGGCAGTACCGGCGCCACCGGAGATGATCGCCCCGGCGTGACCCATGCGGCGCCCCGGGGGAGCTGTGCGTCCGGCGATGAAGGCGGCCATCGGCACGCCCTTGAGGTGCTCGGCCGCGAACGCAGCCGCCTCTTCCTCGGCCGAACCGCCGATTTCGCCGATCATCACGATGGCGTCCGTCTCCGGATCGTCGCGGAAGAGCTTGAGCACGTCCAGGAATGTGGTGCCGATGATTGGGTCGCCCCCGATGCCGACGCATGTGGACTGGCCCAGGCCGGCATCCGTCATCGCCTGGACGGCTTCGTAGGTGAGGGTGCCGGAGCGCGAGACCACGCCAACACGACCTTCCTTGTGGATCGAAGCCGGAATGATCCCGATCTTGGCCCGGCCGGGCGATGTGGCGCCGGGGCAGTTGGGGCCGATCAGGCGTGCCCCTATCCGGCGGGCCGCCTCGACCACGGGGATCATGTCCAGGGCCGGAATCCCCTCGGTGATGCAAACGATAGTGGCAATGCCGGCGTCGATCGCCTCGAGAATCGCGTCCGGTGCGCCCGAGGCGGGAATGTAGATGACCGATGTATTTGCACCGACCTCGGCCACGGCCTGAGCCACGGTGTCGAAGATCGGAACCTTGCCGTCGATGGCCATCTGACCGCCCTTGCCGGGCCGGGTTCCGGCGACGACATTGGTGCCGTAGGCGATTGAGGCGCGAGTGTGGAACTCGCCCTCTCGTCCCGTGATGCCCTGAACGACCAATCGAGTTTCGCGGCCTACCAAGATGCTCATCGAGCGGCCCCCTTCGAAAGAGCGACTGCCTTCTCGGCCGCTTCGTCCAGCGAGGCGGCGGTCACGAAATTCGCCTTCTGGAGCATCTCGGCTGCCTCGGCGGCGTTGGTACCCACGATCCGGACGACCATCGGAACCTCGCGCGATTGCTCGGCCCTTGCCTCGATCAAGCCTGCGGCTACTTCGTCTCCACGGGTTATTCCGCCGAAGATGTTGACGAGGATGGCGTTGACGTTTGGATCCGCCAGGATCAGTTCCATGGCCCCGCAGACGGTTTCGTGCCGCGCACCTCCGCCGACATCCAGGAAGTTTGCCGGTTCGCCGCCGTAGTGCTTGACGAGGTCCATCGTCGTCATCGCGAGGCCGGCGCCGTTGACCATGCAGCCGATGGTGCCGTCCAGGTGGATGAAGTTGATCCCGAGCCGTCGAGCCTCGGCGTCCGTCGGGTCTTCCTCGTCCAGATCGCGCAGTACCTCGAGCTTGGGGTGGCGGGGCAATCCGGAGTCATCGAGGGTGATCTTCGCGTCGATGCAGAGGAGGCGCTGGGAAGTCTTGCCGTCCGGCCCGACTTCGGACGCGATCACGAGGGGGTTGACCTCCACGAGGTCAGCGTCGTTGGCCTTCATGGCCGCAAAGAGCCCCTGGGCGATTGCGACAAATGGGTTCAGCAGCGGATCGCGCAACCCGATCGCCAGACCCAGCGCCCGAGCCTGGAATGGCAGCAGTCCGAGCAGGGGATCGGCGGATACGCGGTGGATCGCGCCGGGGTTCTGGCGGGCAACTTCTTCGATCTCGACGCCGCCCTCGGCGGAGGCCATCAAGGTGATCCGTCGTCCGGCTCGATCGATGATCGCGCCGAGGTAATACTCCTTGACGATGTCCACGGCCGCGCCCACCAGAACCTTGTGGACGGTAATGCCCTTTATGTCCATGCCGAGGATCTTCGCGCCGACGCCGACGGCTTCCTGCGGTGATCCGGCGAGCTTCACGCCGCCTGCCTTGCCACGGCCCCCGACGAGGACCTGGGCCTTCACGACGACCTTGGCGGCCCCGGCTCGGAAGTATGTTTCGGCGGCTGTTCCGACCTCGGCCGGGCTACGAGCGACAGTCCACGGCGGGACCGGCAAACCCTGCGCCAGCAAGAGCGACTTCGCGTCGGCTTCCTGAATCTTCACGCCCGGCAGCTCCGATTCTCGTGTCGCGAGCCGAGGGTGAGGAGCGAAGGCCCCACCGGCCCCGGCGACGTCGAAACGATCCTAGCAGGCACGCGAAGACGGGCTGTGTCGGCGACCGCTTCAGACCACAGGGAGCACCTGGTTGAGGTCGAGCCGCATGAGCTGGACTCTGCCATTTGACGTGATGGTGAGACACAACAGCACGTCGGCCTGGATGTGCACCCACAGCGGCGTTTCCAGTCCGGATAGGGCGATGCGGTTATCGCTGGACCCCACGATCAGATGTACGGACGATGCGCCGTCGGTTGCAGAAATCCAGGCCGTTGCCTGAAACATGGAGGCTGCACCGGAGTCGATCGAAAGGGAGGTTGCCGGAGAGTCGAGGCCCAGGCCCCAATGGACGCCCGGATCGATCGCCTCGAGCGTTCCGCACTGCGCATCACCATTGCAGCCGGCAAAGGCCAGGCGCTTGCCGTCGCGACTCAGAGCGAACAAACCGGACGTGTGGCTGACGACTTGCATGGGCGTGGCCCAGTCGGTGGTCGTCAGGACGGACAGGGCGCCATCCGGCCTGTCGGCCCAGGCCGGCCCGGGCGAAACGGCGACCAACTGGTCGCCTCCAAGACGGACCTGCACAGGCGTCAAGAGAGATGCGCTGTTGAACAGCCGCTTGTCGTCGGCCAGACGATGGACCTCGACTGCGGCGGACTCACCGGTCGGGTTTGGGCGGCTGAAGGCATATGTGAGGTCCGTGATGGCAACGCGTGGCGCGGCGTCCGCTGGCCCGGCGTCGGCCACCCCGGCGTCGGCCGCTATCGAGTAGTTTCCGGAGTCGATTACGCGGCTCCCACCCGTTGTGCCGACTATTGAGACATACCAATCGACGGTATCTTCGAAGTTGGCAGGGCAACCATACCTTGCGTCTCCGTAGTAACCGTAGGGGACAATCTCCGAGTAGATGACCTGCATGCCGGAGATGGCGGCTTGCTCGATTTGGCCGCACGGGCGAGGGGTCGCCACTCGGATGGGACTCCGGCTCGGAGTGAGCACGAAGAGGCTGGTGTCGTTCGTGCTGAAGAGAAAGGTCTCGCCGTCGGCGTCGATTGGATAGGTGTCGGACGGCACATCGTAGGCAATCCGGTCGGCCGGATTTACTTCGATCGTCAGGAACTCGGGAAGCACGTAGGGAGTCGGTTGCGGCGTGGGCGTCGGCTGTGTTGGGCTCGCAAAAGGCGAGCTGGACGCCATAGCCAGGTGTTCGAATGCGGAGGGCCGGGCCGTGTCCTCCGGAGCACTCCAGGAGCCGGCGACACCAAGCAAGACAACGGCCACGACTGCAGCAACGACCGGCAGCGCCACGAGATAGGCGCGCCACCCGGACTTGCTATGGGGGAGGAGAACTTCACGATCCTCGTGAAAGCGCGCCATCGGCGGCTGTGTCATCCGTGACCCCCAATCGAAACTGCTTACCTGCCGGCAACGGGCAGACGACGCAGCGGCAGAGAACGCTGTGACGGGTCGCATCGTAAGCTTCGATAGAGCGCCGGGCGGCTCTGCCGACGTGGATCTACCGGAACTGCCTTAGGCCGCCGGAAGAAGTTGTTTGAGGGCGAAGTGCACCAAGGCGGCCTTTCCTTCCGTGTTGAGCGAGAGCCAGGTGACCTCCTCGTCTTCGACGTGAACCCACATCGGCTGGTCTTGGCTAATGAGAGCGACCAGGCCCCCGATCAGTGGGCTCTCGACCCCTATGTAGGGCCTTCCGTCGGGCGCGGTTGAGATCCAGACCGTCGCGGCGAAGGAGGAGTCGGGCCCCAGACGGTGGAAACTGAGGTTGCCGTGGCCGGAAGCGATATCCCCGAATCGCCATTCGTACTCAGCATGTTCAGGAACGTGCATTGAGTGGGGCTGAGGCAGCCCGCAAAGGCAAGGGTCTGACCGTCGGGACTGAGGGCAACGGCGCCTGATGTCAGTCCTATCGCCTCAAGGGGTTGCCAATCTGTAGCCGACCAAATCGACAGCGTGTCGTTTGAGTCACCGACCGCAACCGGTCCCGGCCCAATGATGACCAGCCGTTCCGCTCCGCGAAGGATTTGAACCGGAAGGTGAAATGGATCGCTGTGGAAGATTTGCGTATCGTCGTCGAGCAAGTGAACCTCGACTACCGCCGACTTGCCGCCCTTGTCCGGGCGACTGAATCCGTACGCGCCGGCGGCGATGGCGACGTCTGGAGCGGCCGACGCGGTGTCCGAGCCGGGCGGCACGGCGTAGGTCCCTCTCGCGACCTGGCGAACCGTGCCGTTGAAGTCCGTGATTGAAACGTACCAATCCACGGCGTCGCCGAAGTTGGGGCAATCGGCATTGCCGTCTCCGCTATAGCCGGCGGCGACTATCTCCGAGTAGATGACCGCGACTCCGGAGATCGCCGCGTTCTCAATCTGCCCGCACGGTCGAGCGGTCCCTACCTGGAGCGTGGTCTGCGTCCCCGTCAGGACAAACAGGCGCTGATCGGACCCGTAGAGGAAGTCGCCGCCCTCGGAGTCGAATGGCAATATGTCCGGGGCCATGTCGAAGGGGACTGCGTTGGACGGACCCACTGCTAGGTTCGTGAAGCCAGGCATGTCGATTGAGCTCGGCGCCGCGTTGTCCCACTCGAGGCTGAATCTCGGCGACGGAGAGCCGGGCACGTTTGCCGACGCGCCGGATGCCGTCGGCCTCGCTGTGGGCTGGGAGCCCATCCTCGATCCGGCCACGCCCAGAAGCGCGACCGCCGAGATCGCCACAATAACCGGCAGGGCTGCCAAGTAGGCCCGGCGACCAGACGCGCGGTAAGGAAGACGAGCCTCTCGGTCCTCCTCGAAGTGCCTTAGCGGCGGCTGTTTCATATGTCCCCCAATCCAATCCGCATCCCGGCCGGTAACGGGCAGACGACGCGGCGGCTGCGAACGCTGTGTCGCCGCCCGGATTCTAGTCCGTGTCCGCGGCGCGGCAGGATGCCATCGCCGTGCTCCATGCCTTGCGGCTAGAATTCCGCCTATGGCCCATGTAGTGACTCTTATCCCAGGCGACGGTATCGGCCCCGAATTGGCCGAGGCGACCAGGCGCGTCCTCGACGCCTCGGGCGTTGAGTTCGAGTGGCAGGTCATGGAGGCCGGTGAGGCCGTCATGGCCAAGGAGGGCACGCCGCTCCCGCAGGCCGTGCTGGACTCGATCGTTCGCAACAAGCTCGCGATCAAAGGGCCGATCACAACGCCGGTCGGCGTCGGCTTCCGGTCCGTCAACGTGGCTTTGCGCCAGACACTTGGGCTGTACGCCAACCTTCGGCCGGTCCGGTCCATTCCGGGTCTCAAGACCCGCTACGACAACGTTGACCTGGTCATCGTCCGCGAGAACACCGAAGACCTCTACGCCGGCATCGAGCACATGGTCGGCCCGGACGCCGCGGAGAGCATCAAGATCATCACGCGCGCCGCGAGCGAGCGGATCGCCCGCTATGCCTTCGAGTACGCCGTCGCCAACGGCCGCCGCAAGGTCACGGCCGTCCACAAGGCCAACATAATGAAGTTCTCCGACGGCCTCTTCCTGGAGAGTTGCCGGACGATCGCGGCCGAGTACGAAGGCAAGATCGCCTTCGAAGACCGCATCGTGGACAACATGTGCATGCAGCTCGTCCAGAAGCCCGAGATGTACGACGTACTGGTCTTGCCGAATCTCTATGGCGATATCGTCAGTGACCTTTGCGCCGGTTTGGTAGGTGGACTTGGCGTGGCGCCGGGAGCAAACATCGGTCCGGACGCCGCGGTCTTCGAGGCTGTCCACGGGTCGGCTCCGAAATACGCCGGCCAGAACAAGGCCAACCCAACCGCGCTGATGCTCTCCGGCGTCCTCCTCCTTCGCCATATCGGCCAGCAAACGGCTGCCGAGCGTGTCGAAGGTGCAATCCGCGATGTCATCGCCGAGGGTCGCATTACTACGTACGATCTGGGCGGATCCGCCGGGACGAGTCAGTTCGCCGACGCGATCGTCGCTCGCCTGGAGGCCTGAGGGCCGTCTGGCCAGGAAGTTCTCACACCCTGGTCGGGATGATCCCGAGCAGGAAACGCTTGGGAGGCTGCATGCTGCTTCGCTACCGTGGCTCAGAAGGGATGTTGGCCTGGGCCTTCCACCGCATCTCTGGGATTGGCATCTTTGCCTTCGTGCTCCTGCACGTCTTCGACATCTTCCTGGCGGGCGCAAGCCCGAGTGCGTATGACGACCTGCTCACGTTCTATGCGAGCACGCTCGGCCGGACGATGGAGGTTCTCATCGGGGCCGCCCTCTTCTATCACGCACTAAACGGCATCCGGATCCTGCTGATGGACTTCTGGCCTCGGCTGACCGTCTATCACAAGCAGATCTGGTACGCGAACTGGGTGATTTTCTTCGGCGTAGGACTGCCCGGCGCGTTCATCATCATGCGCCCGGCCCTGGGCATCTAGGAGGAGCGTCGAAATGGCACTCTATTCGCGCTCCGGCCGGCCTCGCCCGCAAAGCGGTGGCTTTGAACTGGGAGCCTGGTATTTCATGCGGCTGTCCGGCGTGGCGCTATTCGTGCTCGCCCTGGCGCATTTCAGCATGCAGCATTTCCTGAGCGACCCGAAGGATCAGACGGCAACCTGGATCTTCACTCAGGCCTGGAACAGCCTCCTGCGGCGCGGCCTTGACTGGCTGATGCTGCTCATAGTTCTGGCCCACATGATCCTGGGCATGCGGACCGTAACGATGGATTACCTCAAGGGCGGCAAGCGCACGCTCACCCTTTCGGTTCTGTACCTGGCCGGCGCCTTCGTCTTCATGATGGGGACGATCGTTGTCATGACAGTCAAGCTTCCGGGAGCCTGAGCCATGGATCACCCATACGATGCAATCGTCGTCGGTGCCGGCGGGGCAGGGCTCTGGGCCGCGCTCGAACTGGCGCGTGAAGGCGTAAACACCGCGGTCTTGACCAAGCTCTATCCCACCCGCTCCCACACCGGCACCGCCCAGGGCGGTGTCTGCGCCGCCCTCGGGAACCTCGAGGAGGACCACTGGGAGTGGCACATGTTCGACACCGTCAAGGGCGGCGACTACCTCGTCGACCAGGACGCGGCCGAGATCCTCGCCCGTGAAGCCATCGAGACGGTCATCGAGCTCGAACATATGGGCCTGCCGTTCAACCGCACGCCGGACGGCAAGATCGACCAACGGCGCTTCGGCGGTCACACCAGCAACTACGGCGAGGGTCCGGTCCGGCGAGCCTGCTTCGCGGCAGATCGAACCGGGCACATGATCCTTCAGACCCTCTACCAGCAGTGCATCAAGCACGGCGTCAAGTTCTTCGACGAGTATCAGGTCGTGGATCTGCTCTTCGAGGGCGGCGAGCCGGACAAGGGCGGCCGGGCGGCCGGCGTCGTCGCCTACCGGGCCGCCGACGGCGAACTCCACACATTTCGGGCCAAGTCTGTGCTGCTGGCCACCGGCGGTTTCGGTCGGATGTTCCGCATCACGTCCAACGCTCACAGCCTCACGGGCGACGCGGTATCGCTCTGCTACCGCCACGGCATCCCGCTCCAGGACATGGAGTTCTTCCAGTTCCACCCGACCGGGATCGTG
>DASVJA010000069.1:0-8251 GCA_036386115.1 Candidatus Limnocylindrales bacterium
GGCCGTTGCTCGTCTCAAGGACAAAGTCCACGACGGGCGAGTTCCAGACGGCATGAGCGCCTACGCCGGCCGCCACCAGGAGCGTCGCGCTCCCCAGCCGCCTTCCCAATCCCGAGGCCTGCTGGGTCGCCAGGTATGCGAAGCCCATGCCCGTCAGCCCGGTGAACAACACGTGGCCATAGAGACCGCCCGCGCCGACGCGGAGCAGGAAGGTGCTGATTACCGGACCGGACTGATCCGCCGTTCCCGGGACCGCGGCCGCCGCGACGATGAAGTACGAGACGTCCTCCACCACGGTGAAGCCAAGCCCGATCATCGCTCCGTATACGAAACCATCCATGACGCCGTCGAACTCGCTCGACGCAATCAGAAACAGGACGACTACGCCGAGGAGCTTGAGCGTCTCCTCCACGCCCGGACCAACAATCGCCGGTCCCCACTGCGCGGCAAACTCCGGCGATGCGACCTTGCCGATGACCGAGAGCCAGGCCTCGTTCGCGAAGACCGCCAGGCCGGCGGCGACTATGCCGCCCCACAGGAGGGCGCCGGCCAGCATCGTCTTTGGCTCGCGCTCGAACAGGTCGAGGCGATAGATCAACAGGGCGACCGGGATCGCATAGACCAGGACGAGCGCCCACGAAAGAAGCCAGGCCTCCGGCAGCTCGGCCATGAAGATCTGCTCGACACAGAAGAAGAGCGAGCCGAGCGCGAGCAGCAGGGCGAATA
Organism: Candidatus Limnocylindrales bacterium; assembly: GCA_036386115.1. Taxonomy (GTDB): domain Bacteria; phylum Chloroflexota; class Limnocylindria; order Limnocylindrales; family CSP1-4; genus Fen-1039. The sequence continues at coordinate 727 of DASVJA010000069.1, forward strand.
GCCAGAAGGCAGGCTGACTCGGCTGAAAGACCGAGGTCTGTTTGCCCCAGCGCGGTGCAGGTGACGGAGCAGGCCCGGTCATCCGTTCACGCCGACGCTCTTGAGCATGGCCGTGATGTCGTCGATTACGGGGTCCAGGTGGCCCTGCCGAGCCGCCACGAAGATGACCAAGTCGTTGCCATCCACGACCATGCAGATGAGCTCACCGTCCAGGACGCCGCCGCCCTGCGACACGACGGTGGCCTGGAAGACCACGAACGAGGTGTCGTAGTCGTTGATCGTCGTGGTGTGAACGTCACCGTAGCTGATCTGAGCGGCCTCGGCGTCCAACGACGGCCGCTGCTCGGCCAGGAGCGAGGCGGAGCCTCCGGCGCCGACCGGCGCGACGACCTCGGCGGTCAGCACGGCGCCGGCCTTGCGCAATTCGATGCCGGACGAGACGTCGCCGGAGCGGTCGAGAACCCAGCCCGGAGCGGCCGTCAACCGGACGGTTCCTCCAACAACGAGCGTACCCGCGCTCGGGGCCGCGATCGCCTTGTCCAGACCGATCCCGCCGAGAACTACGCCTGCGATGACCAAAGCCACGAGCATGGTGGGCAGCAACCGGGCCCAGGCGAAGCCGGCTCGAAGCGGGGCTTGCGGGCGGGCAGCCGGCGCCCATGCGGGCGGCGACCAACCCGGCGGCGGTCCGTAGCTCCCCGCCGGCCCGAATTGGCCGGGCTCGCGGGAAGCGTGATAGTCCATCTGGTGCTGTCCTCCGGAGCGGCTGTTGTGGCGCCGGCACATCGTAAGCGGCCGGGCATCGCCGCGGCTTGCCACGACGCGGGGCAGCGCTGTCCGGGACGCGATCCGGCCCCAGCGGGCACAATGGCCGGACACCCGAAGCCGAGGGAACTCGTGAGCGAATCAGAATCCGGAACTGCGGCGCGCGGCCGCTGGACCAGGGCGGCAAGGATCGCCGGCCTGGCGGCGCCGGTACTGTGGGCGGTCACAGCGACCATCGAGGTGGCACGGGCCAACATCGGCCACTCGATCATCTCCCGGCCGGAGCGATTCTTCAGCGATGCAACGTGGCACTGGCCGATCGTCCTGCTCGTTGCCGCAACGGTGGCGGCGCAAGTGGTCGCGATTTCGGGACTCCATTCAGCCCGGCTGGGGCGGCGAGCGGCAATCTACGGCGGCGCCACGATCTTGCCGGCGGCGATGTTCCGCCTCCTCATGGCAATCGCACTCCCGAGCGACGCGCATGGCTACTCGATAGACCCGGGTGCCATTACCGCCTCGCACCAGCTCCTATTGTGGCTTCCGTTCGGGCCGCTGATCACAGCCCTGGTCCTTCGCCGCCGCAGCCCGGGCCTGGCCTGGCTATCGGCCATAACCGCGATCGGGATGGTCTGGGTCGGCTTGTGGGCCGCGGTCTGGTCCGCGCGTTCGGGCGCGAGCCAACCGCAGTTGCTGGCCGTCGAGCCGATGGAGTGTCTGGCCTCGATCTGGGCCGCGGCCGCCGGCGCCTGGCTGTTCGGCCTGCCCCAGCGCCTCCATTCGGCCGCAAGGCTTCCAACCATTCCTGCGCCGGGCCGCAAATCCGGAGCCGCTCTGTCGATCGTCATGATCGCTGGGATCGTCTTTGTCACCGGATCGTTCGTCCCGGCCTATCGGCCGACAATCGAGTCTCAGCTGACCGGCAAGACACAGGTCGAGACGATCCACGCCGACGCGGTCGATCGCACCTACCGAGTCCATCGGCCGTCCGGCCCTGACGCAAGCCCGGGCCTGGTGATCGTCCTCCACGGCTCATTCGGCGGCGGCTTCCAGATCGAAGCAGACTCCGGTTTCGATGTCGAGGCGGACCGGCTCGGCTGGATCGCGGTCTACCCGGACGGCGTCGCCGACGGCTGGGATGCCTTCGGCAGCACGGTCAAGTGGGGTCGCCATCCCGGCGCGGACGACGTCGCATTCATATCAGGCTTGATCGACCGGCTGGAAGCGAGCGATGGAGTCGACCCCAACCGCATCTACGTCACCGGCATGTCGCGGGGCGGGATGATGAGCTACCGGCTCGGTTGCGCCCTCTCCGATCGCATCGCCGCCATCGCGCCCGTCTCCGGCAACATGGCGACCGAAAGTGGCAGCGCCGATGTCCCGTGCACCCTCGCCCACCCCGTCTCCGTCTTTGCGATCCACGGCACCTCCGACGGCACGATCCCAATCAAGGGCGGCAAAGTGGACATCACCTTCTCCCCGATGGCCGACGTGATTGCCCGCTGGCGCTCTATGGATCAGTGCGACGAAGCGTCCACACAGGCCACCGATGGCCCCTCGACAACCACGGACTGGGCTTGCTCCGGCGGAAGCACCGTCTCAACTAGAGTCGTTAGCGGCGGCTGGCACACGTGGCCAAAGGTCACCGGCGCGACGGCGGCGCTGGGCGGATCGCCCGACTCATTCGACGCTGCCCGACTCATCGCGGACTTCTTTGCGGCTCACCCGCGAGTTGCCGCCGCCTAGGCGGCTACCGGGTCCAGCTGAACCAGCCACAATCCGGCGCCGGCGTTCACCAGGATCGGCGTAACCATGACATGTCCAACGCGAGTGGCACGGTCGACCTCGAGCGGCTCATCGTCCCCGACCGGATCGGCTCCCTGGCGCGCATCGATGTAGACGATGGACCTGACGGAAACCTGCAGATTCGACGCATTGCCCAGGACCGGGGAGCCGTCACGGATGGCCCAGACCGGCATGTTCAGATCGACGGTGAGGCGCGGTAGCAGCATCGACGGGACATACAGCCTGGGCGGGAGCGGCGAGTGCATCTGCTCCACGTCCGTGGAGGTCCAGGTCGGCTGATCCGGAAGCGCGGCTATAGCGGCCGTGAGGGCCGGCTTGATCGTCTCGTAGTTGGCCTGTAGGGCACGGTACTTGTTGATCGCCGTCCACGTCTCGTGGTCCAGCGGGCCATACGGCCGGACGAATGCCACGGCAACCATGGCCCCAATCGCAACTGCTGCCCCGGCGACGGCCAGCTTGTCCCGGCCCCGCTGGGAGGCCATGAGCCTGGTGGCCGGCGCAGGCATGGACCTCCGGCGGACCACGTAAGCCGCAGCCGCTCGAGCGAGAGCCTCCGCCCCGAGAGCGGCCGCGAAGACAAGCGCCGCGTCCGCCGGAATCGTGTAGCGGTTGGACACATATGTGCCCTTGATTGCGAGCAACTCCAGAAAAGCGATGACTCCCGGCCCGCAGGCGAGCAGCCCGAGCAGCACCACAACGCGCCGGCGGCGGACAAGATCCACGACCGCCGCAGCTGCCAGAAGTGCCAGCGGCCAGGCGCCCGAGTAGTAACGGACCAGGAATTGGTTCAGCTGGAGCGGCGTCAGCACGGTTGCCTGGTAGGTCTTTGAGTAGATAGCCGACACGTCCAGCCAGAACAGGCCGTGGCCGGTAAGCAGCAGGTCGTGGACGACCATCAACGGCAATGCGAGCACGCCCAGTAACAACAGCATCGCGCGGGCGGGCGGGCGTGAGTGCCCGAGCAAGCGACCTTGCGGCAAGAAGCGCCATGTTCCGAGAGCCGCGGCCGCTACCGCCAGGATGATGAATGTCTCGATGCGCATCAACGCCGCAAGGAAGAGGACCAGCCCGGCCAGGCCGTAGCGAGGTGAACTCGACGTGAGGGCCAGGCCCGCGACCAGCCACATCAGAATGGCCAGCGGGTTCGAGTAGGCGAGGGCGCCGTCGAGGAGCAGGAGTTGGGAGCCGAGCAATCCAAACGCCGCCAGCCCTGCGGCCAGCGGTCCGGCCGTCCGCCAGGCAAGTGAAGCAGCTGTGACCAGCATCGCGGCGAAGAAGACCGTCGACATGAGCGCGATCAACCGCCAATCGTGCAGGAGGTTGAACGCCAGACCGTAGAGGATGGTAATGGCCGGTTTTGGCGTCGTTCCGACGAAGCCCTCGAGCGTCCGGTGAGCGGCCAGCCGGTCGAAATACAGGACCGACGCAGCCGAGTCGTAGCCCATTCCAGGCGTTGCCCAGGGGCGGAATAGGACGGCCGCGGCCACCAGGAAGGCTACAAAAAGCCCACCGAGGATCGCGGCGGGGGCCGAGATTCTCCCCCAGATCGGTCCTCCGCGCGAGGCGACGGGCTCCGCCTTGGACGGGTTCTGCTCGGTCTGCGTCATGGCGCGAATTGTACGCGGGGCAACGGGTGCCACCGCCCGCCCGGGGAGCGACCTACGGCGGCGACCTAAGGCAGCGGCCGCCAGAGCTTCCCCAGCAGGAAAGCGAGAGCGGATAGCAACCCGCCCAGGCCGACGAACACGAAACTAACTTCGGTGACCTCGTGCTTGACGATCAGGTTCGTCGGCAGATTCTGGAAGACCGACTGGAGCTGGCTCGCATTCTCGGCCGGGTAATACTTGGCCCCGGTCATGTCGGCGATCTTCTGCAGAGTGACCTCGTCGATACCTCGCCGGAAGTTGCCGCCGCCTGCGGCACCGCCGCCCGCGGCCCCGCCACCGCCGCCCGCAGCCCCGCCACCGCCTCCGAAACCGCCGCCGAAGCCGCCCGCACCGGGCTCGCGGCCCTGGAATTGCGGCGCACAAGTCGGGCTCATCGAGCCGCCGTTGGCCGTCCCGAATCCGATCGTGTAGACGCGTACTCCCCTGTCCGCCGCCTGCTGCGCCGCAACGAGTGGATCCGTGCCGGAGTTGCTGGCGCCGTCGGTCAGCAGGACGACGATGTCAGGGGCATAGGCTCCGGGCACGACCGGCGTCGGGGCAGTCCCTCCGGAGACGTCACTCTGGCTCTTGGCCACGCTCGAGTCCACGGCCGAGATGGCGTCGATGGACGCCAGGATTCCCTCGCCGATGGCGGTTCGCCGGCCCGTGGACAGACTCTTGAGGGCTGCCAGCAGGGACTGCCTGTCGTTCGTGGGTGCCTGGACCAACTGTGCGTAGCTGCTGAACGCGACGAGTCCGATGCGAACCGACGACGCCTGACTGTCGATGAACGTCGCGGCCGCGGCCTCCGCGGCCTCAAGTCTGCTGGGTAGGATGTCATTCGAGCACATGCTTCCGGAGACATCGAGAGTGAGGATGATCGTCGTCTGATTGGTCGGTACGGCGACGACTGAGACCGGTCTGCCGAGGGCCAGGACGAGAGCGCCGATCGCCGCAACGAAAATCACGAACGGCAGGTGGCGCCGGACGCGAGACGATCCGGGCGCCGCAGCCTTCACGAGCGAAAGGCTCGAATAGCGCACACCTGCCGGGCGTCGGCGGCGCAGGCTAAACAGATACAGGCCCACCACAATTGGAATGAGGACCAGCAAACCAAGAAGGTCGACCCACAGGAAAGTCATCTAGCGGCACCTTGTCATGGCAGTCTTCCTAGCCATACGAAGGAAGAGAGGGCACCGGCCAACAAGAAGAGCAGGCCCAGGCCGGCGAGGATGGACGTGATCTCGGTCAGCTGCGGCCGGATCACGAATTGAGCGTTGAGGTTGTCGTAGATGGAGAGAAGCTGCTGCGCATCGGTGGCGCCGTAGTAGGTTCCGCCAGTGACGGACGAGATGTTCTGAAGGGTTGGCGCATCAAGCTGCGTGAACTCCTGGAAGCCATCGACCGTCACCGTAGTGCCGGCCGAACTGCCGATGCCGACGGTGTAGATCCGGACGCCGAGGTTCGCGGCTGCCTGGGCCACCGTCGCCGGATCGGGGTTCTCATTGTTCTCGCCGTCGCTCAACAGGACGATCACGGCGGAAGCATGGGTGCCGGACGGGACGGGAGTAGGCGTGGGCGTCGGTGCCACGGAAGGCGCCGCGGTCGCAGTGGTATAGAAGTCGTTCGAGGCGTAGCCGGCCTCTGCAACGGAAATGGCATCGAGGGATGCCTGGATGCCCTTGGCAACCGAGGTTCCCTTTGCCGGCGCAAGACGATCGATGGCCGCCAGGACGGCGTCCTTCTCGCTGGTCGGCGCCTGCACCGAAACGCCCGAGTCGCTGAAGGCGACGACGCCGACCGTGACGCTGGCCGGCTGCCTATCGACGAAGTCCTTGGCCGCGACCTTGGCCGCCTCCATTCGAGTCGGGGCCATATCTGTGGCCGCCATGCTGGCGGAGATGTCGAAGGCCAGGATTACGGTGCCCTCGGACTTGGGGAGCGGCACGACGGCCTGAGGGCGAGCCATTGCCACGGCCATCAGAACCAGCCCTGCAATCACCATAACCGCCGGGACTCGACTGCGGATCCGGCCGACCTTCGTTTCGCCCTGGGCTTTCGTCAGACCGCCGTAGGCCGCCAGTCGGCCGCGCCTGCGCCCGTCGATGAACAGCGACAGGCCGATTCCGATCGGAACCAGAACCACCGCCAGGAGCATCTGGGGCCAGATGAATGTCATTGCTACCTGCCCTTCCTTCGGGCCAGGGTCGTCATACGAACGACGGCGCGCACGATGTCCTCGTCTGTTGAAAGGGCGAGAGCCTGAACGCCGGATTTGCGGAAGGCTCCGTTGACCTCCTCTTCGCGGCGCTTGATTGCCGCGGCAAAGCGGCGCCGGAAGGCCGCGTTGTGCGTATCGACGTAGATTCGCTCGCCGGTCTCGGCGTCTTCCATGATCATCGGCCCGACGTCGGGGAGGACGGTCTCGCCCGGGTCGGAGAGTCGGACGGCCACGACTTCGTGCCTCCTGCTGAGAATGCTGAGCGGCTTCTCCCAGCCCGGAAGGCTGATGAAGTCCGAGATGACAAAGACCAGCGAGCGGCGCTTGATTGCGTTCTGGCCGGCCAACAGGAGTGGTGCCAGGTCCGTCATCGGCGCCTTCGCTAGATGCGGCCGGGTTAAGAGATCGTCGATGAGGCGCAGCACTTGATCCCGCCCGCCTCGCGCAGGGAGAACCTGCTCCAGTGACCCACCGTAGAGCATCGCCCCGACACGGTTGCCTCGCCGGGTCATCAAACGAGCGAGCGTGGCAACAAAGTCCGTCAACACGGTCCTCTTCAGGCGCTCCGAGTCAACGGTCCCGAAGTCCACGGACGGGCTGAGGTCCAGGAGAAACCAGGCCGTGATCTCGCGATCCTCCACGTACTCGCGGACGTAGGGCGCGTCCATCCGAGCCGTTACGTTCCAGTCGATCGACCTAACATCGTCGCCGGGCTGGTATTCACGCAGGTCAATCAGATCGATGCCGTTGCCGCGGAAGAGGCTCCGGTAGTCGCCCTGGAGCACGCCGTCCAGGCGGCGGATGACCGTCCAATCGAGGCGCTGGAGTATCAGCTCCGCCGCTGAGAGAGGGCGTTTGGGTGGGCCGGACGGCCGGATCGTCGCGACGCGGGCACTCTCGCGCCTGCCGGTGGCCGGACGCGCGGAGACCACCAGAGGCCGCTGCGAACCGGTCCGCGTCCTGACCTCTCTGGGCCGATCCCGAACCGAGGCACCGAACGTCGGGCGGGCCACGCCCGGCTCGTCACCGAGATCCGCGGGTGGCGCCCAGACGATGTCCTCAGGCGCCGGCGCGGACGTTGGAGTGCTCC
>DASVJA010000070.1:0-3692 GCA_036386115.1 Candidatus Limnocylindrales bacterium
ACGTTGGCCAGCAGGCTGAAGAGCTTGACCGCGTCGATGAGCTTGCGACCGGCATCCACGCCGCCCTTGAGCCCAAAGGTCAGAACGCCGCCGAATCCGCCGGAGAGGTACTTCTCGGCGAGCTTATGGGACGGATGCGAAGCCAGTCCGGGGTAGCTGACCCACGACACCGCCGGGTTCTTCTCCAGCCACTTGGCGAGTGCCAGCGCGTTGGAGCTGTGCCGCTCGATGCGGACCGGCAGCGACTCGAGGCCCTGGAGGAAGAGGAACGAGTGGAACGGGCTCAGGGCCGGGCCAAGGTCTCGCAGCAGCGTCACTCGCAGCTTGAGAATGAAGGCCAGGTTGCCGAACGCGCCGGTGTAGCTGACGCCGTGGTAGGACGGATCCGGATCGACGAAGTCGAGCTTGAAGCGCGGCGAGGCCGCCCAATCGAACTTGCCGCTGTCCACGACCACGCCGCCGATCGCGGTACCGTGACCGCCGATCCACTTGGTGGCCGAGTGCACGACGATGTCGACGCCGAAGTCGAACGGTCGGCTAAGGATCGGGGCGAAAGTGTTGTCGACGATGACCGGCACGCCGTGCTTGTGGGCGATCTTCGAGATTGCTTCGAAGTCCGGTACGTCGAGGCGCGGATTGCCTACGGTCTCGAGGTAAACCCCCTTGGTCTTTTCGTCGATCGCCTTCTCGAACTCATCGAGCTTGGAGCCGTCGACGAAACGGAACTCGATGCCGTACTTAGGCAGGGTGTAACGGAAGAGGTTGTAAGTGCCGCCGTAGAGCGAGGAGCTGGTGACGAAATTGTCGCCGGCGCGCGCGAGGCTGAGGACCGTCAGCGTCTCAGCCGCCTGACCTGAGGCGACGCCGAGGGCACCCACGCCGCCCTCCAGAGCCGCGATGCGCTGCTCGAAGACGTCGGTGGTCGGGTTCATGATGCGGCTGTAGATGTTCCCGAATTCCTGCAGTCCGAACAGCCGGCCGGCGTGAGCGGCGTCGTCGAAGACGTAGCTCGTGGTGGCGTAGATCGGGACTGCGCGCGACTTGGTTGTCGGGTCTACGACCTGGCCGGCGTGAACTGCCAGCGTTTCCCTTTTCTGGACGGGAGTGGTGTCAGACACGGATGATTTCTCCTGGAACTGGCGCCTTGCGGCGCAATGTTTGTCGAACCGTAGGTCGATCCCGGGGAGCCCTGGGGTAGGGCGGTGGGTTCAGGCGGCTGCCCGACGTGTTCGCTCGGAGAAAAAAAGAACCGCGGCTCCTTTGAGGAGTCCGCGGCCCCGGGACCGATCTTCAGTCCGGCTGCGTCGATGAGCTTGCCGGAACCTCAGACCCCATCCTCCGCACTTCGGGGCCGCCAGGGCATACACGTACACATCATCGAACAGCGCAGGCTGCTGGCCTTGCGCATGTTCTCCCGGCGGCTGAAGGGGTGGGCGTTCATTGCTGCGGAAGCATAAGGGAACAACTCCGAGTCGCGCAAGCCCTTGCCCCCAACAGACCTGATGACCCCAGCGGGCACTCCCGATGGCGTTCCGGAAGCTTCCGGCGTTGCGGCCCGCGAGTCACGGCGCCCGGCGTCTCGCCGGCTCAACTCATGGCGAACCACGCTCGCGCCACTCTCGCCGCCTACGGCGGCGCCCCGAATTGGGCGTCAGCGGCAACTGTCGCGAAACCTGCCAGGACTTGCACGATCCGCGAAGGTGCGCTTAGACTCCCGGTCATGAAGACCTTCGGCGCTTTGGAAAACATGTGTTGTCCCTGGCGGCCCCGTCGTGTGGAGAACGGGGTCTAGGCGCCGCATTGCCCTGAGCAGCCGCTCGGGAAGATCCGGGGCCTGGACCGGTCCCGGGGCCGCAGTTCGAGAGAACTGCGGTTTTTTGTTTCTCCGATAGCGAAGTCACTTCGCTAGAGCACGGCGGCAGGGCCGCCTCGACTGAGGACTCGCAACGAGTCCCAAGGGACCATCGCCCCTCGGCGCCCCCATCGGCGCCCAGTCATCGGAGAAACCCATCGCATGGTTGCCAACCTTGTGTGGCCAGCGGCTGCCTCCGCGCACCCGCATTCGTCACTCGACAGACTGCGTGAAGCCACAACCGCGGCGCCGGTCTCTGACGTCACTCGCCCCGCGGCCAGTCCCCGTCGCTCCTGGCTGCTCACCGGCGTGACGCTTGCAGACGGCGCGGTCGCGGACGTCATTGTCGCCAGCGGGACGATCGCCTATGTGGGTCCGTCCTTGCCGCCGACGCACCTAGACGAGGTCCGGGGCGTCCCGACGCTCGACCTGCGCGGGTTCGTGCTGCTGCCCTCGTTCGTTGAACCGCACGCCCATCTCGATAAGGCGTACACGGCGGATCTCGTGGCGAACCCGCGCGGCGACCTGGGCGGGGCAATTGATGCGTGGATTGGCGCGCGATCGGGATTCTCCGGCGCCGACGTTCAGGGCCGCGCGGAGAAGGCGGCTCTGAACCTCGTTGCCGGCGGAGCTACCGCCATCCGCAGTCATGCCGATACCGGACCGGATATCGGGCTGCGGTCCGTGGAAGCGCTGCTCGACGTGCGTGCCCGGCTCGCCGGGGTCGCAGACCTGCAAGTTGTCGCTTGCGGAGCGCTGCCGCTCTCCGGCAGTGACGGCGCCGCGAACCGGGCCACGCTCGAGGCCGCGCTGGATGCGGGAGCGGACGCAATTGGCGGCGCACCGTGGCTCGACCCCGATCCGGATTCGGCAATCGCCTATCTCGTGGGACTCGGGCGGGAGCGCAACCTCCCGCTCGATCTCCACCTCGATGAGACGTTGGATCCGCGCTCGCTCTCGATAGAGATCCTGCTGCGCCATGTCGGACCTGGGCCCCTGCCTGCCGGCCGGATCACTGCCAGCCACGTTGTCAGCCTCGGGGCGCAGGCGGAGGCCGACCAGGTCCGGATCGCCCGAGCTATCGCTGCGGCCGGAGTTGGCGTCGTGGCCCTCCCTCGGTCGAACCTGTACCTGCAGGGCCGCGGTCTGGGAACGAGCACCCCGCGCGGCATCACCGCGCTCGGCGCGCTCCTCTCGGCGGGCGCCGTCGTCGCCGGAGGCGGCGACAACCTGCGCGACCCGTTCACGCCGATCGGGCGCCCAGACGTGCTCGAGACGGCGTCGCTTCTGGTGTCGGCCGGACACCTATCCCCAGAACAGGCCCTGTCCGCAGTGACGGTCTCTGCCCGCTGCGTCATGGGCCTGCCGCCGGTCGCCGTCCGCGGGGGCTCACCGGCCGACCTCGTCGCAATACGCGCCACTTCCGTGGTGGATGCCGTCGGGGGTGCCCATTCGGAACGCCTCGTCTTCAAGTCGGGCCGCCTCGTTGCCCACACCCGTGTCGTATCGGAGGTTGCGTTGTGAGTGTTCTGTCCCAGATCGGTGATTTCGTAGCCTATCTGTGGGGTGAGGTTCCGCCGGCGCCAACCCCCGAAGGCCCCGCCAGCCTAACTCTTTCGGGAGTCGGCAAGGTCTTTCCGGGTGGCACCCACGCCCTCGAAGGCGTGGATATCTCGGTCGCCCCCGGCGAGTTTGTGACGATCGTCGGGCCGTCCGGTTGCGGCAAGTCCACGGTCTTGAGGCTCGTCTCCGGGCTCGACAAGCCGACGGCCGGCGAGGTACGGCTAGCACCCGGAAACCTCGGTTACGTCTTCCAAGACGCCACGCTTCTGCCCTGGCG
>DASVJA010000071.1:0-2920 GCA_036386115.1 Candidatus Limnocylindrales bacterium
GTAGAAGCCGGCTCTCTCGAGACTGGCTCGCATCGCGTCGCTGGCCTGGTAGAACGTGACCTTGCGATCGAACCGGTGGCTCTGGTCCCGAAAGGCATCCAGCACTGCCAGGCATGAATCGTCGGCCGCGATCGGATCTCCCACCACTACCGCGGTCCGGCCCGCCAGGCCGTAGACGATGCAGCCGTCTGCGTCGCTCGGGCAGTACAGGAGCTTGTCGTCGCCGAGCTGGAACGGCAGCAGCGCGCCGCGTCCGTAGCGAGCCCCGATTTGCCTGGCTCGGGCCCGTGTGGAAGGATCGGGCGGGGCTTCGGGAACTCGCGCCAGCACGCCGATCGCGGCGAGCACCATCGGCAGCCGCGCGGCCAGCAGTAGCAGTCCCAGGAGTACGTTGAAGCTGGTGCCTCGCAGGAGGCCGGCAGCGGTGTCGTCGTCTATACCAAAAGCGCCGCCGATGGCAGCGGTGGCGTCACTCAGCATGGTCAGAGGTGCGGGCCACCTGCCCGTCGAGGCGATGATGAGCGAGGTCTCGAGGCCGACTGCAACCGCGACGACCACCAGCAGCGCCACGATGATCCGGCGCCAGCCGGCGTCCGTTTCCACCTTGTAGCGCCGCCGGTCCGCCACGAGGACGGCCAGGACGCCGCCGACAACGGCCGTTCTAACGGGGTGCTGCAGCAGATCCGACTGGCCGAATAGCGTGGCCGCCACGGTGGCAAGTGCCAGCCACCACGCAACCTGTTTTCCACGCAGAAGCCCGACGCTCAGGGCTCCGAGACCGACGGCGCTCAGAATCCCGAACGTCGGGTCGGCGTCGTTCAGGTCTATCGGGAGCACGGCAGCGACGGCGTTGGCGATCGGCCGCGGGAAGGTGAACAGATAGGACATTGCGCCCAAGGCCACGATCCCGAACATCACGGCAGGGGCGAGCTTTCCCAACTCGGAGACAGTCGACGCGAGCCTGCGGGTGCGTTCAAACCGTTTGTCTGCAGTGGCGCCGGTCAAGTCCGTACTGCTCCCACTTCAACAGTCAGGGCCGTGGCTACTCATATAGAACCACCAACCACTCGTTTGCGCTTGGTCACCATATGGTCTCGCAGTTGACGCACCGTTCCAGGGCACTGTGTTCCCCTGGCCGGGACGGCGTCGGGTCGTCCCATTGAGCGGTCCACAACCCAACGTCCGACCGTCGTAGACGCGAGTCCAACACACGCCCGACGGGACTCGGCCGATAATTGCGATGTCAACGGATAGGATCCGATGCCGGGGCGGATGAGGAAGGGCCGAGATGTCAGATTCCGCTGAAAGGGAACAGCCAAGAATGTCGAATGAGACGGGGCGGCCACGATCGTCACAAGCTCACGCGGTCGGCAGATTGACGGCCACGGATCTGGCCCGGCGCGCGAGACCCGAAATGACGGGAATGGTCGTATGTGGGTGTATCGCGGCGGCCGTGTTGATCCTGGCCGTGGTTTCTGGCTCTATCGGGCAGGCGAACTCGACCCTTGTGGTGATGGGCTTCGACCCGGACCGAGCCCAGCTGATCACGGCCCTCTTGCTCGCCGCGATCGCGGCTGGTGTGGCCACGATCGGCAGCGGCCGGCCCGGTCGGGCGACTCTGGCGGGTCTGGTCGCCGCGGCCGTTGTATTCGGCCCGACCTTCGCAGCGGAGACGCAAGCAGCTGCCGCGGCCACTGGCACCGCAGGCGCGTTCGACCCGGGTGGCTGGCTGCTGACCCTGTTCACTCTGCTGGCAATCGGCGTCGTATCGAGCTGGGCGGGGGCTTCGCTCGGGTCGGCGCTGCGGCCTGCGCTGGCGGGTGCCGTTGCCGCAGCCGCGGCCGTCGCCGGAGTTGCCCGGCGGGAGCGGCGCTTCGACTGGCGCCGGTCGGGCCGGGCACTGGCTCTGGTTCTGGTTGCGGTGATGCTCGCCGTAACCGTGCCCGTCTTCGGCGATCTGGTCAACTTCTCGCCGGACTCGCATATGCTCGACGGCGCTCCGCCTGTGGCGGGGCTGGCTCCGAACGACCAGGCGGCCGGCTCGGTTCCGCCGGATCCGTCCGCGTCCGACACGCCGGATCCAGGTGCGGGAGACGCAGCGGTCGTTCCGACGGACCCGTCGTCCGCGGCGGTGCCGACAGATTCGCCTGCGCCCACGGCGTCACCGATCCCGGGTTCGCGGCCCTGGCTGGCCTGGAAGCCGACCGGCCGGGGCACGATCGCTACGAAGCAACTGCCGGCGCCGTGGAAGGGAGGCTCGACCGTCGATGTCGCTATCTATCTGCCGCCCGGATACTCGCCCGCAGGCGCTCGCCGCTACCCGGTGATGTATGAGACCGCCACTCCGTTCTCGATGTGGGATCGCGGTACGGACAGCTCCACGGTGCTGGACACGATGATCGACGCGGGCACCATTCCACCCGAAATCTTCGTCTTCATCGACGCCTTCGGCGGGCCGTACAACGACAGCCAGTGCGCGAATTCCTACGACGGCGCCGAATGGATGGACACGTTCATGGGCGTGACTGTGCCTAAATTCATCGATGCCCACTACTTGACCATCGCCAGGAAGCAGGCTCGAACCACGCTGGGGATGTCTCAAGGCGGGTACTGCGCCGCCATCCTGGCGATGCACCACCCCGGCACGTTCGGGTCCGTGATCTCCTTCTCGGGGTACTTCGAAGGCGGCGCCGGTTCGGCCAGCGCTCCCAGGCCCTTCAACAACAACTTGCAGCTCGAGACGGCTGCCTCGCCGAAGTACATTGCGAAATCGTTGACTCGAAGCGAGCGCTCGGCCCTGTACTTCGTTCTGGTCGCAAAGCCGGATCAGCCCTACTACGGGCAGGAGACTTCGGCGTTTGCCGCGGTCCTGACTCAGTACGGTTACCCGCATACCGTCGTTGCGGCTCCGATGCCTCAT
>DASVJA010000072.1:0-24982 GCA_036386115.1 Candidatus Limnocylindrales bacterium
CTTGCTGCGGACGCTCCCGTTCCGCCGGGCTTGTCCAGGCTGCCTGCGCGGGGCGAGGCCTACGTTTCGCCCGCTCTTGCCGATCTACTGGCTCGAACCCCCGCCGACGAGTTGGCGCCGCGGATCGGGACCGTCGTGGGAACCATCGGGCCGGAGGGACTCCGCTCTCCGCAGGAGTTGATCGCGGTCATAGGAGTGGATCCTGCCCAACTCGGGGGGTGGGCAAACCCGATCGCCGATTTCCGCACCAAGCCGGAGCCCCATAACCTGCCCCCGGTTGCGCTGTTGATTATCGTTCTAGCGGTCATCGGCGCGCTGGTTCCGGTGGCTGTTTTCGTGGCGACCGCCACCCGTCTGGCGGCCACGCGGCGCGAACAGCGGCTGGCCGCGCTACGGCTGATCGGTGCCACTCCCGGGCAGGTGGCGCGGCTGGCGGTGGTGGAGGCGCTGCTGTATACGGGGGTCGGTGCACCAGCGGGGATTCTCATTTTCGCCCTGACGCGTCCGCTGGTCGCACAGATCCCGCTGGACGGTGGCACGTGGTGGCCGGAGACGATCTCACCGCCTTTCGCCGACGCCCTGGTTCTCATGCTCGTGGTGCAGGTCGTGGGCGCGCTTGCGGCGCTGGCGGGGATGAGGCGGCTGGCTCTGTCGCCACTGGGCGTCCAGAGGCGCGTCACGCCACCGCGACCGAGCGCGTTGCGTCTCGTGCCCACGCTAGCGGGCGTAGTCTCGCTGGTTGTCAGCCTCAACATCTTCCGAAATTCAACCGGCGAAAGCGCGCAACTCGCAATCGTGGGTGCGTCCTTTGCGTTCATCATCATCGGCGTCGTCTTCGCCGGGCCGTGGCTGACGGCGGTCGTCGGCAGTGTTCTCGGTCGGATCGCCCGCGGACCGTCCGCCCTGCTGGCCGGTCGCCGTCTGGCTGATGACCCGCGCGGTTCGTTCGGTTCGATCGCCGGCGTCATCATGGCCGTCTTCGTCGCCAGTGCCTTCTTCACATTCTTGTCCTATGCGACGGCGTACGCGGCCGCCTTTGATGCGCCGACCCGGCCCGGCGTCGTTCTGACCGTGCCTTATGGCGACAATTCCCCCGACGCCGTTGCGGCGCGATTGCCCAACGTGCAGGGCGTGCGATCGGTTCTGGCCGTCAGAGAAGTCTCGATCGGGGTTTCGCTTGGCTCCGATACTATGCGGGCGTGGGTGGTGCCGTGCGACACACTCATGGCGGCAATGGCTGTCCCCAACGCATCGTGCGGGAGTGCGCACATTCACACAATCCTGGCGTCGGGCGTCTCGCTGGCGTCCTCCTACGATGCCCAGACGTGGGATAGCCAGACCGGCCAGCCGTTGCCGCCGGTGGAGTTCCAAGTGGAGCCCGGTACTGTGGCGCCGCTCGTGCCCGATGCCTCACAAGTCCAGGGGTTGCCGGACGTGATCATCGATCCCGTCGTGTTCGGCGATGGGGCGGCCGGTTTCCCCGTGACGCGGTTGTACGTGACGACGGACGGCCCGGCGACGAGCGGCGAGCGGGTCCGGGCGGCCATCCAGGCCGTGGACCCGACAGCGTGGGTGTACATCGCCAGGGGTCAGGTCAGTTCGTACCCGCAATTTGCCGAAGTGGCGCGGATCGTCGGCCTGGGGCTGATCGGTTCACTGCTCCTGGCGGGCTGCAGCCTTGCCGTGGCAACGATGACGGGTCTGCTCGAGCGGCGCCGCGAGTACACCATCCTGCGGGCGGCGGGGATGCCGGTCTCACGGCTGCGAGTACTCGTCCTTCTGCAGGCGGGCGTGCCGCTCGTCATTGTCTCGGGCTTCAGCGCGTTGCTGGGCGTGGTCGTGGCGCAGGCCATTCTGAGGATGGCGACAGTAGCCGAAGTGCCACTGCCCGATCCTTCCCTGGCGGGCGTCCTGGGCGTCAGCCTGGCCGTGGCGATGGCGGTCGTAGTGGCCACGTTGCCGGCGGTGGACGGTTTGACTCGTCCGACGTCGTTGCGGAGCGAGTAGCGGCGGCGGGAGGCGCGGCGGGCTGCAGAGGCTGGACGAGGCCGATCATGCATCGGACCGCGCCGCGCCGTGAAGACACCGTCGGCCGGGCTGGTGGCCCCGGCGTTGCGTCCTCCGTCTCAAATCTTGGCTTGAGATGGCCATGCCACCGCGACCGGGTACATTCGACTCCTCGCGAAAGTTCCTCGTCGCACAGGAGCCAGTCATGTCCTACGTCGTGGATTTCACCAGCGTCTCCACCGTCGGCCTGGAGTCATCTCCGGTGGCGCCCGCACTCGCCGGCCTCCGGGCAAATGAGGCGCGCTACTTCAAGAACAAGTACGGCCACGAATTCACGGTCGAGCCCGCGGGCGAGACCGCGGGGACAATCGAGTGGGTGCAGCGCATCCTCCAGGAGGAGCGCGCCATCGTCATCTCATCTCGCCCGCTCGAAGCGACGGTCTTCCAGGTCGAGAAGATCAAGTGGGCCTACGTCTTCTACGAGAGCGGTCTGTCGATCAACGTGCTGTACACGCTCGACGACGCGGGCAAACGGGCCGTGGGGTTCAAACTCTCGGACGGGATGGAGGTTCCGGCCGAGCTTGCCTCGGGGTTCAAGTTCGCCCGTCAGAAGTCCAAGCTGGCCGGCACGATCAGGGGTTCCTTCTTCGTTATCAAGGGCGAGTACTGACCAAGCAGGCACGATGAGCAGCGAGCATGTGGCGATTCGATCTGCCAATGGGGCGATAATCCGTCTCGACAATTGGGCCGACGCCGAACGTGATCATGCGCACCGGGGGACCCGAACGCCGGGTCGCGGCAGTCGACGGCGCCAGGCTGCTCGGTCACCGCGCTCGCGGCGGCTCCGGCGGCGTCGTTCGGGGAGGCTGCGATGGTGCAGCAGGTCGAGATGGAGCGGCGGGCATTGCCTTGAGCACGCCGTAGAGCTTCGAGGGCTGGCCAACGGAGCAGGTGAGACCGTAGCGTGACGCTCGCCGCGGTCAAGTCGGATCATCGTTGCGACTACCCGCTTGTTCGAGTCGTTCTTCCTCATGGCCTATTCCTTTCGCCCCGACCAACGGTGGTGGTTTGAAGACGCTGCTTGCACGCGACGCCAACCTTAAGTCGATGGGCTGAGTACTATCGGCAATGAGCCGACCCCGGAACGGCGGACAACTCAACCCCAGTCACAGGTGGATCCAAGAAAATGACCAGGCCCAACGTTTCGCGCTCCAGCCGTTCCAAAGTTGGAGGCAAAGCCTCCGGTGAGCCGTGCTCCTGCTGTGGGATCGCGCCGGATCCCCGTGGTCGGCCCTTCTCGATCACTTTCGATGTCCCCGACGTGTATCTGGAGATACATCCGGAACTCCTCGCCACTTGGGGGGACGATCCCTTTCTGGCGATCAAGGACGTCGGCTTCTATCTGCGGGTCTTGCTCCCGGTCAAGCTGACCGATGGCTTCGCGGTCGATTTTGGAACCTGGCTGAAGGTTGACCCAGAGGTTTTCCGCCAGGCATGGAGAACCTGGAACTTCCCCGAGTACAAGGACTTCGCCTTCGACGGCCTGCTGGCCAATCGCATCGAGCCGTGGAAGCCCACGCTGAAGACGCGCGTCACCGCTCGAGTGCGCGACATGGATCAGGTGCCCTACATCGTGGCCAGCGCGGACTCTTTCGGCGCCAAGATCGTCGCCGACACGTGGCCACACGCCGAAGTACTGGCGCCCTACAGGGATCTGCTCAAGTCGGACGCGCCGCTCGAAGGCTGAATCGCAGGCGGAGCGGCATAGCAAAGCCGGCGGCCGGCAGTCCACGCTGGCGCTTGGCAAGAACGCTGATCGCCGGGTCTCCGGGCCCGATGGGCCAGCCATTGGTGATCGGCGCCTTGCGATTCCACGACCACACCGGAAAGCGGCCCAATCCGGCTCTGAACATCGCCGATCGGGATGAGCCACCGTCTGCGAGCACTGCTGTTGGCAGCGTCACGCATCGGTGCCCGCAGATCAACCCTGGGCTGGCGGCTCGGCGGGCGGGGAAGGCGGCACCTGCGGCTGTGGCGGCAGGGCGGGTGGAGCCGCGACGGGGGCGGGGTAGATCGGCGCTGCCTGGGCCGGCGGGTACTGGGCCGGCGGGTACTGAACCGGCGGGTACTGAACCGGCGGGTACTGGGCCGGCGGATACTGAACCGGCGGGACGGGCTGACCCGGTTGCTGCGGAGCAGCGGCCTGATCTGTGTCGTTGCCCTCCATGGCGTCCTTGAAACCGCGCAGTGCCTTTCCGATGGCGGCGCCGGTGTTCGGCAATTTGCCCGGGCCGACGAGAATCAGAATGATGATTAGGAGAATTATCAGGTGGGCTGGAGTAAGTCCCCACATATTGCTTCTTCTCCTTGCAATCGATTTCGATGCAAACTCGCTGATGTCTAGGTCGAGGATGGTGTCCCGGCCAACAATACTCCTGACAGCGCCGCCAGTCGCGTCCGGTGCCGGTCGCTGCAATGCGTTGATCGTTGCCGCCTCACGCGCGGGCAGGAGTAACCTAAACTTGGGTTCATGAGATTCCTGCTCATGCTCGCCGCGATCGGCGTCGGGGCTTACGTATTCTGGCGCATGGTTAGAGGCCGGCCGGCCCTGCCTGGGGGACGGCAGACGGCTGCGGATGGCGCGTGGGCAGCGATATGCCTGGTCATGCTGGTCGGTGCCGCATATCTGGCCCACCGGCTCGGCATCTTCGCTCTCCCGCTGGTTGTCCTTGCTTTCCTACCGGTCGGCTTGACGATGCGTTGGTTTCTGGTGCACACGGCCGGCGCCCGCAAGGGCCGAGTTGCGGCAGTTGAGGCGCTGCCCGCTCACCCCCTCGCCAGATTCACAGTGCCGCTCATGGCGCTGTCGGCCCTCGCGGTCGCCGTGATCGGCGTGCTGGTGGGAACGCTGATCGGGCCGCACTGAGACTCTGTACGCCGATCCTCCTCAGCGTGCCCGACCCTACCGCTTGTTTCGCGCTTCGAGCGGCGCGATCTGCCAGGTCCATTCGTAGGTGCCGGGACCAACCCGGTATTGCGGCAACGTGTCCGGCCCGCAGCTGGCGGTACCGAGACCGCGGTGGGCTGCGTCGAGGCAGATGATCGTTTCGGGACGGGGCTTCAGCTCCACGTCATGCCGCACCGCAGCCAGGTCGGCCGGGCGATGGTGCGTCGCCGACATCTGTCGCGGACTGTCGGTGGTGATGCGGAAGCCTCTCCCGGCCCCGTCGGATAGCTCCAGCCACCGAACGCCGGCGTGGCCGCCGTTCTCTTGCGGCCGGACATACGGCACGTATTCGGCGTCGACTGTGGAGCGCCAGCGTGCGATCGGCGCGCCGCGCCATCGATCCGGGTAGCTTTCGACCGGCCCACGACCGAACCACTCCGCCTGCTCCAGCCCACCGATCGCCTCCATTACGACGCCGACGCGGGCGAGATCGGTCAGTTCCGTGGGAATGGTCACCTTCTCCGCGATGACGGCTCCCCCGCCTGGAATCGCCCGAAGTCGTTGCTCATGCTGGATGACGATTCCGCTCGACGTTTGTTCCTCGCTCAATACGACGGCGACGCCACCATCGCGACGCACGGAGAGGAGGGTGCGGGTTAGGTCGTCCACGCCCCACTCGTGCCACTGCTCGGCAAGACCGACGATCCGATCGTTGTCGATGGGGGCACGCCACAACAAGAGGCGCGGCGCAGCGGCCAGGAGTTCGTGGCAGAGAAGACCGGAGTCATCTAGGGCGGGAGCGTCGGTTCCCGTCGCGACCCCGGCCGAGACGGTGGCGGTCGCGGCGATCTGCTTGGCGGTCTCGGCGACCGACAGCTGAGCCCAGCAGACATCGAAGTCCGCGGGCGCCCACGGCAGCGCTTCGGCAGTCCGGAAGCTGATCGTAAGCCACAATTCGCGACCATCTCGCGCGACCGGGACCCAGTCCGGAATAGATAGCGTCGCACTCTCTCGTGGCGCCACGTCCGGCAACTCGAGTTCGCCGCCCCGGATGACTTCGCCGTCGGCGGTAAGCTCCCAGAACGCTCGCAGCCATCCGAGCCCGGTGAAGTACTGCCGGTTCGACAGGTCGATCGAACCTTCTGCGGCCCCGCCCGGGCCGGGCATCACGCGCACCGGGGCCGCCAGCTGGCGATGCTCCCAGAGGGCGGGCTTGGGGCGGCGGTCGGGCCAGACCAGGCCGTCCAGGCAGAAGTTGCCGTCGTTCGGCGTGTCGCCAAAGTCGCCGCCGTATGCCCAGCGCGTCGTGCCGTCTGGGAGTCGCTGGACCAGGCCGTGGTCCCACCACTCCCACATGAATCCACCCTGGAGGCCATCCGTCGCTTCGATCGCATCCCAGTACTCGGCCAGAGTGCCGTTGCTGTTGCCCATCGCGTGCGAGTACTCGCACATAATCAGAGGGTGGCGCTGCTCGCCGGAACCGGCGTGCTCCACGAGAGCCGATATCGGCGGGTACATCGGACAGGTCAGGTCACTGACGTTCTGCTTACTGGACCACTGCCAGCGGATCGCGCCCTCGTAATGGAGCGGCCTCGACGGGTCGTAGCGGCGAACCCAGCCGGCGGCGGCGTCGTGGCTGGCGCCGTGACCGGACTCATTGCCCAGCGACCAGGCGATCACGCAGGCGTGGTTCTTGTCGCGGCGGACCATACGCGAGACGCGGTCCACCCAGGCACCAAGGTAACGCGGGTCGTCGCACAGACTATCTATAAAGGCATGGCTCTCGATGTCCGCCTCGGCGATGACGTAGAGGCCTAGTTCGTCCGCCAGGTCAAGGAAGGCCGGGTCGTTCGGATAGTGCGATGTTCGGACGGCGTTGAACCCGAATTGCTTCATCGCGACCAGATCGGCGCGGATCGAATCGGGGGAGATTACGCGTCCGGTGTGCTGATCGAAGTCGTGTCGGTTTACGCCGCGGATCAGGACTTCGGCGCCGTTGATCAGCAGATGTCGGCCCTCGACGTTTACCCGCCTGAACCCGACGCGCAGGTCCACTTCCTCCACGATGACGCCCGACGGGGAGTGGAGCGCGACATGAAGTGGATAGAGGTGGGGGTTCTCGGCCGACCACGGGACGACGTTTGGGATAATCGTGGTCAGTCTTGCATGGCCATCGAGCGGCGGCCGGAGCTGCGACTCGATCGCCTCCCATTCGGCCTTGTCCGGTCCGGTCAAGCCTACGGACACGAGCCGCGCAACCAGGTCGAACCGATACCGGCTCAGCGTGTCCGAATCTGCCCGGTTTACGCGCGGGCCGGGCCCGGCATTCGCGACCGGTACATCGGCGCTCAACGGCGCGCCGTCACCCAGCCGCGCCTCGATTGACCAACCCGGTTCCGCCCCCCCGGTGAATTCCACGTCGGCCAGAAGCTCGAGCGTCCCGGACGCCAGGTCGGCCGTCAGGCCGGCATTGACTCGGACGTCTGCCAGGTGAACCTTCGCCGTGGCGTAAAGGCATACGGAGCGTGTGATGCCGCCGTGCCACCACTGATCCTGATCCTCTATATACGTGGCGTCGGACCACTTGACGACTCGCAGCGAGACGGCGTTCTTACCGGGCTTGACCAAGGCCGTGACATCGAATTCGGCCGCCAGGTGAGAATCCTTGCTGATTCCAACTTCACTGCCGTTGACCCGGGCGATCAGTACGCTCTCAGCCGCGCCCACGTGCAGAACGACGCGCCGGCCCGCGAGCCACTCGGAAGTAAGGTCGATCTCGCGCTCGTATACCCCGGTCGGGTTTACGTCCGGCAGCTGGAGCGGTTTGCCGGGGAACGGCATCTGGACGTTGGTGTAGTGGGGCAGATCCCAGAAACCCTGCATCGTCCAGCAACCCGGGACCTCCGCTTCGGCCCAATCTGGGGACGGTTCCTCATCGGGCGAACGAAGGAGCTGAAAGCGCCACCGTCCGTCCAGAACGACCCGATCGAGGTGCGGGACGCTGTGCATCGGCAATCGGCTTGCCGACGTCAGTTCCGGAGAGAGCCAGGGCTTGGCAGTCATCTAGGGTGACCTCCGCTCACTTCCGGTCGCTCGCGGCAGGCGCTTCTGCTACCAGGTCGAACAGCCTGGCCGCGAAGTCGCCGTCGCTGCGCGAGTCGGCTGGATTCTCTGGCGCGACGAGCAGGCCGATACGCATCAGCTCGTCGCCGCCGCGAACTCCGGAATTGGCAGCCGCAACGGGGTCGTCGCCGTCGGGCCAGACCGATACCCGGTAAGCGGCCGATGGATCCAGACCGCGAAGCCGCAGGCGCGCCGGACCGCGTTGCGGGCCGTTGAGCACGCGGTAATGGCCCACCACAGCCCGCGCCGCATCGCCGGAGACGGTCATCCACGCGGTCTCGTTGCCGTCACCCTCAAACGGGCTGATCAACCGCACCAGACGGCCGCGCTGGAAGAGTTCGCGTCGAGCCTTGTAGTAGTCGATCTGACCTGCGACGGTCGCCCGCTCATCTTCGGTGAGGACGACCGGATCCAGTTCATAGCCGAGAACGCCGAAGAATGCCACCGCCGCCCGCGTGGCGAGCGGCGTCGAACGGCCGGTCTGGTGGTTGGGGACCGCCGAGACGTGCGCCGCCATGGAACTCAGCGGATAGCAGAGCGATGTGCCCCACTGGATACGCAGGCGTTCGATCGCGTCCGTGTTATCGCTCGTCCAGGCCTGCGGAGCGAATTGCAGCATTCCGGGGTCGAAGCGGCCGCCGCCACTGGCGCACGATTCGAACAGGACCTGCGGAAACGCCCGACCCAGCCGTTCGTACAGGTCGTACACGCCCAGGATGTAGCGGTGGAAGAATTCACCCTGGCGCGCTGCCGGCAGCGAGGAGCTGAACGGCTCGGTGATGTTGCGGTTCATGTCCCACTTCACGTAGGAGATGGGGGCGCGTCCAAGCAGCTCCGACAGGACGCCGAAGAGATGGTCGACTACCTCGCGGCGGGACATGTCCAGGACGAGCTGGTTGCGGCCTTCAGTGTGCGGCCGCGTAGGGACACCGACGGCCCAGTCGGGGTGATCGGCGAATAGCTGGCTCCGCGGGCTGACCATTTCGGGCTCGATCCAGATGCCGAATCGGAGACCCAGCGCCTCTATCTGGCGGGCGATGCCCTCCACGCCGCCGGGGAGCTTGGCTTTGTTCGCCGTCCAGTCACCGAGCGAGCTGGCATCGCTATCGCGCCGTCCGAACCATCCGTCGTCGAGGACGAACATCTCCACGCCCAGGTCTCGCGCCGAAGTCGCGATCTCGAGCAGGCGGGCCTCATCGAAATCGAAGTACGTCGCCTCCCAGTTGTTGAGCACGATTGGCCTTGGGGCATCGCGCCACACACCGCGCGCCAGTCGATCGCGGTACAGGTCGTGGTAGGCCTCCGATAGCGATCCGAGGCCCGTTTCCGAATAGGCCAGAACCGCCTCCGGGGTGCAGAACTCGGCACCCGGCTCCAGGGCCCATGAGAAGCCTTCCGGGTTGATGCCGATGCGCACACGAGTTGTCTGGAACTGGTCCACCTCTACTTCGGCCAGGAAGTTACCCGAATAGACGAGGCTAACGCCGTACACCTCGCCTGCGTCTTCGGTGGTGTGTTCCCGCTTCAGCGCGAGGAACGGGTTGTGCTCGTGCCCGGATGCCCCCCTGAGACTTCCGATCGCCTGAGACCCGGGCTGCAAATGACGCGTGCGGACGTGCCGTTCGCGTGCCCACGCCCCGCTCAGATGGACCATATCCCAATCCGAGTCGGGCAGGTCCAGCGAGGCGCTCATCGCGCACTGCACAGTAAGGGGCTCAGACCCGATATTGCGCAGGCGGATACTGCGCGTGATTACGGGGCGATCCGCATAGAGAGCAAGGAAGAGCCGCATCTCCAGGCTGGCCGGGGTGTCGGTCAGCAGGATCTCGAGCGTCTCCGCCTCGTCGTACCCCTGAACGTAGGTCGAGGGCAGCCCGGGGATGGCCGACTTACCACCGAACACCCGGTGGCTGGTGTACCGCGGATCCAGCGCAGTTGATCCATTGGGCTGTTCGACGGCAAGTGAGGTGACACGGAAGTCACCGGTACCGGGCGTCGGACACTCGAGCGGAACCGGCTCGCCCAACCGATTAGACAGCCCCAGGTACTCCGCCCCTGAAAGGCGCCCGTATGAGCCCGACTCCGCCAGTGCGCCGCCGAAGTAGAGATGCCCAAGCGTGCCGTTCTCCAGGACCCGTAGGAGGTAGCTGATCTTGTCGTTACGGAGATGGAACGTTCTAGACGTGGTGTCGAAAGTTATCGGCATCGTTGTCCCGCCAGCTCTGAGAGTGCGAAGGCGGACGACGAGCGTCGTCCGCCTTGAGAATACCCGTCCGCGGGAGGGCGGAGGCCCCGGGCTGTGTCGATCAGCCCTTGGTGGAACCCAGCGACAGGCCACTGATGAAGTACCGCTGCAGCGCCAGGAAGACCAGGATGGTTGGAACCGCGGCAAGTAACGCCGCGGCCGCGAGAAGGTTGTAGTTGGTGTAGTACTGGCCGTTGATGGTGTTGAGGGCCGCGGTTATTGGGCGCTTGTCCTGCGTGGACATGAGCGTCAGGGCCCAGAAGAAGTCGTTGTAGATGAACGTGAACTGGAGCGTTGCCATCGCCGCAACCGCAGGCTTGCAGAGCGGCATAACGATCCCGGCCCAGATCCTGAACACGCCGGCCCCGTCCATGAGGGCGGCTTCAATGATCTCGTTGCCCAGCGCCTTCATGTAGTTGCTGAGTACGAACACGACGAATCCGAGCTGGAACAGCACATGAATGACGATTATTCCGATGTACTGGTTGTACAGCAGGGTCCCGCCGTTGTCGGTAAACAGCCACGGCAGAAGGTGAGTGCTGAAGAGGCGGTACATGGGCAGGATGATGGCCTGCTGCGGCAGCAGGTTGCCGGCCGTGAACAGCATCAGGACGAGCAGGTTCGCCTTCCAGCTGTATTTGGAGATGGCATAGGCAACCATGGAACCGATGATCAGAACGACGATCACTGCAGGAATCGTGACGACCATGGTGTTGATGTAGGCCTGTGGGAAGCTGGGCTCCGTGCTGCCCCAGGCCGTAATGAAGTTGTCGAACGTGAGGCTCTCTGGGATTGAGAAGATGCCGTTCCTGACAACGTCGCTGTTGGTTCGCAGGGCTTCGTATACCGCGACGAGGAGCGGCATCAGCCAGACGCATGTGATCGAGATCAGGAAGGCATACAGCCCGATACGACGAAACTTGATCCGAGCGCGGGTCTTGACCGGGCTCTTTTGACATCTGGCCGCCCGTTCCGCGGCACTGGCTTCCTCGCGAGCCTTGGCCGCTCTGTCGGCGGCCTCGATCAGATCGAATTCGACGTGGTTCAGGAGTGCCCGGGCTGCTGCTTCGCTTGGCTTGAGGCTCGGTTCGGTGGGCGCGGCGGCCTCGTCCGGCGTGACGGCTTCGTCGCTCACTGCTTCTCCTCACGCATCGTCATTAGCAGGAATGTCACGATCGGGACCAGCGAGACCACCGCCAGAACGATGGCGATTGCGGAACCGAATCCGACACGGGTCGATTCGCTGAGGGCGTTGTTAGTAATGAGCGTTGACAGCAACTCCAACGGGCTGCGGCCGCCGTTGGTGATGTATGCCAGATCGAAAGCGCGCAGCGCTTCAATCGTCGTGATCACAACGATCACGATGTTGATCGGCTTCATTACCGGGAAAACGACCTTGAAGAACGTCTGGCGAGCATTCGCACCATCGATCGCGGCAGCCTCGCGCAACGTTGGATCGAAGGCCTGCAGACCGGCGAGATACAGGATGGTGATGTAGCCCACGTGTCTCCAGCTGGCCGCGATCACCGTTGGAATTATGGCCAACGGTCCGCCGACCCAATCCGTCTGTGAGACATCCCGGCACCACTGGCCCACGAACGGGATGTCCTTCACGAACGGAATATCCAGGCCGAAGACGACAGGGTGTGAGTAGCCCAACCACGCGAGCACACTGTCGATCCATCCACGATTCGAATCAGGCGCGTATTGCAGCTGCCAGATAATGCCGATGAGAGCCAGTGACAGCACCACCGGGATGTAGAAGACGGTCCTGTATATGACCAATCCCTTGACTTTGCCATCGAGGATGACCGCCATCAGGATGCCAAGGGGCGTGGCAACGAACATCAGGAAGGCCAGCCAGAAGACGTTGTGGACCACTGCTGTCCAGAAGAAAGGGTATGTGCCGCTGACCAACTGTATGTAGTTGTCCAGACCCACGAACTGGTGGCTTGGCCCGCCGCCAGTCATGGCGCCAAAGCCATGCCAGTCCGTCAACGACCACAAGGCGTCGACGAGCACAGACCCCCAGATGAGGGCCACGTCTAGGACGAGGGGGATACCCACCATGATCGCGAGGATGAGCTTGTCCCTGCGGGTGAGCAGGTGCCAGCGCTGCCGTCCGATGAACGGAAGCATGCTGAACGGCGCCCGATCAAGGAACGACGGCCGGCCGAAGCGATTCGACCGGCGTCGACCTGACGGAGGAGTGACGGCCGCTCCCAGCAGCCCGGACTCGCCGGGCTGTTTGGGAGCGGCCGAAGCTACAGGTCTGTCAGCCACTTAATTGACTCCCGAACTCAGAGACTTCGGAGGGGGTGACTAAGGCTAGTTATGCCCCCAGCGAATCCCAGAAGGTCTGGATCTTGGTGAGGAAGGCGGTCAGATCCTGGTTCGGGCTCGACAGGAAGTCGATCAGGAAGCCCTGCATGCCGTTGGCGCCGGAGAAGCCGGGGTTTGTGTCGCGATCCATGAACTGCGTCAGCTTCTTGGCAGCGGCGAGCGTGGTGACCTGCTTCTTCTGAAGCGGGGTATAGCCTGACTGGTCCGCGTTGTTGGCCACGGCGATGAGGCTCGTGTCGGCCTTGGCATAGATGCCCTGGGTAGTGCCCTGGCCGAGGAACGTTAGAAGGCCCTTCGCGCCGGCCGCGTCGGCGGCGGCAGTGGAGGAGTTTGCGGTGAGCATGTAGCCGTCGATCGGGGCGTCGAGCGCTTCCTCGGCATCCCACGTCGTACCGTGGTGCGGCCAGGGGAAGAAGTCGAGATCCGCGAGGTTGGCCGCGCCGGCAGCCTGGAAGGTCTGTACGACCTGAGGCTGCAGCATCATGCCGGTGGTCTTGGCAACGAGACCCGCTGCCGCGTCCTGCCAGAGTCGCCCTGCGGCGCCGCTCTGGTAGTACGGGAGAAGGCCCTTCCAGACATTGAAGACCTGGACGACGCCCGCGTCGGTCCACTTCTTCTTGCCGGCCATAAGGTCCACATGGAACTGATAGCCGTTCTCGCGCAGGTTGATGATGTCGAAGTGGCCCATCGCCGGCCAGCCGTCCTTGTCGCCAAGGCCGATCGGCACGATGCCGTCCTTCTGCATCTTGGTGGCGAGGGTCTTGAGCTCATCCAGGGTTGTCGGAACGGTGTAGCCCTTGTCCTTCCAAAGGCTCGGGACGTAGTAGACCGTCCAGGCGTATGTATCGAACGGAACCATGTACTTCTTGCCGTCGTTGGCCGTACAAGCGGTCTTGACTGCATCGGTGTACAGGGAGCCGATTGAGCCGGCCCAAACGTCGTCGATGGCGGTGAACAGACCCTGATCAACAAAGGCTCGCATCCGGTATCCGGAGAACCAGGTGATGACGTCTTCCGGCGTCGCCGCGAGGTACGAGCTGATGTTGTTCTGGAAGGTCGAGTGGTCCACCGTGTTGATGGACACGGTGACGCCTGAGTTGGCGGCCTTGAACGCGTCGACCGCGTCGGAAAGAGCCTTCTTCGGCACGGCGTCCGAGTTGTTCGATCCGATTGTGACCTTGCCGGTAATCGGGGCGGTGGTGGGCGTTCCGGCGGCGCCGCCTGTCGACGGGGCTTCGGTGGACATCGCAGTGGTCGCCGAAGCCGTGGAGGTGCTGCACGCAGCCAGGACCGCCGGAAGAACGGTCAATCCGGCTGCGCCAACCAGGCCCTTCTTGAGGATTTCTCGCCTCGAGACTTGCCCGCCTGAGAGCAAGCCGGCGCGCTTCTCCTGATCATCCATAAACGGATACTCCTCCTTCCACGACTCGAAAACGGTCGTGGTTCAACAGAAACCAGCAGGACCACGGGATTGTCCGGCCCTTCTGGCATCATTGTCAAGGGGTTTTGCTTTAGAATACGGTGGAATATGTGGAAACACGTTGACTTACGTGTTTGAGTGCGGCAGGATTGAGAATATTGCATAGGCTCGGCGAGACACGCTGCCGACGGGAGAAGGACTGATTCCAGCGGAGTGGAGAGAGTGATGGAGGAGTCGCAGGATCTGGACGCGGGCTCACGAAGACCCGCCCTGGCGCGTCAGCGCCAGACCATGATCCTTGGGCGCGTACGCGAAGAAGGTGCGGTTCGGGTCGCGGACCTTGTGCGGGAACTCGGCGTTTCGGACATGACCATCCGGCGCGACCTGGAGGTCCTGCACGAGCGAGGCCTGATTGAGAAGGTTCACGGCGGAGCCACCGCGATCGAGGGAAGTTCTCAGTTTGAGCCCGGATTCACCGTCAAGTCCACGCTCATGCAGACGGAGAAGACCGTCATCGCCGCTTGCGCCGCGACGCTAGTGTTGCCGGGGACAGCTATCGCGATCTCGGCCGGAACTACGACGTTCGCGCTTGCGAGGTTCCTGACGGACATCCCAGGCTTGACGGTTCTCACCAACTCCGTCCCGGTCGCCGACGTGCTCTACAAAGATGGCCGCTCAGACCAGACGGTCATCCTGAGCGGCGGCGTGAGAACCCCCTCGGACGCTCTCGTAGGTCCATTCTCGGTCGAGGTCATCCGCTCATTGCATGTCGACAGTGTCTTCATGGGAACTCACGGAATGGATCTACGGTCCGGTTTCACCACGCCGAACATTCTCGAGGCAGAGACGAACCGGGCGCTGATCGAGGCCGGCCGGCGTCTGATAGTTTTAGCGGATCACACCAAGTGGGGCGTAATCGGCATCAGTTCCGTGGCCCGTCTGGAGGACGCCGACACGATCGTGACCGACAGCGAGTTAAGTCCCACCACCCGCAGCCAAATGGCATCGGCAGTGCGAAGGCTGATGATTGTGGACATCGCCACGGGCGATACCCACACGACAGAGAGCGAGAATGGCCGCTCAGATCCGTCGTCTAAGCCGGGAGGTCTCGCATGAAGAGAGACGCGGCCACCGCGGCATTCCTATCGCAACCACATCGCCGCTACAACCCGCTTACCGGCGAGTGGCTGCTCGTATCGGCCGAGCGAACGAGCCGGCCCTGGCTCGGTTCTGAAGAGACTCCGACTGTCGGAGGAGAGCCGGCTTACGACCCAACCTGCTATCTGTGCCCGGGCAACATTCGAGCCAACGGCGAGCGCAATCCCGCGTATGAGTCCACGTTCGTCTTCACGAACGACTTCGCCGCCCTGCAGCCGGACTCACCGAAAGCTTCGCTGGACGAAGGCCTGCTGCACGCGGAGAGTGAGCAAGGCACCTGCCAGGTCATCTGCTTCTCGCCCCGCCACGATCTGACGATTTCCAAGATGAGCGCCGCACAGGCAAGAACCGTCGTCGACCTGTGGGCTGAGAGATCCGAAACACTCGGCAAGACATTCGAATGGGTGCAGGTCTTCGAGAACCGGGGATCGGCTATGGGGGCGTCCAATCCTCACCCGCACGGTCAGATCTGGGCCGGCAGCGCCCTACCTCGCGAGGCCGAGAAAGAGGACCAAAACCAGAAAGCCCACTTCGCAACCACCGGACATAGCCTCCTGCTGGACTATGCGGAGCAAGAACTTGGCGGTCCGCGCGATCTCGGCAGCGACAGCGACTGGCTCGTGGTCGTGCCGTTCTGGGCCGCTTGGCCTTTCGAGACGTTGATCATTCCGCGGCGGCCGGTCTCGTGCCTCCCGGACCTGGACGACCGCCAGCGTGGCCTGCTGGCCGGACGACTCATACAACTCCTGCGGGGCTACGACGAGCTCTTCGAGGCCCCCTTCCCCTACTCCATGGGCTGGCATCAGGCGCCGTTCGACGGCGTCGACAGGCCGCATTGGCAGCTCCACGCCCACTTCTATCCGCCGCTCCTACAGGCGACGGTCCGGAAGTACATGGTGGGCTACGAGCTTCTCTCCGAGCCACAACGCGACATTACGGCGGAAGACGCTGCGGACCGACTGCGGTCGGCCATCAAGGCCGCAAATCCCTAGACCGGCCACTTTGGTCGGCCGACGAATGCGCGGCAAGGCACTGAAGGAAAGAAGGAACGGCAACATGTTTGGTCTCACACCCGCGCACCTGATCATCATCCTGGTCATCGCTCTGATCGTGGTCGGACCGGGCAAACTGCCCGAGGTCGGCTCGGCGATCGGCAAGAGCATCAAGGAGTTTCAGAAGGCAGTAGGCCCGACCCAGGATGCACTGACAAGCCCGATGACGCAGGCCGCCCCACCGGCCCAGGCTCCCGCCCCGGTCTACTACGCAGTCCAGCCGGGCTACCCGGCCCCGGTCGCCCCCGTCCAGTACCAGCCGGTCGTTGGTGTCATCGAACCCGCGCCTGCGCAGCCCGCCCCTATCGCTGCCGTCGCACCGGAAGGCACGCAGCCGGTCGTGCAGCCAACTCCCGCATCCACCAAGGCCGACTGAAAGCCCTCGCTGGAGGTCGGACCCTTTCCTTCCGGTCTGGCGCCGCAGCTCTCATCCGGGAATAGAGCTGCGGCCCGGACCGCCCCGAGACGACGGAGATGCGTCGGCTTGGCATCACGAATGGTCTCTTAGCGCGAGGACATGCCCATGAATCCCGCCGGCACCGCCCGAGCAGATGCGCTGCGCACTCGCCTTGCGGCCTCGACGCCGGCGAAACTCTTCCGTGCCCCGGGTCGAGTCAACCTTATCGGCGAGTACACGGACTTCAACCTGGGGTTCGTGCTGCCGGCGGCCATCGATCGCGAAATCTGGATTGCGTCCGAGCCCTGGGACCGCGCCGAAGTAGAGCTGACCTCCGTCGAGCTCAACGAGACACGCTCGTTCAGCCTGGACGACCTCACTCCGAAGGCGCGGCAGGATACGACCTGGATCGACTACGTCGCCGGCACCGCGTGGGCGATGCGAGAAGCAGGTCTTCCATTGCGTGGCTTCCGCGGCGTCCTGGATTCGACGATCCCGCTGGGCTCCGGCCTGAGTTCTTCCGCGGCGCTGGAGCTGGCGACCAGCCTCGCAATCGCAGACCCCGGCTCGCCGAGACCGCCGGAAGCCGAGATGGCGGCCATAACCCAGCGCGGCGAGAACCTCTACGTCGGCGTCAATTGCGGAATCATGGATCAGTTCGCAAGCGCCGCCGGTCGAGCCGACAGCGCCCTGCTGATCGATTGCCGAACGAACCAGGTGGCGGTCACGCCGATCCCGAAAGATCTCCTGATCGTCGTGTGCGACACCAACTCACCGCGCCGGCTCGGCACCGAGTACAACACGCGCCGCCAGGAATGCGAACTGGGCGCTCGCCTCATCGCGGAGAAGGAGCCCGGGGTCAAGTCCCTGCGCGACGTGGACGCGACGATGCTGGAGCGCAATCTGGACCGGTTGCCGGAAAAGGTCGGCCGCCGCTGCTTGCATATCGTCCACGAGAACGAGCGCGTGCTCGAGACGGTCACGGCCCTCCGAGAGGGCAACCTTGAGGCCCTGGGGCGGCTGTTTGCAGCCTCCCACGATTCCCTGCGCGACCTCTTGGAAGTCAGCTCACCGGAGTTGGACGCCATGGTTGAGATTGCTGTCACAGTACCCGGCGTCGTGGCGAGCCGGATGACCGGCGGCGGCTTCGGCGGGTGTACGGTGACTCTCGTGACCCACGGCGCGGAGGAGGCCCTGCGCGACAAGGTCATGCGCGACTATCCGAACCGGACCGGACTCATGCCCAAGGTATATTCTGTAACTGCCGTCGACGGAGCCGGAGAGATCGAACTCCCATGAAGAACCGCGACTCGCGCCAGCCCCTCGGCCGAGACTGCGGCCAGTCTGCTGCCACCTCCCGCGCTCTGCCGCGCATACTTGGGGCGACGCCCTCAACAGCGCGAAGGCAAACCCGCACATGGGACTGACAATGGACCCCAACGTCCGAATTGAGAGCGTGGCAGCGCCGATAGCCGGCTCGATACCTCGCCGCTCACGCTTCGGCAGGCCTCATATACCGTTCCGCCACCCGCGGAGCGGCCCGGCCCAGGAAGAACTCGAACTGACGCTGTCCGGCCACCTGGTGGAGCTGCGCAACCGCCTGTTCAAGGCGGCCCTCTCGCTGGTACCAGGCTCCATCATCGGCTTCATCCTGTCCGGCCGAATCATCCACATCCTGCGGGCCCCGTTGCCCACGGACAAGCCGCTCGTGGCCCTGGGACTGACCGAGCCGTTCATGATCCAGATGCAGGTCGCGCTCGTCGTGGGCATCATCCTGGCGATGCCGGTGATCCTGTATCAGTTCTGGGCGTATGTGTCGCCCGGGCTAACGCCTACAGAGCGATCGGCGGCCCGGCCGTGGGTGCCGCTGTCCATGTTCTTCTTCGCCCTGGGCGTTTGCGTCGCTTACTTCATCCTGCCGTTCGCCGCGGGGTTCCTCTACAACTACCAGACCTCAGATATCACCCTGACGCTCACGGCAGAGTCCTACTTCAGCTTCATCACGACGCTGTTCCTGGCCTTTGGTCTGGTGATGGAGTTCCCGATCTTCCTGGTGCTCCTATCCAAGGTGGGCATCATCAGCTCCAAGAAGCTGGAGCGCTACCGGCGCCAGGCCATCCTCGGCATGGTCGTGTTCTCGACGGTCGTGACGCCCGGTGCGGACTTCGTCAGCCCGATCGTTATGTCCGTGGTGATGGTCGTGCTCTACGAGGTGAGCATCGTCATGATCAGGCTCGGCGGCCGCTAGGCAGGCCGTCTGGGTCCCATCATGGACCAACTGAGCCTGCGTCCCCCAGCGCAATCCCGGCGGCCGAATTGACGAATCGTACTCAAATCCCCAGCAGCTTCGGGACTACATCGGTCGCAGCACCTGTCGCCAGATGGGCGAAATCACCCTGGTTATCTGCCTGGTCGAGATTTGCCAGCCAGGTTTCTGCACCGAAATCTGCGGCGTAACGGGCGAAGCCACTGGCCGGCCAAACCGCCCCCGATGTGCCTATTGCCAGGAAGACCAGGCGTTCATGGGCGGGCCCTGCCGCCTTGATGAACTGCCTTGTCCGCGAGTCGGCCTCCACATCGACAGGCTCGCCAAACCAAACGATGTCGGGCCGAAGCAATGCTCCGCAGCGATCGCACGGCGGCGCCTGTTTCGGCTCAGAGCGATCTGAAAACGGTGGCCGACCGCAGCCCGAGCAGCGAGTCCGCCACAGGGACCCGTGCAGTTCGAACACGCGCCGGCTGCCGGCAAGTTGATGCAAACCATCGATGTTCTGAGTCGTCAGTAGATAGCGGTCGCCGAGTCGCTCTTCGCAGGCAGCAAGCGCCAGGTGAGCAGCGTTCGGGGCCACGCCGGCCGCCTTGTGTCGGAGCCCCGAGTAGAAGGCCCAGACTCGGTCGGAGTCGCGCTCGAATCCTTCCGGTGTCGCAACGTCCTCGATCCGCTGCCCTTCCCACAAGCCATCTGCGCCACGGAACGCCCTCAGACCAGATTCAACGCTGATCCCGGCGCCGGTCAGAACCAGCAAACGATCGTGCGGGAGAAGATTGAGCGACCCGATCACGGACACGCGCGACTCCATGACTCGTCGAGCAAGGCTCGGGATGATTGGGCGAGGCGATCCCTGATCACACCGGCGCTCAAATGGGCGCCCCTGCCTCGACACAAGCTAACCCAATCACGCAAGCATGGTGAGGGCGGGCGTTTCGAGTGTGGCGATGAATACGGCTGCGGCGGCCAGGACTCGCTTCCGGCCGCCGCCGGCAAGAAGGTCGCGCGGGAGCCCGCGGAGAGTGGCCTCGATGATCGTTGGGGTCGCATCGCTTCCTCGCGATCGACGTCCCTCCGCGCGGCCCGGAGCGAGGTCGCGGGGTCCTCGTCAGGGCCGTCGGGAAGTCCGCTCCCCCACGAGCTCGAAGGCGACGTCCATCGCGGCCACCGCTAGTTCCTCGGGAGTGGCTTCCAATCCCATCGACTGAAGCATCGCCGAAGCGGGAGCGAGATTCCCGAGGTAGACGGCGAGCAAACCCAGGAACGAGCGCACCTGGTCCTGGAGAGGAGCCTCGGGTTCGAGAATGGGAGCGCAGAGCATAAGCAAACGGCTCCGCATCTTCTGCGCGGCGTCGGTGTGATCGCGCAGGGCCGGCTGGTTCTGCTGCACAAAGCTGATCCAGCTGCTCCATGGCCCCTGGAGGAGTTGAGCCAGCCGACGCAAGTATTCCTGTCGAAATTCGGCCGTGCGCGGCTGCGTCCCGCTCCAGGCCACGAGCTCGTCTGCAGGTTCGACGAGGCTATCGATAATCCCCGCCAGGAGTGCCTCTTTCGACGCGAAGTGGTAGTAGAGGGCGGCCTTGGTGACGTCGAGCCGCTCGGCGATCTCCCGCAGCGAGGTCTTCTCGTAACCCTGGTCGGCGAAGAGCTCGAGGGCGACATCCAGTGCGCGCTGTCGGGTATCGGCTTGGCGGGGACTCACCTATGCGATCCTCCGGCTGGTGTTTGGTGGATACCTTACTTGACGGCAAGTTAGTTCTGCCATATCTTCCGCTGCACCAATCCTGCCACTTACCGGGCGGCAAGTAAAGACCATTCCGGAAGGAACATCGTCGTGACACCCAGACCTCACGTGAAAGAGCCAATGAAGAACGAGGAGCTCGACCCCACGTTCGTCAAGCTTGCCGCCATCCTGCTCATCGGGGGAATGGCGGTCATGTTCGACACCACGATCGTCAACGTGGCGATCAACACGTTGTCGAGAGAGCTCGGCGCGTCGGTATCGACGACCCAGTGGGTCATCAGCGCCTACGTGCTGGCGCTGGCGATGGTGATCCCGGTCAGCGGCTGGGCCATGGATCGCTTCGGCGCCAAACAGACCTGGATTGGCGCCCTTGCCCTCTTCACGGTCGGGTCAATGCTCTCCAGCTTTGCCTGGAACATCGAGGCCCTCATCGCTTTCCGAGTGTTGCAGGGAATCGGTGGCGGTCTGATGATGCCCGTCCTGCAGACGCTCCTCGTCAACGCCGCAGGCCCACGCAACCTCGGGAAGATGATGTCCCTGGTCAGCCTTCCGGCTCTGCTGGGGCCGATCCTTGGTCCGGTCATCGGCGGCCTGATCCTGAACCAGCTCTCATGGCAATGGATCTTCTGGGTCAACATCCCGCTCTGCGTGGTTGCCCTGGTGCTGGCGTGGCGTAGCCTTGCGCCGACCGCTCCCAAGAAGAGTTCATCCCTCGACGTCATTGGTCTGGCGCTGCTGTCGCCCGGTCTCGCCGGCATGATCTACGGGCTCTCTCAGGCCGGCAGTCATGGCGGGTTCGGCGACCCCTCGGTTCTGCTACCTGTCGCCATCGGTGCCATGCTTCTCGGTGGCTTCGTGGTCCATGCGCTCACGACGAAGCGCCCGCCACTTCTCGACCTGCGGCTATTCGCAGTGCGTTCCTTCACGGCTTCAAACGTTCTGCTGTTCCTCTCGGGTCTATCGGTGTACGGAGCCATGTTGCTGCTCCCCCTTTACGAGCAGCAGGTGCGAGGCCAGAGCGCCCTCGTCGCCGGGCTGCTACTTGCCCCGCAGGGCCTGGGAATGTTGTTGACCCGAGGTTACGCGGGCCGGTTGACCGACCGGATCGGCGCCCGACTCCTTGTTCTCGGAGGGTTTCTGCTCACGATCGCCGGCACGTTCGCGTACACGCAAGCCGGCGTGAACACCAATGAGCTTCTGCTTGGTGCTTCTCTGGTCATCCGAGGCGCCGGGCTGGGAATGGTGACTATCCCGATCATGGCCGCGGCCTACCTGGGCTTGCGGTCCGACCAGGTGGCTCATGCCAGTATCGCTACTCGGATCACGATGCAGCTGGGCGGTGCCTTTGGCGCTGCCGTCTTCGCCCTTATCCTCCAGACGCAGCTCACAGCTCAGGCCGCCGGCGGTCTGGTGGGTCGCGCCACCGCGTTTGACAACGCATTCTGGTGGTCTATCGGCCTCACCGCCCTGGCCATCATTCCGGCGCTGCTCCTTCCCGGAACCAAGGAGGTAGCCGCCATCCGCGCGGAGCCGGCCCGTGCAACCTCGAACCAGGTCGACGATGTCGGCGCCTGATGGCTTCCCTCTCTCGCAGGCCGAGCCGATTTGCGCGATCGAGGGGGTAAGCACGAATACGAGGTCCCATCCGGCAGCATCCGCCCACGGCCACCGACCACCGCCGATGAGCTGGCGCGAGCGCACCAAACGATCACGTCCGACCAGAAGCCGGGCACGGGATCGCGGCCAGCGTCGCTCCTAGAGCGATCGATGGCCAGGGCAGGTCCCTGCGCACTTGCCGAACTGTTGCCCCGCGTCTTGATCCTGGCTCACCGGATCGCGGTTCACCGGCTCACGGGCACTAACACGGCTACAGCGTCTCAACCGCCACTCGTTCGATTTCGAGGCCGGACTTGTGGCGAGCGAAGAACTCCACGAAGCCCGCTACGTCGCGCGGATCGGGCTCGAAAGGCTTACCGATGCTCGCAGATATACGCTCATCGAGGTAGTCGGGAAGCGACTGCGTAGAGCCCGTTTGGAGCATGTAGCCCGCCAGCACGGCCATGCCCCAGGCCCCGCCCTCGCCGGCCGTAGCAGGAATGGACACGGGAACGTTCAGCGCGGCGGCCATCATGCGCTGGCCGATGTCGCCGACCTTGAAGAACCCGCCGTGACCGCGGATCTCCTCGACGACCACCCCCTCCTGCTCCGTGAGGATATTCATACCGGTCCGCATGGCGCAGAGCGAGGAATAGAGCATCGCCCGCACAAAGTTCTCAAGGGTGAACCTGGCGTCCTGCTGGCGGACGAAGAGCGGCCGGCCTTCGCCGAAACCGGTCATGTGCTCGCCGGACACGTAGTTGATGGCAAGCAGCCCGCCTGCGTCCGGTTCGCCGTTTGCCGCCAGCGGCAG
The DNA here is from genome assembly GCA_036386115.1 of Candidatus Limnocylindrales bacterium. Lineage (GTDB taxonomy): Bacteria > Chloroflexota > Limnocylindria > Limnocylindrales > CSP1-4 > Fen-1039. The sequence goes on from DASVJA010000072.1 coordinate 23,116, forward strand.
CAGCTTTCCGTAGAGGTCATCGAGCGTTGCTTCGGCGCCCAGTGCCTTCGCCGCCTGACCGAAGAGGGAGATCCAGGCATCAAGGTCGGAGGATCCGTTGTTGGAATGTGCCATGGCTACGGGCTTACCGTCCGGAGTGACCACGATGTCGATCTCCTCGTGGACACGGGCGAGATTCTTCTCCAGGACGATCATTGCGAACACCGAAGTGCCGGCTGAAACGTTTCCAGAGCGCGGCCGCACGGCATTAGTGGCAACCATTCCGGTGCCCGCGTCGCCCTCGGGCGGACACAACGGAATACCGGCCGGAAGCTTGCCGGAAGGATCGATCAACCTGGCGCCCTCGGCGGTGAGCTTGCCGGCGGTGCGGCCGGCGGGCAGGACGCTCGGCAGGATGTCCCGCAGCTTCCATCCGAGTTCGCGGGGCGCGATCAGGGCATCGAACTTGGCCATCCGCACGGCGTCCCAGTCGCCCGTGCGCGGGTCGATGGGGAACATGCCCGATGCCTCGCCCACTCCCATGACGTGCTCACCCGTTAGCCTCCAGTGAACATAGCCGGCCAGTGTGGTGAGATGCGCGATCCGGGGCACATGGGGCTGATTTTCCAGGATCGACTGATACAGGTGGGCGACGCTCCAGCGCTGCGGCACGGCGAAGTCCAGGAGCGGCGTCAGCTCGGCACAGGCCGGACCGGTGATGTTGTTGCGCCAGGTGCGGAACGGCACCAGGAGCTCACCATCGATGTCCAGGGCAACGTACCCATGCATCATGCCGCTAAATCCGATGGCCGCCAGGGAGCTCAGTTCCACGGAGTGGCGAGCGCGTACATCCTGGACGAGCGACGCGTGGCAATCGGCCAGGCCTTCCCAAACGGCCTCCATGTCGTACGTCCAGACGCCGTCCTTGAGCTGATTCTCCCAGGCATGCGAGCCCGACGCCAGCGGCGTAGTGTCCGGAGCGATGAGTGACGCCTTTATGCGGGTCGATCCGAATTCGATCCCGATGATGGCTCCACCAGATCGGATCAGTTCCGCGGCACCACCCGCTTGGTCGTTCATTCGATCCTCCTCCACGTGTGACGGCCACGCCGACCGCCGGACTCAGGTACCGATTTGACCCTGGTTCGCGCCGACCGCGGATCGCGACTCAACGTGAATTCTGCCTGTAATTGGCTGTAGCGCCATCCTTGCGTATGTAGTGGCGCCGCAGCAGATAATCGGCCATAAGGGCAACGTCCGTCTGAAGCGCTCAGACTCGCCACCGCAATCGCCGCAATCGCGGCCAGAGCTGAGGCATTCTCAGCCGCCCGGCCGCATCTCGCCCCAGATTAACGGTTGACGAAGTGTGAGACCAGCGCGCGAAAGAAAAGGACGCCAGCTGGTCTCGGCCTAGCCCTGGTCCATTCCACCGCCAGTTTCCGTCGGCAGTCCCAACGACAGGGCGACGCGGCACGTTTCGAGCATCCCCGCAAACGCCTCCCTCTCGAGCTGCGATAAGCCCTGCAGCATTTGTTCCTCAATGCGGGCGACGATCTCGTCCGCTTCTCTCAGGGCCACGTCCCCGACCGGCGTAAGGCCGCTGACAACGATGCGACCGTGGGTCGGGTGAGGTGCGCGCGTCACCAGCCCACGTCGCTCGAGACCCGCGACCGCCTCGTTGAGAGACTGCGGGCTCATGAACGTCCGAGCGGCGATAGCCGCCCCTGAGGCTCCGGGCGCATCTCGCAGGGTCGCGAGGACGGCGTACTGGCTGGTGCTGACGGGTGTGCCACGCAGGGCCGCGTCCATGACGGTTCGCAGGATCTGCTGGAGCGCCTTCACCTGGAAGCCGACGTAGTGGGACGCGTCGGCCGGAGCGGCATTGGAC
>DASVJA010000073.1:0-2486 GCA_036386115.1 Candidatus Limnocylindrales bacterium
CCGAGCGCACCGAGCACGCCCATGACCGAGGGCATAGGCCAGATCGCGGGATGCAGCCGCGCGCCCATGCCGTCCGGCAACACACGCGGCACGTTGCCGGGCAATCCGCCGCCGGTTATATGCGCGACGCCGGCAAGTGGCGCGCCGGCCGCATCCAGCGCCGCCCGCAAGCGAAGAATCGCCTTCGCGTAGATGGCCGTCGGCGTCAGCAGAACTTCGCCCAGAGTCTTCCCGGCCGTCACCGCCTCGGGCAAAGTGGTGGGCCCCAGGATGCGGCCCACCAGCTCGTCGTAGCCTTCGCCCAGATCCAGCCCCGCGTCGGCGATGATCCGCCGAACCAGCGAGAAGCCGTTTGAATGCAGCCCGCTGGAGGCGAGGCCGATCAGCGCGTCGCCGGTGCGAGTGGCCGATCCGTCCAACAGCCGGTCTTTCTCCACCACGCCCACGCAGAAGCCGGCGAGATCGAATTCGTCGGGTTCCATCAGGCCTGGGTGCTCCGCCGTTTCGCCTCCGATGAGCGCGCAGCCGGCCAGCGTGCAGCCCTCTGCGATGGAAGTGACCAACGCCGCTACGCGCTCGGGAAAGACCCGGCCCACAGCCACGTAATCGAGGAAGAAGAGTGGCTCCGCGCCCGCACACACGAGGTCGTCCGCACACATGGCCACCAGGTCGTGGCCCACGGTGTCGTAACGACCAAGCGCCATCGCGATAGCCGTCTTGGTGCCAACGCCGTCCGTGGAACTGATCAGGATCGGCTCGCGCATACCGCCCGGCAGGGCGAATGCGGACGCAAAACCGCCCAGCCCGCCCATCACTTCCGGCCGCCGTGTGGCCGCCACGGCGCCCCGCATCAACTCGACGGCCTTCTCGCCCGCGTCGATGTCGACTCCGGAGGCGCGATAAGCCTCCCACGCCCCGCCCGACTTGACGCCGCGCGGCTCACTCACCCGGGTCGTCCTCCAGCACGAACTTATGTCGTTCCGTGTCGTAAGGCACCGGGACCGGATATCGCCCATCGAAGCAGGCGAAGCAGAACTGGTGGTACGGCAAGTCCAGGCCCTTGAGAACGCCCTCGATAGAAAGGAACGTGAGCGAGTCCGCGCCCACGAACTCGCGGATCTCTGCCACAGAGTGCGTGGAGGCGATCAACTCCGTCTCGATCTGCGTGTCGATGCCGTAGAAGCAGGGATGGTGAATCGGCGGGGAGCTGATGCGGAGATGGACCTCGGTGGCCCCGGCCTTTCGGAGCAGGGCCACTATCTGGCGGGTTGTGTTGCCGCGGACGATGGAGTCGTCTACGACGATCAGCCGCTTGCCGGCCACCACCTCACGCAGCGGGCTCAGCTTCACAGTCACGCCGCGCTGGCGCATCCCCTGGCTCGGCTGAATGAATGTCCGGCCGCTGTAGCGATTGCGGACCATGCCCTCGCGATACGGCAGACCCGATTGCTCGGCAAAGCCTGCGGCGGCCGGCGCACCGGTGTCCGGAACCGGCATCACCAGATCCGCCTCAACTGGCGCCTCAGCGGCCAGGGCCATGCCCATCTTGCGCCGGGCTTCATAGAGGTTGCGGCCCATCATGTATGAGTCCGGCCGGCCGAAGTAGATCAACTCGAAGACGCACAGCTGCTCATGGCCCTCGGCGAAGCGGATCGAAACCGGCTCCTTGCCTTCTTCGAGGACCACAATCTCGCCGGGCTCGATATCGCGGACGACGATCCCCCCGGCAACTTCAATGGCCGCCGACTCGGATGAAATGAGCCAGCCGCCCGAGTGCTTGCCTTCCGGGTCGCCATCGGCCGGCTCGAGCCGACCCAGCACGAGCGGTCGAAAACCGAACGGGTCGCGCACGCCGATGACTCGCTTCTCGTCCAGGATCGCCAGCGAATAGGCGCCCTTGACCTTAGGCAGCACCCGCAGCAACGCCTGGACGGTGTCGCCGCTCTCGTCGTCGGCCAGGAGCGCCGTCAGCAGCTCCGTGTCCGTCGTTGCCGGAAGCCGCGACTTGCCGCCCTCAAGCATCCCGAGAAGTTCACGTGTGTTCACCAGGTTGCCGTTATGGCCGATCGCCAGGGCCTTGCCACGGCTCATCCTGAACGTCGGTTGGGCGTTTTCCCAAACCGTGGAACCGGTGGTCGAGTAACGGCAGTGAGAGATGGCGAGTGGCCCGCGCAGGCTGGGCAGCTTCCGCTCGTCGAGAACCTGGGCGATCAAGCCCAGGTCCTTGTAGAGCATCAACTGCTCCCCGTCGCTGACGGCCACGCCGGCCGATTCCTGGCCGCGATGCTGGAGCGAAAAGACGCCGAGCGCGGCTATCCCCGCGGCATCCATGCCCGGGGTTACCGCGCCGAAGATGCCGCACACGGCTAGTTGACCCCGCCCGCAGGAGCCCCGCCCGCAGGAGCCCCGCCCGCAGGAGCCCCGCCCGCAGGAGCCCCGCCCGCAGGAGCCCCGCCCGCAGGAGCCCCGCCCGCAGGAGCCCCGCC
>DASVJA010000074.1:0-25887 GCA_036386115.1 Candidatus Limnocylindrales bacterium
CTCCGTCTGCGGAGCCACCAACGTACTGGGGCAGTTGGGCCGGGCGCCAGAGGCGCCGGCACTCGCCCTCGTCGTCCTCATCGTGGCTTCAGCGATCTACTACGCCATGCTGATCTACGCCCCTCGCCAGATCGTGGAGCAGGAGGGCACTCCACTGATCTGGCTGAGGCGCTATGGGCTGTTCGTCGTCAGCGTGGTCCTGGGGATCGCGTGGCTGGGCGTTCTGGGAATTTGAGAGCTAAGCCGCGGACGGGCCTTGCCGAACGGAGGTTCGGGATCCGGGCGCGGATCGTCGGGTTCGAGGGTCGATCTCGAAATGCAGCATCCAGCTCTGCTTCTCCAGCCCAACGGCAATTGACGTCAACAGGCCGCGAGTGACGGCTTCGTCGGCGTCCGCGCTTTCCATGCGATGCCGGACTCGTGCGCCAACCCTGGCAAACCTGCTGCCGAAGAACGCGACCATATCCTTGTCACGCAACTTGCCGGCCGGCAGCAACTCCAGCGGAATGGCGGCAGCGCGTTTGGCGAGATTCTCGCTGGATGGCGAGAGAATGCACGCACTGAGCTCCCGATCCCATTGGCGACACTGGAAGACGAAGTCGTGCAGGAGTCGGTGAATCTTCTCGGACCCAGAGTACTCGAGCCGCCAAAGGGCCTGGTCGGCCTGGAGGCTCAGATCCAGAATGTCGACGAGCGTCTCCTCGAGCGTCTCCTCGATCGGCGACACGGCCTCGGCCGCTGTGGTGTCGGAACTCTCTTCGCGCAACTGGGTCATCGGAAGGGCCTCCATAGGGTCGCTTCGTAGCTTTGGCACTTCCAAGGTATGACCGCGACGGCAACGCCCCGACATCAGGCGGTTAACGTACGACCCGGCATTGTTAGCAGACCCGCACGCCCGTACGGGCCGACGCGGACCCTATCCGAACCAATGCTCGAGTTCGGGAAGGGAAGGAGAGGGCCAACTGGCTTCGTCGGAGAGCGCCTCGTCTTCCGTCAAGAACCTATAGAGGGACGCCAACCAGTCGTCACCCTCCGGATCGACCCACTCGCTCTGAGCGACCAATACATCGGGCTCGCAGGCAACCGCAACGCTCATCTCGCGACCTCTCTTGCCGGCCCCTAGACCGGGAATGCCTGGACATGGTCCGGATCGACGTCGACTCGGACCGTTTCGCCCTCGTCGATCAATCTCGCCTGGCGGCTTGGCAGATCGCCGAAGATTGCGATGGGCAGACCGTCGGCTTCGCCGACAAGATGGAGACGGGTGGTCGACCCGAGGAAGATCTTCAGCTCGACTCGGGCATCCATGCCGGGTCCGGAGTCGCCCTTGCTGACTCGGACGTCCTCCGGGCGGAAGAACGCCAGGGCGTGGCCATTGGAGCCCTCCGGCGCGTCGATGTGGAAGGAGCCCGGGATGCCGAGCTTCCCGTTCCGCACGACCAGCTCAACGGCATTCCTGCTGCCTACGAAGGTGGCGCTGAACTGAGTGGAAGGCATCTCGTACAGATCCGCAGGGGCCGCGATCTGCTCCACCCTGCCGGCGTTCATGACAGCGACGCGGTCCGCGATGGCCATCGCCTCCGACTGGTCGTGCGTTACGTAAATGGCCGTGATGCCGACCCGCTGCTGGATGCGCCGGATCTCATCTCGGAGTCGCCCCCTGACGACGGCGTCGAGTGCCGAGAGCGGCTCGTCGAGCAGGAGCACTTCCGGATTCGGCGCCAACGCGCGGCCGAGAGCGCAACGCTGGGCCTGTCCGCCGCTTATCTGCTTCGGGTATCTATCCGCTTGGGCAGTCAGATGCACGAGATCCAGCATCTCCTCGACGCGCGGAGTGATCGCCTTGCGTGACATGTGCCGGACTTCGAGCGGGAAGGCGATGTTCTGCCGGACGGTCATGTTTGGGAAGAGTGCATAGCTCTGGAAGACCATGCCGATAGGTCGTCGTCGCGTCTGTACGTCCGTCACGTCGCGCGAGCCGATCTCGACGGTGCCGCGATCAGGCCTCTCCAGGCCGGCGACGCACCTGAGAAGAGTTGTCTTGCCACAGCCGGACGGGCCGAGCAAGGCCAGCAACTCACCCTCGCAAACGTCCACGGAAACGTGATCCAAGGCCCTGACCTGGCCGTACATCTTGGTCACGCCGACCAGGCTGACGCCGCTCATCGACGATCTCCTTCAGTTGGGTTGGTCGCTCCGGCGCCGGGCAGCAGCCGGACGGTTTGACCTCTGTTCCAGTAGACAACCACGGCCGAGAGCGCGAACAGGACGGCGAAGGTCAGAAGCGTGACCACAGCGAGCCTGTTGTACGAACCGGCCGTGTCGGAGTAGGAGCGGATCATCTCCGCGCTCCAGAGCGGGACCGTGTCCATGCCCCGGCCGATGATCTGAGCCATCGCGAACTCCCCGAAACTTGCGGCAAACGAGAGCAGCCCACCACTCACGATCCCCGCCGAGATGTTGGGGATCACCACCCGGCGCACTGCCTGGAAGGGCGAAGCCCCACAGGCCTCGGCCGTCTCGCTCAGACGTTCGATGCCGGCGGCGGCCATGGCGCCGTCGACGGCCCAATACACGAACGGGAAGGCGATCGCAGCGTGACCGGCCACAAGCAGCAAGAAGGTGCCCTGAAACTGGGGCGCCACCATGCCCGAAAACTGCATCAGGCCAAACGCGATGACGATGTACGGCAGCGCGAATGGCAGTGCAGCCGTCACCTCAACGACATGCCTGATGCGAGCATTCCGGACCCGAGACCAATAGGCCGCCGGCACAACCAGAGCTATGTCGATAGCCGCCGTAAGGGTCGCCAGCATGATGGACGTTGAGAAGGCGGACTGGATACGTGGATTGGAGAGCGTTGCTTGCCACCACTCCAGCGTGTATCCGTCCGGCAGGACATTGGCGGTCCAGCGCGTTGCAAACGAGTAGATCAGGACCGCGATCATGGGCACGCACAGGTAGAAGAGCGCCGCCCCGAAGAACAGGTAGCGGGCGGCTCGGCCCGGTCCGCCGGTCTGGCGCCGCCGTTCAGGGGCTGCGGTTGCAGCAGTAACTGCGCTTACAGCCATTTGAGGGCCCGCCTGAGCATGACTCTGTAGAGGATCAGAGAGATGGTCGCGAAGATCATCAGAACCACCGCCAGGATGGCGGCGCGGCCGGGGCCGAGAAGCACGTCCGACTGCAACGCGGTTCCGATCTGCAGCGTGATCAGATTCACGGCCGTGGCGCCGGACTGTCCGGCCAGACCGTAGGCGATGCCGTAGATGCCCAGCGTCCAGGTGAAGATGAGCAACCACCCCGCCGCCAGGAACGGTGTCAGGATCGGAATCCCGATGCGGCGCCAGAAGGTGAAGCGCGTTGCGGCGGCCACCTGGGCCGCCTCCCACCAGTCGTCGCGCAGGATGGACATAGCCGGGATCGTCAGCAGAACGAAGAGCGGGATGTTGGCGTACTCGTAGGCCATCAACAGCGCCGGCAGCGAACCTTCACGCGGCGCTGAGTAGCCAAAGCCCAGCCCCTGGATGATCAACGTCAGCATCCCAACGGTGCCGACCGTGGCGGTGTACGAGAACGCCAGGCCAATCCCGCCGAAGTTGGCGGCAACGTTCAGCAAGCCGAGCCAGAAGGCCCTGGAGCCGCGGAGCATCCGGCTGATCATCCACGCCAGCGGAGCCCCGATGGCCAGGGTGATGGTCGAGCACAGGGCCGCAAGGACAAGGCTCGTAGAGATCGCACTCTGGTTCACCCTCTGACCGAGGACCTTGAACCAGAGATCCAACGAGAGGCCCGACTCACCCATTCCCGTGAACGACTCCCAGATCAGGACCAGCACCGGTGCAACCAGGCAAGTCGCGATCAGGAGAAGCAGCGGGATGGCCGGCAGCCAGGCTGCCAGCCATCCACGCATTCGGGTTACGAGTGAGGGCGAGGCCGACCCGCCGGCGGACTCACGTCCACCGATCTTCTCGAAAGGTCGGGTTAGCGTCGCCATATCAATCAGCCGCCCGCGCCAACCTGGTTCTGCCAGACGTCAGCGACCTTGGTGATATCGATCTTCGACGTGTCGATCGTCTGGACCGGCTTGTACTGGGTGTCCGGCAGCCACAACGTCTTGGCGCTGTCGGGCAGGGTCAGGTCACCGAGCACGTACCGAATGGGGCGGGCACCGAACTTGGCGAAGATGGTCTGGCCTGCATCGGTGAGGATCCAGTCCATGAACATCTTGCCGAAGTCGGAGTGGGCGGTGTCGTACTTGTTCATGATGATCGCCGACGGTGCGTAGATTGAACCGTCGCTCGGGATGACGACCTGGGCGTCGATGCCCTTGGCCTTCTCCTGGTTAGCGAGGGCGATCAGGTTGAAGTCGTACTTGATCTGGATCGGAACGGCGCCCTTCTCGAACTGGTCAGCGTTGCCTTCCGGCACGCCCTGGATGTTCGGGAGGAGTTGCTTGGCGTAGGCGATGCCCTTCGTGTAGTCGTCGAGCGTGCCGCCGGCGGCGATATTCATGGCCACGAAGGCCATGGTTGCCGTGCCCGAGGAGCCGGGCTTGCCAAAGCCGACCAGACCCTTGTAGTCCGGCTTGGCGAGATCGGCCCACGACTGCGGGACCGCAACGCCCTTGGTCTTGAGGTAATCGGCATTGACGACGAAGCCGGGGACGCCCACGAACGTGGCCTCCCAGCCGCCGTTCGTGCCCTTCAGATAGGCAGGCAGCTTGCTCGCAGCGGCCGGCAGATAGCCGGGGAGAACGCCCTTCTTCTCGGCCTGACCGGCGAAGAGGATGCCGATATCGGCCACGATGGCCTTCGGATTGTTCTTCTCGGCATCGAAGGCCGTGATCTCTTCGGCGGACGACATGTCCTCGCCCTGGGAACGGTCGGTGCGATTGCAGTCGCTGCTGAAGGTCGTCTGACAGAACTGCGTGAACTCCTCGCCGTAGTTGGCCCAGGAGTTCGGGGCGCCATACGTCTGGAACGTCTTGGCCTGATCTGCCGCCTTGGCCTTGTCCCCGGCGGACGCCCATGCATCTCCCGGCGACCCGGCCGAAGACGAGCAGCCGGCCACGGCGATGGCTACAGCCACGGCCACGAGGCTGTGCTTGACCTTGAGTCTGATCACGTTTGTGTGCTCCTCCAGACTGTGCCCCGGGCCGGAGGTCAATCACTCGAAGCTCCGAGATCCCAGGGCATCCGAGGGCGATGGTCGGCGGCAGCCATTAACGCGACCTGCCGGCGGAGTTAACGGAAAGTGGATGACGAGTTAACCGTTCGCACGCGACAGAAGGTCACGCGAGGAGGGTCTCTCCGCCGTGCCGGCGCCCGCATTACCGTCGGCAGGGCACAGGCGTTCACTATTTGTTAGCCTCTCCGCAGGCGCCGTCACGCGCCCGGATCGAAATCAACCGTGAGGTCGTTGAAGGCTTGTCTCAAAGCACGCTCCTAGCCCTGCTGGCCATCTTTGCCCTGGCCGTCGCCTTCGACTACATCAACGGCTTCCACGACACGGCGAACGCAATCGCCACCTCGGTGGCGACGCGGGCAATCAAACCCGAATATGCGATCCTGCTCTCCGCCACCGCCAACTTCGTCGGCGCACTCGTCTTTGGTACTGCCGTGGCGGGCACGGTCGGAAGCAAGATCGTCGAAGACCATTTGATCCTGGGGAACGGCTCCACCGTGCTCATGGCCGCGCTGCTCGGCGCGATCGCCTGGAACCTGATCACGTGGCGGCTCTCAATCCCCAGCTCGAGCAGCCACGCCCTCATCGGTGGGCTCATCGGCGCGGCCTGGGCTGCGGCGGGCTCGGGCGCAGTTCAGTGGGATCAGTTCGCAGAGAAGGTTCTGGTCCCGCTGTTCTCGTCGCCAATTCTCGGGCTCGTAATCGGATTCGGGCTCATGATCCTCATCCTCAACCTGTTCGTGCGGGCCAACCCAAGGCGCATGAACGACCGCTTCCGAAAGCTCCAGATCATCTCCGCCACCTACATGGCCCTGGCCCACGGATCGAACGACGCCCAGAAGACGATGGGAATCATGACTCTGGCGCTGTTCACCGCGAAGGCCATCCCAGACAAGACGGTGCCGGTTTGGGTCATCCTGATCGCTGCCACGGCCATGTCGCTGGGCACTGCAGCAGGCGGCTGGCGGATCATGAAGACGATGGGCCAGAAGGTCGTGAAGCTGGATCCGGTGCACGGCTTCGCCGCGGAAACGACTGCGGCCTCGATCATCATGGTCGCTTCGCACTTCGGAATGCCGGTTTCAACCACGCACGTCATCTCGAGCGCCATCATGGGTGTCGGCTCCAGCGAGTCGATGAAGGCAGTCCGGTGGGGCGTGGCCAGAAGCATCGTGACGGCATGGGTTCTGACGATCCCGTGCTCAGCCTTGATCGCCTACGCCTGCTACCTGGCTCTTCACCTGGTCGGCGTGTAGCTCCGGCCCCTTACGCCTCCGGCCGCCTCAGCACATAGCCCACGCCGCGGACTGTTTCCAGGTAGATCGGCTCCGCCGGATCCGCCTCTATCTGCGCGCGAAGCCAGTGGACGTGGACGTCCACTGTCCTTGTCTCGCCGGCGTAGTCGTAGCCCCAGACGTGCTCCAGGAGCTGGTCGCGGGTAAAGACGTGGCCGGCGTTACGGATCAGGAATGCGAGCAGCTCGAAGGCCTTGGGCTTCACGGGGAGCACTTCCCCACCCCGCAGCAACCGGCGCCCTGCCAGATCCACACGGACCTTGCCCAGGTCCACGGTGTCCGGCTCGGCCGTCTGGGCTTGAGTCTCGGAGCGCCGCAGGAGGGCCCGGATCCGAGCCAGCAGCTCGCGGAAGCTGAAGGGCTTGGTGACGTAGTCGTCTGCCCCCAGCTCCAGCCCCACGACTTTATCCACCTCGGCGCTCTTGGCGGTGAGCATCAAAATCGGCACGCCGGATTCGGCGCGGATGATGCGGCAGACCTCGGTGCCGGAGATCTCCGGGAGCATCAGATCCAGCAGGATCAGGTCCGGGTGGTGTTTCCGGAACGCCTCGACGGCCTCCCGGCCATCGGCGGCCTGCACGACCGTGAAGCCCTCTTGCTCCAGGCTATCGGCCAGCGTTTCGCGCAGGGTCCGTTCGTCATCTACGACCAGGATCGTCTTAGCCATCCCCAGGTTCCCTCCTACGGGTTGGGGGTCACCTGAGCTGCGAGCTTCTCAATTGCCCGATCAAGCCGAGCCAGCGTCCGCTCGTAGCCAAGCGCCACCATCGTATCGAAGAGTGGTGGTGTGGCAGTCCGGCCGGTGACGGCGACGCGGATGGCCATGAATAGATCGCCAACCTTCCAGCCGCGATCTTCTATGAGGCTCCGAAGTGGCGCCTCGAGGTTCTCTGCATCGAATGTTACCCGACCTGCGTCCGCAATCGTTACTCGGGCTGCAGTCAGGCCGGCAAGGGCAGTTGCCGCGTCCCAGCGCTTTGGCACAAGCAGGGCCGTGTCCGGGTCCAGATTCTTGACGAACAGGAAGCCGATCAGCTCGCCGACGGCATTGAGCCTGGGCAGGCGCTCCTGCACGACCGGAAGGAGGGCGCGGATCTCCGCATCCGAGGGTATCCAATCGAAGCGGCCGGCGTCTACCTCAACCTGGAGGAACGGACGCAGGCGCTCGATCAGATCCTCGGGCGCCAGCCGCCTGATCCACTGGCCGTTGAGCCATTCCAATCGCTCGCGGTCGAAGACTGCTCCGGCACGATTGACGGTCGAAAGGTCGAAACGCTCGCACAGTTCGTCCAGCGAGAGGACTTCCTCCTCCGTACCGGTGGACCACCCGAGCAACGACAGGTAGTTCACGTAGGCCTCGGGAATGAAGCCCTCGGCGCGATAGGCCATCACAGCGGTCTGAGTCTTGCGCTTGCTCATCTTGCTCCGGTCCGGATTGAGGATGAGCGGCAAGTGGCCGAACTGCGGGATCGGCGCGCCCATGGCCTCGAACAGGAGGATGTGTTTGGGCGTGTTGGAGAGGTGATCCTCGCCGCGGATGACGTGGCTGATCTTCATCGCCGCATCGTCGACTGCCACGGTGAAGTGGTAGAGCGGGTTCCCGTCCGAGCGGACGATCACAAGGTCGCCGCCGAGAGCGTTGGTGTTGATCTCCATGTGACCACGGACGACGTCGTCGAAGACGATCAGACGGTCCGTGGGGATGCGAAACCGCACGACGGGCTTGCGGCCCTCAGCCTCAAAAGCGGCGCGCTCGGTGGCGCTCAGGTCGGCACAGCGGCCGTTGTAACGCGTCGGCTCGTGAGCAGCCTCCTGCTCCTTGCGCACGGCCTCCAGCTCGGTCGGCGAGCAATAGCAGTAATAGGCCTTGTCTTCCGCGAGCAGCCTAGCCGCGGCTTCGGCATAGTCCGTCAGCCGCTGCATCTGGCGGTATGGGCCATATGCGCCCCGCTCCGGCTCGCCACCGACGGCCGGTCCCTCGTCCCAGCGAATGCCCAGCCAGTGAAGCCCCTCGAGGATCTCCAGCTCGAAGGCCTCGGTGCCGCGCGCCTGGTCGGTGTCTTCCAACCGGAAGATGAAAGTACCGCCGGTATGGCGTGCGAACAGGAAGTTGAAGAGTGCCGTACGGGCGGTGCCCAGATGGAGCGGTCCGGTAGGGCTCGGCGCGATGCGAACGCGAATGTCGGTCATGGGCTAAGTGTACGGGGACCGCGCCGCCGGCACGGAAGGCGCTAACTCAGCAGCTCGCCCACCGGCGCCAGCTCAAAGGCCGGAACCGCTTCGCCGATCGGCTCACCGCGCGGATCCATCGCTACCGGCCGGTGGTATCGCCCCAGGGCGCGAAGTGCGGCGGGGTCCAGAACGCCGGCCTGGCGGAGCGTCTCCACGGACGCGGCTGACATAGCCCGGTCGTAGCCGCCGCCGTCCTCGATCTTGATCGCGATGCCCGAGGCCATCTCCGCCCGGGTGCCGCCGTCCAGAATCGCGAAACCTCTGAGGCCCTCGGCGCCGCCCTTGGCCACTATTCGGCCGGGGACGGCCTTCATCACCGAGGTGTCCAGCCGGTTGCGGCTTCCGGCCACGAATTCCGGATTGGCGATCATCACGTCGCGGATCAGGCAAAGCGCGTCGGCCAGGCCGGAGCGACTATCCACTTCGGGGATTGCGGTGGGGTCGGCCAGCATCGCATACGCCCGCGCCACTTCACGAAGCGGGAAGGCGTACGTGGGCACCCCGCAGGCGTCCGTGGATGTCACCAGCAGGTCCGCGGACGTGGAGAAGGCACGAGCGACCGTCGCCGCGTAGAGACGCTGAACCGGATGGTCCGGTCGCCAGTATTCCTCGAACGGCCAGTCGTTTATCCGGCAGAGCAGCAGCATCGACGCATGCTGGCCGGAGCACATGTGCCGGACCGGACCGGGCTTCTCGCCGTCACGGGAGAGCCTGGCGGCGGTCAACTCATCCAGCGGCGCTCCCTCAGAACCGCAACCGAGGAACTGCTGAGAGACGCCGGCTCGCCGGAAGACGGCCTGCAGCGTCCGGACGTGGAGGTCTTCACCGGAGTGCGACCCCGCCATGATCGCCAGCTCGGCCTCCGTTAGGTCGAATGCTTCGACTCCACCCGCTTCGATCAGGGCGACCAGCCCAAACGGCTTGACCGCCGACCGGAGATTCACGATCGTGTCCGGATCTCCGATCACACGCCGAACGGTGCCGTCGATCCCGACTTCCACGACGCAGCCACGGTGCCGGCTCTCGACGACCCGGCCGCGCATCTGGCTGACAAGGATCGGTGGCGTACGTGGCGGTTCGGGCAGTCTAGCCGGGGGCTTCGGGCCGCGGACGTTCTTCACGCCGGCCGAGTGGCCGGCGGTGGCGACGCGTGGCGGTTCGGCGGCCGTGGCCGGAGCGGCGTCCGGCCGCGAGTCCGACGGCAAGACGATCGCCTTCGACAGGGCCGGCTTGGAGGCAGGAGCAGGCCGACCGATCCAGCCGGAGGGATCCGACTCAGAGCGCGACGGCCGCATCATCCCTCCCAGACTTGCGTGACTCGAGCGCCGACGATCTCCGACGCGCCCGATTGGAAGACCCCCCGAGAATACTCCGCCCGGCCGATGAGTGAAGGGCGAGGCGCAGGAGGTGGAGAGCGGCGCCCGGGCCGCGAGGCGGCGGGCGGCATCTGGTTTCTCCGGGATACCCGCCGGGCCGGTGCTAAGGGCCCGTTCCGGCCTCCCACCGCATCCGGTCGGATCAATTGCCGGTCGATGGACACGCGCCCAGCCTGCCTCACGCTCCACGGAGACCAGACACGAGGCCGGCAGGGCCGGGCCGGTCTCCCCAGCGCAATCTAGTACCGGCCACACGGGTATTCCGGGGAAAGCCTGTCGCCCGCGCGTGATGAGGTTTGGATGTCTCACATTCACTGGCGAGCGTCCGGAAGGCTCTACCTCGCGATTGCGCCATCGGGGCCGGGGGCGGCGGGATCGGCTGTGGCAGCCTCCACAACCTCGGCGACCTCCACAACCTCGGCGGCTTCGGCGGGATCGGGGCTCGCTTCGGAGCCTGCGTCGGCCGGTTCGGAGCCCATCTGCGTGTCGGCAGACTCAAGCGCGGCGGCGGCGGCGGCGGCGGCACGAGCCTCGGCATCGGCTTCGGCCTTCGCAACCTTCTCCGCTCGCGCCGTGCGGCGCGCGGCGCGTCGCGACCGGATTGCCCCGGGCCCACGCCTGAGAGTCCGTCCAAGGGCCGGCCCAAATACCACCGCCAGGGCCAGACCCACGATCAGCAGCTGCTCTGCAATTACGGGACCGAGCACGCGACCGTCTCGCCAGGTGAAGGCAACTGCCAGGCGAACCAGGGCCCAAAGCGTCATCGCCGTCAGGAAACGCCCCTTGCCGGTCAAGGCCGGCCAATCACGGCGGGGAGCCAGCTCGACCTTGACGATCCACCACCAGTCCGGGAAACGCAATCTCAGAATCGTCGGTGTGATGAAGAGCAATACCGCCGCCCCCAGCACCGCCGCACCCTCGATGAGCTGTGATGGAATCGCCGAGTAGCTCGTATTCAAGCTGCCCCAGGTCCCGGGGCCAACGTACGCAACGGCCCAATTGAGATCCGAGTACGAACCCTGGCCCGCCCCGCCGAGGGCCATGGCCAGCTTTCCCAGGCCCAGACCGATCAAAACCGGAAGCGCAGCCACACCCAGCCATCGTTCAAATGGAGCGGCAAGCAGACGCGCCACGGCGATGGCCGTGATGGTCCCCAGGACGACCGCCATAGCCAGCTCGAAGCCGCCTTGCCCGGGGTCGGCCAGGGCCAGCGGGTCCGACGCGTAGAAGTCCAGGTGGAGCAAGCCGTAGCCGAGGCGCCCGCCCAGCACGGCGCCCGGGACCGCGCCGAAGGCGATCAGGATCAGGTCGTCGCGGCGAAGCCTCTCGGAGGCATCAGCGCCTCGAGACCGGCCTGAGCCAAGAGCCGCAAGCAGCAGGACCACGAAGACGGCCCCGGCCAGCCCCAGCGTTTCGAGGCGCAAGGAGAGGCCCAGGACCGCTAACGACGGATCGAAGTTGAACTGCACGGTGGCTGGCACCGTCGGAGTTTACCGGTCCCTGCGCCTGCGGGTGAGCCCACGGACGAGGGTGTCGGCCAGCCGACAGTGCAGGTGTCGGACGAACGCTCGGCGAGACAGGCAATTCGTGGCTTCATACGCTAATCGGATGAGGAGCCGGGCACACCCGGGGCCGCAACCGACTGGATCCGGGGGGCTTCGCCCGATGTGCAGCGCAAGCTGCCACCGAGGGGGATCGGACGGGCGAAAGGCGCTGGTCCCGGAATTCAGGGGGGCCGGGACCGGCGTTTCCGGCACTAAGTAGATAAGCCCAGGAAGGCTCCGGCAGGACGGGACCGCCGGGGCTTTCCTATTTCCGCCGCCATATGGCGCTGATCGGGCGACCGAGGCCGCGAAGACGGCCGGAACGATCAGGCCGGCAGTTTGTGCATCGTATCGACCAGGCCGCGCACGGATTCGGATGAGGTCAACAACGCTGCCTGCTCATCTGCAGTCAGGGTCACCTCGATGATCCGCTCCATACCGGAAGACCCAAGGACGACCGGCACTCCGACGACGAGCCCGCTGATCTTGTACTCGCCGTTCAGCAGGACCGCGCAAGGCAGGACGCGCTTCCGATCGTTGAAGATCGAGTCCACCATGAGCAGCACGGACGACGACGGGGCGTAGAAGGCACTGCCCGACTTTAGCAAGGCGACTACTTCGGCGCCGCCGTTACGAGTCCGCTGAACGAGCGCGTCGATCCGCTCCTGCTTCATCAGTTCCGGAAGCGGTATCCCGGCGACTGTGGAGAGGCGCGGCAGCGGCACCATCGTGTCGCCGTGGCCGCCCAACACGAAGGCGGTGACGTCCTCCGACGACACGTTCAGTTCCTGGGCAATGAAGGTCCGGAAGCGGGCGCTGTCCAAAACACCGGCCATGCCGATGACGCGTTCCCGCGGGAAACCACTGGTCTCCAGGGCGACGTGGACCATGGCGTCAAGCGGATTGGTGACCATGATGATGATCGCGTTCGGCGAGTGCTTGACCGCGTTCCCGACGACCGCGCCGACGATCCCCGCATTTTTGAGGAGCAAGTCGTCCCGTGACATACCCGGCTGGCGAGCGAGGCCGGCTGTCACGACGATGATGTCTGACCCAGCCGTGTCGGCGTAATCGTTGGTGCCCGAGATGATGTGGTCGTGGTGATGGAGCGGGGCGGCCTCCGCAAGATCCATCGCCTTGCCCTGCGGTAGTCCTTCCACAACGTCGGCGAGACAGACGTCGGCGACTCCCGCCTCCGCAATGCGCTGGGCTGCCGTCGCGCCCACGTTGCCTGCGCCGATGACTGTGACCTTACGATGACCGACCGCCATCATCAGACCTCCCAAGTTTGGGCCGCCGCCGGGAGGGCCGGCGGGTGATTTAGTCACCGGTGAAGCTCAAACCGGCGTTTTCGGGATGTTACTCGACTCGTAACGGATCGGCACCACCCTGTGGCCGCGGTGCTACCCCGTCGGCGAGGAAACGGCGAGCCTTGCGGCCCGCCGTTCCGAGAACTGGGAGGATAGCGGTGGGACGACCGCCGGATACCTAGGAAGACGCCGGAGGTGCCGCCTTGCCGGGCGCGGCAACGACGACCTTTGCCCGCTGCCACGGAACCCCAACCAGCGGAAGCAGGAACCGGTCGACGCCGTAATAGCCGGCAACCCGCCAGGCCAGAATCACGCCGATCGTCAGGGCGAACAGGATGGGGTTGGTGGAGTTGGAACCGGCCAGCATGTAGGAGACGTTCATCGTCGCCCCGAAGAAGGCAGCGATGCCGACGAGTGCGCCGGTCAGAAGGGCGATGCCCACCGCCAGCTCGCCGAAAGCGACAATCCAGGCAAACCAATTCTGAACGTGGTTGTCGATGAGGATCTGCAGGAAGGTGCGATACCACTCGAACGTGATTGACGGCTTGCCCGTCTCCGGGATGGCAACAGCACTCTGCCAGTACTTGAGCAGCGACGAACCACCGTTATCGATGAAACCGTGGCCGCTCACTTTGCCCCAACCGGCAACCAGCCATTCGAAGCCTAGGAAGAAGCGGATCGGCAGCCAGAACAGGCCAGCCGTAGTGTTGCCGAAGAGGTATCGAGTGAACGCCGGACCTTCGACCTCGACAACTTCCGAGTTCGGGTTCTTGCGATCGGTGAACAGCAAAGCCAGGACGACCACGAAGCTAACCCAGAAGGCGACGGTCAGGATCGGCCTGACCGAATCCCCTACGACGACCCAGGGGTTATACAGCAGAAACATGACACCCGCGGCAAGCGCCGCGATTGGCGCCACCAGGCGCCGGGCTTGAGCCACCATGCGGCTTCTCCATTCATGCCGGCCCACAGGCGCCCTCGCTTCGCCGAGCCGGAAAGGGGCGTACGCGAGGCTCTTTGCCAGGCCCAGACCAGAAGTTTCCCTGAGGCAAGGACCGGCTTGCTTGACGCATAGTATCGTAAATGTCCTTACTATTACTAGAGGGAGCCATTGGACCCAAACTTTCGGTCCGAAGGGACGCAAACCTTAAGTGCCGCCTGCGCGTTCGCAGGTCGGCCCGCGACAACTTCCAGGGCGCGAACTCCGGTAGCTCACGGCGCAACAAGTCAGAGGGCCGGCCTATTGGCCGGCCCTCTGACATTTCGCGAGTTGGAAACTAGGCCGCGGCGATGGCCTTCTTCACGTGTGCCAGGTACTCCACCAGAAGCGCCGGGACCTTCGATCCGAACTTGGCGTAGTGCTCTTCGATGGCTTCCAGCTCCACGATCCAGGCGGCGGGATCGACCGCGAAGAGGGCCGCAAGGCGTTCGGGCGTCATGTCCAGTCCGGTCGTATCGATAGCGCCCGGTCCCGGCAGATACCCGATCGGCGTCCTGACAGCATCGTCCTCGCCGGAGCAACGCCCGAAGATCCACTCGATGACACGGCTGTTCTCACCGAAACCGGGCCACATGAACTTGCCGTTCTCGTCCTTCCGAAACCAGTTGACCAGGTAGATGCGTGGCAGCTGGGCGCCGGCCTTCTCACCGATCTTGAGCCAGTGACCCCAGTACTCCGCCATGTTGTAGCCGCAAAAAGGCAACATCGCGAACGGATCGAAGCGGAGCTTGCCGATCGTACCGAAGGCGGCGGCGGTCATCTCGGAACTCATGATCGAGCCCATGAATACGCCGTGAACCCAGTCAAAGCCTTCCCGAACCAGCGGGACGGTGGTGGCGCGGCGGCCGCCGAACATGATCGCGTCGATCGGAACGCCGGCCGGGTCCTCCCAGTTGGGGTCGATGGCCGGATCCTGACCCGCAGGAGCCGTGAAGCGCGCGTTCGGGTGGGCAGCCGGCTTCTCGGCGCCGGGAGCCCAATCCTTGCCGGTCCAGTCGATCAGGTGGGTCGGGGCTTCCTTGGTCAAGCCTTCCCACCACACATCGCCGTCGTCCGTGAGGGCGCAGTTGGTGTAGATGCAATTGGCGTACAGCGTCCGGATCGCGTTGGCGTTCGTCTCCATGCTTGTGCCGGGCGCAACGCCGAAGAAACCTGCCTCTGGGTTGATGGCGTAAAGCTTGCCGTCGGCCCCGAACTTCATCCAACAGATGTCGTCGCCGATCGTCTCGACCTTCCAGCCGGGCAACGTGGGTTCCAGCATGGCCAGGTTCGTCTTGCCACAGGCCGACGGAAACGCGCCGGTGATGTGCTTCACACGGCCGTCGGGGGCGGTGACCTTGATGATGAGCATGTGCTCTGCCAGCCAGCCCTCGTCACGGGCGATGACGGAGGCGATGCGCAGGGCCAGGCACTTCTTGCCGAGCAGCGCATTGCCGCCGTAACCGGAGCCGTAGGACCAAATCTCCCGAGTCTCGGGGAAATGGACGATGTACTTGGTCTCGGCGTCGCAGGGCCACGGCACGTCCTTCTGGCCGGGCTCGAGCGGGGCTCCGACGGAGTGGACGGCCGGGATGAAGTTACCGGTCTTCACGATCTCAGTGAGAGCCGCGGAGCCCATTCGGGTCATGATCCGCATGTTCGTTACGACATACGCGGAGTCCGTGACCTCGATACCCAAACGTCCGATGGGCGACCCGACGGGGCCCATGGAGAACGGGATGACGTACATCGTGCGGCCGCGCATAGAGCCCGTAAAGACGCCGTTCAGGACATCTCGCATCTCGGCCGGGTCGCGCCAGTTGTTCGTCGGGCCGGCGTCGTCCTGCTTCTCGGAGCAGATAAAAGTGCGGTCCTCGACGCGCGCGACATCCGAAGGGTCAGAGCGGGCCAGGAAGCTGTTGGGCTTGATGTCCGGATTGAGCCGCGTATACGTCCCGGCGTCCACGAGTTGCTGGCAGAGCCGGGCGTTCTCGGCCTCGGAGCCGTCGCACCAGTGAATCGAGTCCGGCGTAGTCAGGGCAGCAATCTCGTTCACCCAGCGAACGATGGGGCTCTCCGCAGTCAAACCCTGCGGCAAAGCTGCGACCCTGGCGCCGATCGTCGTCACGTTATCTCCTCAGGAATCCCTGGCATGAACCGCGTCGCGCAGCGCGTACTTCTTGGGACGAGAGGCAGCGAACGGGGCGGGGCGAAATTAAGTCTTGACTTGCGTCTGTATTCGGGACGGGGGAATTGTAAGGATTGGAGGCCGTGTCGCGCAAACGGGGGCCTTGTCGGGCGGTTCAGACGCGGCTAAGCGGCTGCTGATCTCCCTCTCTATGTCCGCCCATGAGAGGAGAGTCGATGCCTCCGCGCCCGACGGATGGCCGGGGGCTCCGCGGGCTTAGCGGCCAGAATGCCGATCTTGGTCACATTGGCTCCAGCCGTCCGCTTCACGAGGCTCCTGGCGCGACCATGTCTTGCCGCGGACCCTTGCGCAGCGATCGTTCGAATGGGTCGCGGAGCATTTCGGCGGCCGGAAGCGACCCGGGAAGACCTCGTCACCAGGCGCATTCGAGCCGGCGATCTATTCCGTCGGTGCCGCAGGCGCTTCGTCGTTCGGTTCGGCGGCCGGCTCGGCCGGTTCGGCCGGCTCGGCCGGTTCGGAAACCGCCTCGGGCGTTTCGGTCGGCTGCGGCGTCTCAGTCGGCTCCGGCGTCTCAGTCGGCTCCGGCGTCTCGGGCGCTTCGGTCGGCTCGGGCGCTTCGGTCGGCTCGGGCGTCGCGGGCGTCTCGATCGTTCCATCGGCAGCCGCGGCCTCGACGGGCGCGGCCGGATGTCGCCGCACCCAGACATGCCGGATCAAGATTGCGACTACGGCAGCGACTGCCGCGCCCATACCCACGAGCTGGGCCATCGGGATGCCGAAGAACGTCCAGTCCCAGCCGCCGCGCAGGGTCTCGAGCGTACTGCGCTCGATCCCATACCAGACGAAATAGAGCAAGCCAATGTCGCCGGCGATGAGCAGACGCCCCTTGGCAGTGAATCGGCGCCAGAGGAAGATCATCACGAAGACGCCGATGAGGCTCAGCACCGACTCGTACAAGAAGAGCGGGGCGAAGTGGGCGTTCACCGGAGTCGCCGCGCCAGTTCCTTCCCAGCCAGGGCAGTGATACTGCGCCACCCTGTTCTGACACTCGATGGCGATTCCCCAGGGCAGATTGGTCGGCGGGCCGTACAACTCCTGGTTCATGAAGTTCCCCCATCGGCCCACCGCCTGGGCGACGAGGATGCAGGGCGCGATGATGTCGCCCCAGCGCCAGAAGTTGATCTTGTAGTGACGGGTCAGGTAGATGACCGCCAGCAAGCCTGTGAACAGGCCACCGTAGATCCCCAAGCCGCTGTAGGGCGGCAAGACGATCTTGAGGAGATCGTCCTTATAGAGAGCCCATTGATCGATGACGTGGTACGCCCGCCCACCGATGAGGGCCGCAATCGCCATCACGATCAGGCTGTCGATGATGATGTCGGTCCGCTCACCACGCTGTCGCGCCAGGCGGAAAGCCAGCCAGGTCGCGGCGATGATGGCGGCAACGTAGGCCACCCCATACCACCGAATTTCGATTGGGCCGGCCGCGAATGCAATCGGATTGGGCGTAAAGTCGATCATGGTCGGCTAGTGTACCGGGCTGAGGCGTTTGGCTCGCGGGGAGGTTGCTATCCGTATACTGGCCGCAACGGAGTTGACCAGCGAAACACCTGCCAGATGACGATCACTTCCAGGGAAGGGCCAAGAAATGCCGTTCTACTTCTTCTTCGGAATCCTCGGTCTGGTGATCGGCGGCCTCCTGACGTGGTTCTTCCTGGCGGATCATCCATTCGAGTCGCTGGAGACGCCGGGTGGCCCGGTTGACATGGCTGAGGCGCCGCTGCTGGTCAAGGAACTCGCGGCCGATGGCATCAACGTCGATGAGCCAACAGTGATCCGGATCCTTAACATGCACGGCTCTTACGTGGACGGCAAGATCCGCGAAGAGCAGGCTGCAGCCGAGGCAGAGCGAGCCGAAGCGCTGCGCCAGAGCAAGATCCGGCAAGAGGCCGAGGCGGCTGCTGCACCGAGTACGGACCCGGGCGCACAAACTGGCACGGGCACGATTTAGCGCGGGCCGGTAAAACGGCGCTCGATGCGCCTAGGCGACGGTACCCACGTGCAGCGCCACTGCCCCCAGGGCCAGGCGCTTGAATGAGACTTCCTGCAGGCCGGCGCGCCTCATGATGACGGCGATTTCCTCGGCGGCCGGAAACCCCTCCAGCGAATGCGGCAGATAGGCGTACGCGGCGCGGCGCCGGAAGATGGCGCCCATGAACGGTGCGCTCACGCGGAACAATGCCTGGTAAACACGACCCATGAACCGCGGGCGAGGCACAGACAGTTCCAAGCAAACCACCCGTCCCCCACTCCGGACGGCGCGCGCCATCTCGCGGAAGCCGTCCTCGTAGCTGGATAGGTTCCGCATGCCGAACGCGATCGTGGCCGCATCGAACGTGCCGTCGTTCACGGGCAGGGACAGGGCATTGCCGACCTTGAACTCGACGCCGCTCAGGTCGCCGAAGATTCGCCGGGCCTCGTCGATCATCGCCGGCGACAGGTCCACGCCCACGACACGACCTTCCGGGCCGGCGACCGACGCCAGCGCGGCGGCGAGCTTGCCGGTCCCGCAGGCCACGTCCAGCGCTGCGCCGCCCGCGGTGAGACGAGTCGCCTTGAGCGCCGCCTTGCGCCAGCGGCCGTCGAGACCGGCCGTCATTACCGTGTTCATGCGGTCATATACGGGAGCGATCGAGTCGAACATGGAGGTAACACTGGTCTCGGCGACGGGGTTCCCCGCCCGACCGACCGCGTCCGCCTCCGATTTGTCACCGCCGGGCGATGCCACCGGCCGCGGCGCTTCCGTCACGATCCGGACGATCCAGACGATCCGGACGCAGGATCCTGCTCGCGAGCGAGATGAAGTGGGCGTCGCTCAAATGCGCTCGAGAACACAACCTGGGTCTCGGTCGTGAAGACGTGGCCGACCTGCTGGATCGCATGGAGCACCCGTTCCAGGTGTCTCGTGTCCGTGGCGCGAACCTTGAGCAGGTAGTCCGCCTCGCCGGCGAGGTGGTGGCACTCCTCAATCTCGTCGATGCTGATGAAGTCGCCGGTCATGTCCGTGGCGATAGTGCCCGGAACCTGCTTGATGAATATGAATGCCAGCACGCCGTAGCCCAGCAGAGTTGGGTCCACCAGCGCCGAGTAGCCCTTGATGACGCCGCGCGCTTCGAGCTTCTTAACCCGCTCGTGCGCCGAGGGGCCGCTCATTCCGACAGCCTGGCCAACTTCCGCGTACGACTCACGCCCGTCGCGTTGCAGGAGCTCGAGTATCCGAGCATCCGTCTCGTCGATCCGTTCCCCTGAGCCCATCGCTCCCCAATCCTCTGCGTCCCAGGCCATACGCGAGGAACGAACCACCTCGCGCGTACTTCAGCCTATCCGATCCTCGCGGAATCGACAGAGAGGGGCGGCGCGGGTGCGCTGGCAGGGACCCGGTCGAGGCGGGGCCAGCGCTACCAGCGGTAGCCGCGGCCCCTGGCTTTCGTGCCAACCGTTCCGGCCGGGAGATGCGCTTCGAGGCAAGCAACGCCCTTCGGGCCGACCATCGCGTCGTGCGGGGTGTTGGCCGGCAGGTCGAGCCGTTCGCCGGGAGTGAGCATGAAGCCGACGCCGTACCCGGGCAGGCCAAAGGTGATGGCGCCCTCGACCGCGACGACTACCTTGTCGTAATCGTGAACATGCTCTTCATAGCGGTCGCCCGGAAGGTTCGACCACGAAGTCGCCTGGAGGCCTTCAGCCGCGAGTCTCGCCTCGAGGCTGGCGCGATCGACTGGGCTCATTTCGGGCCTGCTCCCTGGCTTGTTATCTCGTTGGGCGGGCGGCGCTTGCCGGCGGCGCGCGGTTTCCCCGGGCCGGGCATCGATGCCTGATCGCGCTCGAGGGCGATTCTGTCGGACACGGGCGGGAGATCGGGCGCGACCTCGCGCCAGGCGATGTCTGCGGCCTCGTCATGGGAATCGCTCCGCGTCGCGACGATCGCAAAGATGGCGGTGCCCAGAACGACTGCGATGATGACGGCGAACTCGATCGGGGCGTGCAGCCAGAGGTGCAAGAACACTATGAGCGGCACGCCTACGGCAGCCGCCGCGATGATGCCCCGAAGTCGCTGCAAGATCTCTCCTTTCGGGCCGGTGGCCACGGCAACAGATGCAGTCGCCGTGAGCAGAACGTCGGCGCCCATCCGTGGACGGCCTGCGAACGCTCGCGCCAACGTGACCATCGTACCGCTACACTCCCGGCGTGCGCACGGGCTTCGTCAGATGCGCCGGTCGCGAAGCGCGCGGCGATGTCAGGTTCGCCCGGACCCGGGGCCAGAAGCCGTGAAACTAACCACGCAGGACCGATGAAGCTCCTCCGATATCTCTCCGCCGCTGAAGTCTCAACTGCCATGCCGCCACTGGCGGAACGCCTTGCGCTGGCGGACAAGACGATGCGTGCTCTCGGCCGAAACGCCGAGCTGCCGCCCAAGATCGGCGTCCACCCGCGCCAGACCGGCTCACTGGCTCACGCGATGCCGGCGCTACTGCGCGGCGACGCCACCGATGGCTCACAGGATCTGATCGGCGCCAAATGGATTACCGGCTTCCCGGCCAACCCGGCGGCCGGCCTACCCACTTACCATGCCATCGTCCTGCTGAACGATCCCGTCACCGGCGAGCCGCTGGCCGTTATGGACGCCGGTGCGATTACGGCTCAGCGGACGGCAGCCATCAGCGGGACGGCGATTCGGCACTTTCTGCCTGAGGGTACTGTCAGCGGGCGCCCGGCGCGGGTCGCCGTTCTCGGCGCCGGAGCACAGGCGGCGAGCCACCTGCCGGTTATCGGCCACCTATTGCCGGGAGCCATGATCACGGTCACCGATGTCGACTCGGCCCGAGCCCGCGCGCTGGCCGCGCAAGCCGGGGCGGTCGAGGGCATCGCCTCGGCGGAGGCCGCCACCGGAGTCCGCGAGGCCGTCAAGTCGGCGGATGTCGTCATCTCGGTCGTCTCGTTTGGACCCGACCGGCAGAACCTGGATCCGGCCTGGCTCGGCGGCAAGACGCTCTTCGTTGCCGTCGACTACGACATGCAGGCCCCGGCGGCCCTTGCTTGCGAGGCCTTCTTCGTCGTGGACGAGCGGGACCAGTTCCTGGCCACACGCAGCGACACGACCTTCGCCGGCTACCCCGAGCCGGTAGCCACGATCGGCGAGGCGCTGCGCGGCGAGGCGACGCCGCCGACAGCCGGGCGGATCCTCGTGACCCATCTCGGCGTCGGGCTGGCCGATGTCGTTTTCGCCTCAGCGATCCTGAAGCGGGCCGAGCAACTGGGGCTCGGAACGTTGCTTCCGCGCTAGCCGTCTCGACGGTAATTGAACGTTTCCGGGACCTCACGTGTCATAGCGGTAAGCGCCGAGCGGCGCGGCACGGAGGCACAGAATGGCGCAGGAGGGACACTTGCCGATCCGGAGGGGGCTGTTGGGATCTCCGACGAGCGGCGACGAGGCGACTCATCCCGAGGCATGGCGGCGGCAACGAATCGAAGCCTTCACTGCCCTCGACGGCGATCGCCTCCTGGCGACCTATCGACTCGCGACTCTGATCCTTCATGATCGCGACGAGGCCGAAGACGCCGCGCAGGAGGCGATCTCACGGGCCTGGGCCGGATGGGGAACGCTGCGCGATGTCGATCGCTTCGACGCCTGGTTCGACCGCATCCTCGTGAACGTCTGCCGCAACCGGATGCGCCACAAGAGAACGCTGCATGTCGTAGCGTTCGATGACGCCCTCGAACTGCCGGCCGCCGACAACCACGGAGCCACAGCGGCGCGGCTGGCCCTCGGGCCGGCCTTCCAGCGCCTGAGCCCGGACCAGCGAATCATCGTCGTGCTGCGGTTCTGGCGCGACCTCTCCATCGAGCAGATCGCCGAGCGGCTGGCTATACCGGCCGGCACGGCCAAATCCCGACTCCACTACGCCCTGCAATCACTGCGCAAGGCGATCGAATCTTCAGAGGAGGCCGACCGATGAGCGGCGAGCGACAAGATCCGGAACAGGTCATTCGCGACTGGCTGGCGGACTCGGCACCGGATCGGGCGCCGGCATCGCTACGGGAGACGCTGGAGGACGTCACCACGCGGCCGGCGGGGAACTCGCGGGAGCAGCTTGGGGCGCGACTTCCCCGTCTCCGGCTGGCCGGCGGGATCGCCGCCGCGCTGGCGATCCTGGCCGTGGTCTCTTCCAGTGTCTACATCCACGCTACGTCGAACGTTGCCGGGCCAAGCGCGGCCGAATCGGCTTCCCTTGCCACACCCGTCGGACCAACAGCGACGGCTAGTGTCGGCAGTGAGAAGCAACTGGTCGGCGACTGGCATCTGGTCGACACGCAGATGGTCGACGACCAGCCGGGCGCGTTCAGCCAAAGTATGGTGACCCGCGTGGTTGGTCTCTCGTCGGGCGGGTTCGCGGCGTTTGTCTTCGATCAAGCTCACGATGAGACCGTCGTGTACGGTTCGAGCGACGGCACCACCTGGACCAGTGTCGGCGTTCTGCCCACAAAGCACGCAACCGTGACGTCGGTAACCGATAAGAGTGGAACGGTAGTGGCCGCCGGATACGCGTACGACAATGCGGCCGATACCGCAGTCGCAATCGCCTGGGTATCCAGCGACCTTAGAACCTGGCACGCAAGCGTTCTGCCTGCGTCCATCAACGTTGGAGTCGACATGGTCGCGGCCGGTCCCGGCGGGTTCCTTGCGTACGGGCACGACCTGACCCAGCAGTCGCCGGGCAACGCGACGCCGAGCCTCTTGTTCTGGACGTCGGCCGATGGAACAACCTGGCGCACCGTCGCCGGCACCGGATATCCCAACGCCTGGCCCTACCACCTGTACACGAACGCAGACGGTTATGTGGCGATAACCAATATCAGTGGCCGGATCCAGAGTTGGACTTCGGTTGACGGCGCCGCATGGATACAGTCGTGGACGAGCCCAACCGATTCGGCGAGCTACTACTCGATAGGCGGCCCCGATATGACAACACCGGACGGCAGTCGCGTCATGTTCGGGTCGGCCACGAATTTCTCCACCAATTCAGTGAAGTGGACGAGCCGCGATCTTGTCCGTTGGACGATGTCTCCCGCCCAGATCACGCCAATCGGCACAGACATCGGCCAGGCTGCTTCCATTCCCGGCGGACTAGTTTCTGCGAGCTGGTGCGACTACGGCCAAGCCACCGCCGCCTTCTGCCTCATTACGTCTTCGGACGGCCGCGCCTGGCAGCAAGTCCCCGTGACCTCGACGCTCGCCCGAGTCGCCGACAGCGGCATGTCGTCCTGGGGCATTGTGAGCGATGGTGCTCACGTGGTCGTGGTCCTGCACGACAATGGTGACGGAATTCACTTCCTCGTCGGCACGACGCTACGCTAGCGGCTACCGATTGACCTCGAGCGGGCCTGCCGGAACCCGGATCAGGACCCGGCCGCCCTCAACCACAACCGGATAGATCACGAGCGGCAGTTCGGCGGGCGGGTCCGTGACGGCGCCGTCGATCAACGAGAAACGCGACAGGTGCAGCGTGCACAGGACCGAGTCGCCGGTCAGGACGCCGCGGTCAAGCTCGTAATACTCATGCGAGCAGACGCCCTGAGAAGCGTGAAATTCGCCACCGATGTTCGTGACGAGGACAATCTCGTCGTCGACATCGCAGAGCTTCATCGTGCCGGGCGGGACTTCGGCCACGGCGCAGAGATCTATCAGGCGCAGATCGGTTGAGTCGGGCGGCGTTGCGGCCATGGTGACGACCGAGTCAGGCCGCGGCCGTACTCGCCGGATTGGCGACGGTGGCGGCGTTCCATTTGGCTTCAAGCAGCTCGCGCAGCCGGTCCCGAGCCGACTCAAGCGGCACGCGGGCAACGACCGGCTCCAAGTAGCCCAGGACGATGAACTTGCGCGCGTCTTCCGGGCTCAGGCCGCGGCTCTCCATATAGAAGAGCTGTGTCTCGTCGATCGGGCCTACGGAGCTGGCGTGAGCGACTCGCCGGCAATCGGGCTGGTCGATCTCGAGGCTCGGGATGGCGACGGATCTGGCCTGCCGCGAAAGCAGCATCCCGAACTCGCCGAGGTAACTGTCCGTGCCGTGGGCCGGCAGATCGATGATCGCCAGGCCCTTCATGTAGGCCCGCGACTTGTCAGCCAGCGCGCCCTTAGAG
The DNA here is from genome assembly GCA_036386115.1 of Candidatus Limnocylindrales bacterium. GTDB lineage: Bacteria > Chloroflexota > Limnocylindria > Limnocylindrales > CSP1-4 > Fen-1039. The sequence goes on from DASVJA010000074.1 coordinate 24,266, forward strand.
AGCAGATTGCCGGTGGTGTCGCGGCCGATGTGGCGCGTGTACGAAGTCAGGTCGAAGAGCTGGTCGACCGAGCCGAAGACGATTTCGGCCTGCTCGACCGTCGAGCCGTTGCCCTCCAGGCGATTGTCGATCCGGCTGCGGATTATCCGGCTGCCGAGTTGGGCCAACGCCCAGCGGACGGTCGCACCCCGGCCGAGGACGGCCGAGCGATGCTGGAATGCGATCTGCCGAAGCGAGAGGTCCTGCAGCCCGGCGAACGCCAGCGTCGAGCCGGCCCCGACCTGGACTTCAGTGGTTCCGGCGAAGAAGGCCTGCCCCTCCGTGGTACCGAAGTCGCCCGAAATCTGTTCCTCGAGCACGGAGACTTCGGCGTCCTCGCCGACCGAGATGACGGTTCGGGTGAGCAGCGCCGTGTCGGGCGCACCGACAACCCAGCGCAGGACGACGGGCTTCTCCAGGCGCACGCCGTTAGGCACGCGCAGAAGCAGTCCATCGGACCAGAGCGCCCGAGTCATCTGGGCGAGCTTGTCGTTCTCCGGGAGTGCGCAGCCGCCTTCCAGGAGGGAGCGGAGCAGCTCCGGATCGCGGGCCTTGAGATCGGCAAGCGTCTCCAGGATCAACCCGGCCTCGCGAGCCTCGGGCGATAGCACGAGCGCCGTAACACGGTTCTCGGTGATTTCCGCGAAGGCGGCAGCGCCTTCGGGGAGCAGCGCCTCGGCGCCGGCACCGGCAGCAACCACCGCGGCGCCGGAATATGGCCGCGCGGCCGACAGCTTGGCGTTCCGCAGATCCACGTATGTGGTGTAGAGCGGATTCGTCTCCATGGGGAGTTCGCCGAACGCGGCCAACCCGGCCAGGCGGTCCGAGAGGAGCCACTCGGCGTCACCAGCGGCGGCAGCCACCGCGCGCACGGTCGCCTGGTTAACGAACGACAGAGTCAGATCGGTCGGCGACTGGCGCACAGCCGCAGCCTTTGGGGCAACTACGTCGGCTTCGGCCGTCATCCTAGAGACCCCTCCATTTCCAGTTTGACGAGCCTGTTGAACTCGATGGCGTATTCCATCGGCAGTTCCTTGGTGAACACTTCGAGGAAGCCCTGGACCACCAGGTTCGTGGCCTCGTTCTCCGTGAGCCCGCGGCTCATCAGGTAGAAGACCTGGTCCTGGCTGATCTTGCCGACGGTGGCCTCATGGGTCATCGTCGTGTCGTCTTCCTGAATATCGATGTACGGATACGTGTCCGAACGGCTGCCTTCGTCCAGCAGCAAGGCGTCGCACCGAACGCTGGCAACTACGCCGGTCGCGCCGGGGATGACCTTGAGCTGGCCGCGGTATGTGGTCCGGCCGCCGTCCTTTGATATGGATTTGCTGACGATGCGGCTGCGTGTGTTCGGCGCAAGGTGGATGGCCTTGGCGCCGGTGTCCTGGTGCTGACCCTTGCCGGCGACGGCCACGGAGATGACCTCGGCCGTGGCGCCTTCGCCCTTCAGCCAGATCGCGGGGTACTTCATCGTCAGCTTGGAGCCCGTGTTCGCGTCGATCCACTCCACGGTGGAATTTGCGTGGGCGAAGGCCCGCTTGGTCACGAGGTTGTAGACGTCGTTGGACCAGTTCTGGATCGTG
>DASVJA010000075.1:0-28514 GCA_036386115.1 Candidatus Limnocylindrales bacterium
ATTTGCTCCGAGGTCGGCAGAAAGGCATCCACGGCCTTGACGACGCGATCGATGGAAGCACGGTCGCGGCCGCCCCGATGGACCTGAGCCAGGACCGGCGTGGGAATGACCACGACGTAGCCCTCGTGCAAGGCCCGCGCCAGCGCGGCGCGCGCCCGGGGATCGCCGCGAGCCAGGGCCAGGATCCCGCCGGCATCAAGGATCAACCGCCGCGTCCCCGCGAGAGCCTCTACCGAGGCCACTCCTGCCCCTCAATCCAAGCATGCGCTTCAGCCGGTATCGGCCCGAATTCCTCGTCCATCTCGTCCAGCATCTTCTCCAGGCGAACTCGCTGGAGGCGCATGGCGAGCGACTCATTCAGGAAGCGCGAGAAGCCACGCTCGCCGACGAGCGCCTTCGCCTCGGCCACACTGCCCGCGTCCAGAGTCGTCGACACTTTCACCGTACTCATGCCGATTATCCTACTTCTAGTACGAGTACTGTCAATTAGCTGCTGCGCTTGATCGGACACCCCAGGAGTCTGCCACCAGCGCATTTACTCCCACTTATCTGAAGCGGGCAGGGCTGGGCCAGGCGGCACACTCGTACACTCCCCTTTTCTCGCGCGTCGAGCAGCCAGCGCGACCTCAGGTTTTCGGGTCGCCGTCACCCGCACCGCCTGATTTGCCTCCCAGAACCCCCTCAATCGACGGCGTCGCCGGATCAATCCACCCCAGCTCAGGAACCGAGGCAAACGCTCGATCAGCCGAAACGAGCGACTCCGCGCCACGAGCGATAGCCACGGCAGCGAGCACGGCAGCGAACGCGCCCAACTCCGGATACGTCTCGAAGAGCGACAGGCCCGCGTCCAGGTCGGCGGCGGTCGTGACGATCGGGTTCAACGCGACGATATAGAGCCTGGTGAGGTTAGCCGCATCCTCGCGAGAGCGTCGGCGAGCGCGCACATGAGCGAACTCCTGCAGCACTTCCACCGTGGTCGTCGCCTCGATCGCGCCGCTGGCGTGGGCGGCGAGCAGACGGCGGCAAGGTTCCCGAAGCGGATGCTCCTCGCCGACGGCGTAGGCAAGAACCGTTGTGTCGAGGATGATCAAGCTGGCCGCTCGCGTGCGGCGTCAAGCTCCCGGCGCAGCTCCGCCGGATCCGAAGGCACCGCCATCGGCTCAGCCGCAAGAACTCCGGCGATAGCGTCTCTGCGAGTCTCGACGCCGGAGGTCATCTGATCTATGGCATCGCGGACCACGGTCGCAACGGACACGCGGCGCCGCCTCGCCTCGCTGGACACTCTCCGATAGCGAGGCTCGTCGAGAAGAATCTGAACGCGCCGCTTAAGGTTGGACATGTGCATACGCTAGCACATGTCCTTATCGCGGCTCCAGTGTCCGAGCTCTCGATTGGGGATTCCCGCACTCCGCGATATTCGCGCGACCTGATGCCTACGTCGGCTGATCGTCGGGCGTCCAAGTCTGGCGACCGTATGTAACTGTCAGCGACGAACTACCCTGCAGCGTGTTGGCGCGAGCAGGACCGAGGGTGAAGAGTCTTGCGAGAGGGCCGTTGTGTTCAGCCGACCAAACCCTTGATGTGACGACGTAACCCTTGCGAGCCATCTGTTCAGCGTCGCTCGCCGCCTGGGCTTCCACGACGCTCTGTCGATCCCCTCTGAACGTACGAACAACGGACGCATCGTTCATTTCGACCTCCTCCCTAATCACCACGAGCGAGTATTGCATCATCGCAGAGGCTAGGTGTAGGGGTTGGCCTGGCGAACCACCCCGACGCCACCGCCCGGCGATGGTCGATCACACCGACTTCGACGATCATCAAGACAGGCCTCAAACCATACATAGTCGAGACGCCCTGCGATGTCCAAGTTGCGGCCTGACACGGCGAACTCGAAAGTCCAACTTACTAGTTGCCCCATCGATCGTGCGCCAGGGCTTGAACCACTCCTTGCCCGCGCCCAGGACGCCGATCCGCGCCTCCGTGCCGTCCGAGACGACGAGCACGCAGTTGTAGTCGAAGAGCGCCCGGATCTGCGATTGGTATGTCTGGAGCTGGTTCAGCGCCGACCCGATCGTGGCCTTCTCGTCGGCCGGGTTCTTCAGCTCGATCACCCCGAGCGGCAGCCCGTTGAGAAAGATCACGATGCCCGCCCGCCGGTTGTGCCCCTGCGGTCCGACCACCGTGAACTGGTTGACCGCCAGCCAGTCGTTGTTGGCCGGATCGTCGAAGTCGATAACGCGCGCCTGTGCCCCCCCTGATCGGCTCGCCCGGCCGGTGGTATTCGACGGTCACGCCATTCACGAGCATCTTAAGGACGGCCCGATTGCGCTCGATCAGCGCCGCTCCGTCCGCCCGAACGATCTTGCGGAAGGCATCGTCGAGGGCTTCCTGCGGCAGATACGGGTTCAGCCGGACGAGAGCCTCGCGGAGGCGCCACTCCAGGACCACGTCGCGGTATGTGGGGTCACTGCGCTCGGCGCCGGACTGGCCGATGGCGATTGCGGGGCCATGGGCCACGGCGAAGCCAGAATCGGCGAGCCAGGCCAGGGCCGCTTCCTCGACGGTCGACTCGGCGAGACCAGCAGTCATTGTTCGTCTCTGCCGGCCGGGTCAGACATAAGTTGAGATGCTCCTGGGCCGCGGCGTCCTTGGCGTCAGCCTGAGGGTGTTGGTGTCCGTCCTCCTACTCCTCGGATCTTCTGATCTGCCCCTGGCGGCTATCCGACAAAGGCCATACATCATGCCAATTCCTCAGCTCTCCCCTTGGGATATCTATCATCACCCCTGGAGCAACTTCGACCTGGGAAGGGAGTTCCCGCCATTCCTCAGGGGACCAGAAGTTGCCTTCCAGCCAGCGCTTGAGGTCAGTGAAATCGCGCAATCGCAGGAAACCCTTGCTCGGTTGCTGCATGGCAGTCCAGAGAGCGTCTCGGGTGAAGCCGGTATTTGTGACAAGCAGGCCAAAGCGGAATGGGCCGTCCTTCCAAGAGAGTAGGCGGTCCACGGGCGTTCGACCCGTCTTGATCCCCTCAGCGTGGTGCTTCACCTGGACGGCCATTAGGTAGGTGGCCACCGTACGGACTTTGGGAATCGCGACGAAATCGATGCCCCCATCGCGCAGGTAGGTGCTACCAGTCTGCTGTACGTCGAAGCCCATCCGCTCGAGCCGTTCCCCAACGAAGTTCTCGAACCCCTCCGGTGGAAGTCGGTGCAGCAGCTCGGGGTCTTGCCGCAGGAGGCTCAGGAGCTCATGGGAGACGTCAACACTCGTCACCAATGCGTGTCCCTTGCTCTGTAGGAGGCCGAGCGCTCGGCACCATAGACAGAGCGGGCCGTAACTGGGCGGCTGTGCTCCGCTCTCCCATCGGGATAGGGCGATCCTGCTCGTCTCGATTCGATCGGCGACTTCTTCCTGAGTCAAACCAAGCTCTTGGCGGACCGACGCGAGAGCGCGCCCGAGCTTCTCTGACTGTGCGCCTCTGGTCCCGGCCGACGATGAAAGATAGGCAATCACGGCGGCGAGAAGCTGCGCTCTACCAAGATGCGTTTCATCGAAGGCATTGGGGTCCACGCTCTCAAAGGCCAGGACTCCAATTGCGTCGTCGCCCGCGACTATCGGCACGATAAGTTCGGACTTGGGAACTAGATCGTATGCAAGGCCGTATGAGAGATCGGGCTCGTCGGAGATTATGTAGACGCGTCTGTTCTGAACGGCGAGCCCAGCAACGGAAGCTGTCATGGGAATGGAGAATCGCCCGACATTCGTCTGGGCGACCATGCAATTGGCGTCTGAAACTAGGTGGTCCCCAACCACCTGGAAGACCACCGACTCAACCTTTGGATGATCTCCCAGACGGCAGTCAAGGAAGACGAAATCATCAAGGAACTGCTGGACTTGCTCAGCGCGTGTCACAGGTCTCGCTCCCACGAACCCCATGGGTAGCAGACAAAGATCGGTCACGGTGTCCGCCCGCCTGATGTTTCTCTCGCAGCGTTCTCACGTGGAGGCCCACCCAGCCCGAGACCGGGCCCACGCTTCTCCCGTGATCGGAGCCGGTGCGCCCGGACCCAACTCACCCAGGAAGCGGCTGGGGATTGTCGTTGCCATATGTGTCCGCCCGAGCCTCACGATCGCTCCCAACTTGTGCGTGTCGGCCCGAGGCATCGACCTGGATGAAGAGAGCACGAGTGCGTCTACACAACGAGTGATGGCAACGTAGAACAGCCTCCGCTGCTCCCTCATGCTGGCATCTTGCTCGGCCGGGGGCTCGCTATCGATCCGGACCGGGATTAGCCCCTCGATGCAACCTGCAACCAGCACGACCTTGCTGGTGAGACCCTTGGACTTGTGAAGACTCATAACCCGCACGTAGTCACCTTGCTCTGGCGTCTCCGGCTCCGTGACGTTCGAGCGGAGCCGCTCCAGGAGCTCGCCAGGCGTGGTGACAGCGTCGATGCCCAGCAGAGCAGCCTCACGCAGTGCCGCGCAGTCGTCGTCGCCCTCTGGTAGCAACGCATCGACCAGATCGGCCAGCGAAAGGAAGACAAGCTGATCCAGGGAGTTCCGTAGACCCCGATATCTGTCCACGAGTGCGTCCGTGCCAGCCAGCGTAAGAGTGCCGTCTGCAAGCTGGTCCAGAAGTTCGCGGGGCGAGCGCCCGGACTGTTCGCACGCAAGGCGCAGTCGGTCGTAGGCACGCGACCTCCATGTTGGGTCTCCGGCTCCAAGCCACCATCGAAGAGCAACGCGGTCGTCCGCGTCCCCCAGCAGCGTTAGCAGGCAGAAGGCACGCTGCGCCATCTCACTCTCAAGCGGCTCTTCGTGGTAGAAGGAGTGAACCAGAATGCCGGCGTCGCGAATGTGGTTCCTAATTCGATACCCGAGCCGGCGCCGCGAGGTCAGGACCAGTACATCCCCGGGCTTGTACTCGCGGACCTGCAGATACCAACGAACGGCATCCGCAATGCCCTCCGCCTCCGCGTCGATGTCCTGCCACTGGACGACGGTGATTTCGCCTTGGGCTCGGCCCGTGTCGGGAACCAGCCGTGCATGCAACTCCGCAGGGTGGTTGTTTCTAATTAGGCTGTCAGCCATCTCCACGACCCCGGACGGGCAACGATGGCAAACGTCAAGCACTTCATCATGAGTGTTAGCGTGATAGAGACCGTACTGGTCAATCCCTTCGGGATTGGCAAACCGGAAGCGGTATATGGATTGGTCTGGATCACCGACCACAGCGGTACGGCCTTGGTCCGCAAGCAGATCGATCAGGACTTGCTCGGCCTTGTTGAGATCTTGGTATTCGTCTACCAAGACGTGATCAAAAGCGCCGCGTTCGGACGACGCAGGATTTGCTCGGAGAAACCTGAGGGCTTCGGGAACCAACTCCCCGATCAGCATCGCTTTGTGGAATCTCAGCCACGCCAGCAATCGATCTTGAAACTCCCTGTCAGTCGCATTGTCTGGCCACCCCGGCGTCTCCGACTCAAGGCGGGCCCACGCGGCCTCAAACGCGCGTATCCGTGCGGCGCATTCCCTCTTCTGTCCGAATGAACCCGCGAGCATCAAGTCAGCAACGAGTGGCGCCCCTTCGAACCTCGCGCACTTGGAGGTTGTGAAGGTAACCAGCGGCCGAACGACTCGGCCAAGCCGAGGCAGAACGTCCTCGCGGCCAAGCAGAGAGAAGCAAAACGCGTGTAGGGTCCCAGCTCGGACCGCGTCGCATCCGGGGACGTTCAGGTCGCGCAGGTCGTCTACCAAAGCACGGGCGGCGTTGCGAGTGAACGTCACGGCGAGAACGCGACCGGGCTCCTGACCTGCCTCAAGAAGGCGGGCAACGCGACGTTTCAGCGCGCGGGACTTCCCCGTTCCTGGGCCCGCGACTACCCGGAGCGGCGAGTCGTCTGTTGCCGCGATCTCTCTTGCTACGCCAGTGAGGTCATCGTCCCAACTCACGTACTTCCCCTTCGCTTCAGGCAACTCGCTGCGACATCAGGCGAGGCAGCAGACCGTCGCGTTGCAAAGACAACATGTGGCATTCGTCGTCGGCAAGCTTCGCGCGGCCCAACAACAAGGTCGATGCGGCACCAAATGCCACCGCCACGCTGTCCGGTGGCTGGACCAATGGGTATCGGCAGACGGCCTCGGTGGATACCCGCTGCCGACCGCTCGTACCGGACATGCTCTGGATCGCGTATTCGCGGAACGGTTCGCTCCGAGCGAGGCAGTAGGCGAATTCCGGCGGCACGGGCGATCTAGGCCGCAAGACGAGGAACTCTGTCGAACCCCACCCCACTTCGCCTTCCGTGAGGAAGTCGACAAAGGACGCCTTGCCGTTCTCCAGACAAGGAGTTATGCGCGCTATCAGAGTGTCCCCGTTCATGAAACGAGAGCCTGAACTGAAGACACGACCGACGACGGTGTCCGGCGAATGGCCCGACGTAGGCACATTCGCCATGTCGAGGTAGGGAGCTGGGGTACCGGCACGTAGTGTCCGCGATGGGTTTACTTCCACCAACCGGCCTAGCGTCAACGCGCTCCAACCAATCGGGATAGGCCCGAGCTGGGAGTCAACGAACGAGTCCGGGAAGAGGTCAGCGAGGGCGTGCGGTAGGCCGGTATCACGACCTTGGGCTTTCGCGCGGACGGGGTCGAAGTCGACGAACCAGGACTTGAAAAGAGCGCGGGCCATTGACTCGAGGGTCTGGCTCATGCGGCGGTCCAGCTCGATCTTGTCGTCGAGCGCGGACAAGATGTCGGCGACCCGTCTCTGCTCTGCGAGCTCAGGCACGAATAGCGGGATCCGGTTCAGACTCGCTTGGGTGAGCTTTGGCATCGCAGAGCCGCTGAGGTAGCCGTTGATATCGGCGGCGGCCAAGGCATACATCAGGAAGCGAGTGTCGGCCTGGCTATTCCCTCGGACGACGTGGGCATGATTGTTGACCCAGAAGCGGCCACGTGCCAGGAAGGCGACCGGCGTCGTTCGGGTCTTGAGGTTCTCGCCGTCTTCGGCGATGAGCAGGTATTCGCCGTCGTAGAGGTATTGGTCGACATGGTCAACCACACCGGAGTCGCCGTAGTACGGATACTCGCCAGGTCGTCGGTCTGGCTCCTTCACAGGCACTCGACGGCTGTCGAAGTTGTCGGTCAGTTCGCCCAGCGTTCGCCAGCGCCACTCACTCCCCATAACCCAACTCCCGCAGGTTGGCGTTGATGAGCTCGTCGAGGCGGGCCGCTTCGGCTTGCTGCTCGCGGAGGGTGGCGACCAGGCGGCGCATCTTGTCGTCGAAGGGTTCGGCGTCCTCTTCAGCCGCCTCGGCGCCGACGTATCGGCCGGGAGTGAGGACGTGGCCGTGGCCTCGGATCTCGTCGAGCTTGGCGGCCTTGCAGAAGCCGGCGACGTCCGCGTATTCGGCCACGTCGGGATCGCCGCGCCAGGCGTGGTAGGTGCCGGCGACCTTGGCGATGTCGGTGTCGGTCAGTTCGCGGTGGGTTCGGTCGGTCATCGAGCCGAGCCTTCGGACGTCGATGAAGAGCGTCTCGCCGCGTCGGTCGCGGAAACCGCTGTTGCGCTTGTCGCGGGCGAGGAACCACCGAGCCGTGAGCGCGGTCTCGGCGACCGCCGCTGTCATGGGGTCCCGCCGGAAGCGGACTCCGACCTATAGTCGCGCTTATCAAGGGCCAGGTCATAGGTCGTGCGATCCAGTCGGATCCAGTCGGTCCGGTCGATGCCACGACGGTTAGTGGAGGTCGGGCTGGTCGGGTAGGCGCACGCGATCTTGATCCAGCGCCCCTGATCCTGGGCTATGGCGCGGATCTCGTCGGCAACCTCGGACAAATCCTGATCCTGGCTGAAGAGGAGCGCGACATCGTAGGCGCCTGAGCGCGCCAGTCGGACGATGTCGAGCGCTAGCCGGACGTCGATGCCCTTCTCCTGGCCGACCAGGACTGTGGTCGAGCCGCCCCCCGGCAGTTCGATCGTCTGGTTCCGGTAGCGGAGCGAGCGCGTAAAGCAGTGCACTCCCTGCCTGCCCATGGCTGCGCATTTCGCCATCCAGAAATGATTCCAAACCGGGTTGTCGGCCAAGTCCGGCACGCCGGTATAGAAGCGCGTTCCGGCGGCGGTCCAACCCTGGCGTGCAGCGACAAGCTCGGTCAAACGCTTCGGATCGTAGTTCGGAAACGAATAGCCAAACGCTTGCTTCGCGGCGTAGAAGAGGTTCTGGCCGTCCACAAAGCCGATGACGCGCTTAGTCAAAGGTTCCATACGCCCCCCGCCAAAAGAAAAACCCCGTCCGAGGCCGTTTCCGGCGTGTCCGACGAGGAGAAGATGCATAAACAATACCGCGCCACGTAGCGTCGGTCAACGCCAATCGCAGGCTTCGCCTCACGCCGCATAGAGCAAGACCTGGGACTCGTTCACTGCCGCGCGGAAGTACGGGTTCCTGATGGCCGAGGCTTCAACGAGGTCGATGGAGCGGCCGAACAGGGCACCGAGATCCTCGAGCAACCCAAAGTACGCAGCGGCCCGGCCGCCGGTCGGCTGCGGCGCGAAATCGACGAGGAAGTCGAAGTCGCTGCGCGCGGGATCGAATGTCCCATCCGTTGCTGAGCCGAACAGCGCCAGCCTGCGTACGTAGTGTCGCCGGCACAACTCCGCCAGCTCATCCCGGTGCTGCTCGATCTCGGCAATCACGGCTCGTCCTCCTTGCTCAGAGGGTAGCCGAGGCTGGCGAGATTCTCACGTATCAGCGCGTCGAGCCGCGCGCCCTCCGCCTGCTGCTCTGCCAACGTGGCGACCAGGCGGCGCATCTTGTCGTCGAAGGGTTCGGCGTCTTCTTCGGCCGCCTCGGCGCCGACGTATCGGCCGGGAGTCAGGACGTGGCCGTGGCCGCGGATCTCGTCGATCCTGGCGGCTTTGCAGAAGCCGGGGACGTCCGCGTATTCGGCCGCGTCGGGATCGCCGCGCCAGGCGTGGTAGGTGCCGGCGATCCTGGCGATTTCGGTGTCGGTCAGTTCGCGGTGGGTTCGGTCGGTCATCGAGCCGAGCTTTCGGGCGTCGGTGAAGAGCGTTTCGCCGCGCCGGTCGCGGAAGCCGCTGTTGCGCTTGTCGCGGGCGAGGAACCACAGGCAGACCGGGATCTGTCGCGAGGACTCAAATTCCACCCCACTTGCGGACGCTGACGGTGCGTCTTCTCACGAGCGCGCCGGGACGGCGGGGCGCGGCGTGTTGACCGGCTCCAGCCTAACGCTTGCGGGAGTGGAAAGGGCTGTAGATTCGCAGGCAATTGGTCGGCTCAGGCCCATGTTGGGGTCGACTTCCAAGCACGATCCATAGGTGGCAGACTGCCTGTCGCCGTGTCGCCGTGTCGCCATGTCGCCTTACGCGACACATCCACTACGGAACGAAGTAGCCGGTGACGTCGAACACGAGGCTCGTGGTATTGCCCGGCGAACTCATGTAGGTCGCGCACAGGTGGCCCGCGGGGCCGGAGCCTGAAACTCCCGTGCCGAGCTTGACCGCGACGCCGTTGGCCCTAATGTCGCCACGGACGAAGTTGAGCGTCGAGGTCGTGGGATGGGCGATCGGGTCCGGGCCCAGAGCGATGGCCCACATGTCGGTCTCGTCGGTAACGGTCAGGTTGCCTGTGACAGCCGTGGCGCCGACCGGGACTCCCCCACGGCGGGCGACCGAAAAGCAGGCCGGCGTATTGGCCTGGAGAGGAGCCGAGAGCCCGTTGCTGGATCTCGTGTCAAGCAGGCGGACCGGAGTGACGGGCACGAACCGAGCACCGGTCAGGTCGGCCGTGAAGAAGCCCGTTACATCGAACACGAGCGAGGTAGTGTTGCCAGGCTGGCTCATGTACGTCGCGCACAAGTAGCCGGCCGGGCCTGAGCCCGGCGCCCCTGTTCCGAGAGCAACGGTGACGTTGTTGGGCTTGATGTCGCCGCGAACGAAATTCAGCGTCGAGGTGGTGGGAGAGGCCATTGGGTCCGGACCAAGGTAGATGGCCCACATGTCGGTCTCGTCCGTCACGGTCAGGTTGCCTGTGACCGCCGTGGCGCCGACCGGGACTCCCCCACGGCCGGCGACCGAAAAGCAGGCCGGCGTATTGGCGTGGAGTGGAGCCGAGAGCCCGTTGCCGTTTCTCGTGTCGAGCAGGCGGACCGGAGTGACGGGGTGATAGGTGGCGCCGGTGTTGTCGGGGGTGAAGAACCCGGTGGCATCAAAGACGAGGGCGGTGGTGTTCCCCTGCCCGGACATATAGGTGGCGCACAAGTAGCCTGCCGGACCCGAACCTGGCGACCCCGTGCCCAGAGCCACTGTCACCCCGTTGGGAGTCACGTCCCCCTTCCTGAAGTTCAGAGTGGAGGTTGACGGATAGGCGATTGGGTCCGGACCAAGGTACACGGCCCACATCTCGGTCTCGTCGGTCACGGTCAGATTGCCTGTGACGGCGGTAGCCCCGGCCGGGATGACGTCGCGACCCGCGATCTGGAAGCACGCCGGGGTGTTGGCTTGTAGTGGGCCCGAGAGTCCGTTGTTATGTCTGGTATCGAGCAGGCGGACCGGCTTGATGGGGTGGAAGGTGGTGGGGGTCGGCGGCGGCGTCGCCGAGTCTGACAGCTCATATGCCCCAATGTCATAGACCCCTCCCTGTGGTCGTGTGACATCCAGCGAGAGGTCGCGTGTGGATTGCAGGAGCGACGAGACCAAGGCCGTACCAGCATTCACGGCATGACTGCCTGCTTGAAGAGCGAAGTTCTCCGAGCCTGGGGTGGTGGACGTAAACAAGGGATTCGCGACGACGGCATGCGGGTCACTTGAGTAGGTATCTGTGTCGGATGTTCCGTAGTAAAGGTTGCTGTCGATCGCTCCGATCGACGAGCCGCCAAAGTACGTCGGGCCCGTCGTGCTCGAAACCAAAATGTTGTCATACAACGATGAAAGCGAAGGGGGCAGATCACCCCAGGTGTTCACGACCACAGCATCGTAGCCAAAGTCATCTCGAACCGTGCCGCAGTTGTAGAAGGTGTTGCCCCAAACCTTCGCCCCACTCCCAGACAGGGAGTCAGTATTGAAGCGAACGCAGTAGTCGGCGATGTTGTAGACCAGGTTGTCGTAGAAATAGAGATCGTGTGTTGATCCGTCTGCGATGTTCAAGCCGTGCTTGCCAACACCGTTGACGACGTTGTGATGGAACCTGATGTTGTCTGGATCAGTGCCGCTGCTTCCATAGACATTGATCCCATTGCCGCCGACGATGTTCCTGATCCAGTTGTAGGCGATGTCATAGGAACCCGAGCCGTCAATGTAGAAACCGTGGTTCTCGTGCGCATTGGGATTGCCGCCGTAAACGTCGTGAATGTAGTTGCCGTAGTAGATCTCTCCAATGCCGCTACCTGAAACGCCGGCCCCCTTGGCGACTGAGTTGTTGTTGGCCGTGGCGGCAGTCAATTCATTGTTCACCACTCTCCAGTGGCTGCCTGCCGGATTCGCGTATCCCGCCTGAGTCGTGATCATGCCCTCACGACCGCCGGACTCCAACCTCAAGTCCGCCACTGTTATCCAGGATCCGCAACCGAGAGCCTGACGAGCGCCATCGGCGGAACTGATTCCGCCTTCAACGAGAGCGTTCGCGTTGTGGTCCATATTGATGAAGACATCTTCTGTTGGATAGCCGATTACGCTGATGGGTCCTGAATCGGAAGCCCCCGTCGGCGCCGTCCCTGACTTGTTCTGGGCGCGCAGGAAGAAGTCGTCCCGCGCCAGGTCAGTCCATGTTCCGCCGCGCATCACGATGAAGTCACCGGGGCGTACGAGTCCCCAAACGCCCGCCGTGGTAGCAGACTGGTTTCCCGCGGATATGGGGCAGCCACTGACTCCGTTGTTGCCTATTCCCGGCAGCTGCACATTCCGATACGGATGATTGATGTCATTCGCAACACCGGTTGCGTTGTTCCCGGATAAGTTGCTTACAAAGTAGATGTTGCCCGGATTCGGAGTGAACTGAATATCCGTATTGGAATCTACGCCGTTAACCTTGACATCAATCGGAAGGGCCGTGCCGAGCGTGGGACTTCCTAGACTCCCCAGTTGCACCGTGATCCTTTGGATGCCTGAGGCGCCGGACACGTCGCTGGTTCCGAGATACCGATAGTTGTCGACCTCGACGCCGCCCACAAACACTCTCGTGCTCACCCCCATGCCCGCTGAGGTGCCGAAGTTCTTACCGAAGATGGAAAGGTATATCCCCTTGTTGTTCTCGCCACCCGTGATCGGTCCGCTCGCTATGTCGGTGTAGAGAACAGCAGGCTGAGTGCTGCCGGTGGCGGCAGGCTTGAGATTGGTCGCGGTCACCGGCGACCCCGGCATGAGCCCTGCAAGCAAGAGGCCGATCGCGGCTACGGCGATACGAGAGTGGAGCCGCGGGAGTCTCATGGTCGGCTGCCTCATTGATTCCCCAGGCTGGATGTCGGACTTGCCGACCTCATCTTAGCCACGCGCTTGGGGCCCCTGCAATTCGACGCGCCGACTCGATCGAGGCCTCGAAGTCGCGCTCCACTTGCGACGGCAACTCTCAAGGGCCGGTTCGGCGCCTCGAGCCCTCCTCCGGCCGGGTGATTCCCGGCAAACCCGCGGGCACAGTGACCCCTTGTCCGCAATAGAAAGTGGGAAATTGGAGGCGACGAGCGGGATCGAACCGCTGAATAGGGGTTTTGCAGACCCCCCCCTTAACCACTTGGGTACGTCGCCTCGGACGCGAGCCGGCGGGGCACCGGCGTAAAGCATTGCACTATGGGCAGATTTGGCTGCCCCTCGAGGACTCGAACCTCGCCTAACGGATCCAAAGTCCGCTGTCCTACCACTAGACGAAGGGGCAGAGGGTCGAACTCTACGCGGACGACCGTCCGGGTCGGCAGCAAATGAAAGGTGTGGAGCGGAAGACGGGACTCGAACCCGCGACCCTCACCTTGGCAAGGTGATGCTCTACCAACTGAGCCACTTCCGCTCGAAAAACCACGCCAGCCATTTATGGTGCCGAGAGCCAGGATCGAACTGGCGACACCGCGATTTTCAGTCGCGTGCTCTACCGACTGAGCTATCTCGGCCCGAACAGACGGGATGACTGCCCGTCGGCGCGAGGAAAGGTAACACGACTAAGCGAATGGCTGCAAGGCAGCCACCCGTCGGCAATTGCGCGAGCCACAGCCTACTCCAAACCTGACAGCTGGCGCTGCTCGTTGGGGTCCATCGGCGCCTCGCCGGTGAGCTGTCGGAGGCGGTTGATTCGGTCGACGATGGGCGGATGTGTCGAGAAGAGTGACGCCCCGCCGCCGAGCTTCTTGAGTGGATTGACGATATACAGGTGCTGCGTCGCGCCGTTGGCCTCCTTGAGGGGCGTCGGGTCCGACGAGATCTTGGCCAGCGCGCTCTCCAGGCCGTGCGGATTGCGCGTGAGCTGCACGGACGAGGCGTCCGCCAGATATTCCCGCTGCCTGCTCACGGCCATCTGGACGAGCGCTGTGAAGATAGGTGCCAGAACGGCCATTACGAGTCCGACGACGAGAAACACGATCGCCAGACCGCCGCCGCCGTTGTTGTCGTTGTTGCTGCGCCGGCCGCCACCGAAGAAGAAGGTGTAGCGCAGGAAGAACTGGGCGAGCAGGGCAATGCTGCCCACCATGACTCCCACTATCAACGTGAAGCGGATGTCGTAGTTGCGGATGTGTGACATCTCGTGGCCGAGGACGCCCTGCAACTCCTCGCGGTTCAGCCTGCTGAGGAGTCCAGTGGTGACGGCGACGGACGAGTGTTTGGGGTCCCGGCCGGTAGCAAAAGCGTTGGGTGAGGCATCGTTGATGATGTATACCCGGGGCATCGGAATACCGGCCGCCACGGCCATCTCGCTGACCACGTTGAACAGCTGAGGCGCCGACTGCGCGTCAACCTCCTTGGCTCCGGAGGTGGCCAGCACGAGCTGGTCTCCCGCGAAGAAGGAGCCGATGGCGCTGAGGGACCCGATGGCCACCGCGATCATCGTGGCGCCGACGCCCCACAGTACCGGGTCGCCGGCGTTGTTGCCGTAGCCGATGACGTAGCCGATCAAGTATCCAAACGCGCCCAGCACGATGACCACAATCAGGGCGAGCAGAAAGGAATTGCGGCGATTCGCCGCCTGTTCCGAGTAGAAAGTCGACACAGGTATTTCGCCTCGAGGCGCAGCGGCCCCGCCGGCCTAAGCCGAGGGGGCCCTGCTCAACGACTAGCCGAGGTTGACGACCGGGACCTCAGCGGCCTCGGGCTCAGCCTGGAAGAAGTCGCGCTTGGTGAAGCCCATGGGGCCTGCGATCAGAACGGCCGGGAAGACCTGCAGCGAGTTGTTGAACTCGAGGACGCAGGCGTTGTAGTGCTGGCGTGCGAACGAGATCTGATTCTCGGTCGTGGTCAGCTGCTCCTGGAGAGCCAGGACGTTCTGATTGGCCTTGAGGTCCGGGTAGTTCTCGACAACGGCGAAGAGGGACTTGAGGGTCCCGGTCAGCGCGTTCTCCGCCTGGGCCTGGGCGGCGATGCCCTGGTTGCCGGCGGCGATGGCGTTGCCGCGGGCTTCGGTCACAGCGGTCAGAACGCCCTTCTCGAAGTCCATGTAGCCCTTGACCGCGTTGACCAGGTTCGGGATGAGGTCGTGGCGACGCTTGAGTTGAACCTGGATCTGAGCGTTGGCCTCGTCGACCCGGTTCCGCTTGGTTACAAGACCGTTGTAGATCCCGACCACAAACAGGATCAGGACTACGAGAACGACAAGGACGATGATGGCGGGGAGCATGTCCCTCCTCCGATCGATATGGGCCGCAACAGCTTTCGTGCGGGAGACTCAGTCTAGCAGCAGGCCACTTCTTGGAGGCCTTCCGCCTATATCAGAACGCGCCGCGAGACAAAGATCGCGCTTGGCGTTCAGAACGTAGGACCGAGCTGGACGGCCCGAGGTTCGATCTATCGCTTCGGTCCTGAGCCTCACCCACGTAATCAGATCGCAATGTGCGCCGGGGCCTACTTGCGCAATCCAGCATGAGCCGCACCAGGATCGGATGAGATGACCGAATCGAATGAAGCAGCTGCCACTCCCCCACTCGACCGACCGGACCGGCTTGAGCGGCTGGCAGGCGTCGCGCCATTTCTCGCGATCCTGGGTTCGGCGATGCTGCTGCGCGTCCTGCTCGCCTACGTCGCCTATCCCAACCAGGGCTACGCGACGGACATGGACCAGTTCGCAAGTTGGGCCTCCGTGCTCGCGAACCATGGCCCGAGCGCCTTCTACCAGCAGAGCGGCGCCAACTACCCGCCCGGCTACATGTACGTCCTCTGGTTCCTCGGCGTCCTGGGCGGGCCGCTGGGGTCTCTCCTGGGCATCTCGTCGGGCGACGCTACATTGCAGCTCCTGAAGGTACCGCCGATGCTTGCGGACGCCCTCATCGGCGTCTTGCTGTATCGGGCCGGAGCGTCCTGGTTCGGCCGAAACGCTGGTCTGGTTGCGGCCTCGCTCTTCCTCTTCCTGCCGATGACCTGGTACGACTCGGCTCTCTGGGGCCAGGTCGACTCCGTGGGTTCGCTATTCATGCTGGCTGCCCTGCTGGCCCTGGCAGCTGGCTGGAGCGAGCCTGCGATGGCCCTGGGCGTCGCGGGAGTGCTGGTCAAGCCGCAGGACGCGGTTTGCCTGGTTGTCATCGTTCCCGTGCTCCTGCGACGGCACCTGCTACGTGTTGGTTCTGGGCCGGTGCCCCAGCTCCGCGGCCGACTGGCTGCCGTCAACGCGCGTCTGCGCGGCCCCCTAACCAATCAGAGCCCGCTCAGGCTAGTCTCGACCCTGGTTGTGGCCGTCGTCGTCGGGATCGTGCCGCTCCTGCCGTTCGATATCCAGACGTTCGCCTCGCCCGATCTTCAGGGCAACCTGATAGTCGGTCATGTCGCCGGGCTGGCCGGGCTCTTCTCGTCGGTGTCGAGCCAATACAGCGTGCTGACCGCAAATGCGTTCAACGTCTGGGCGCTTGTAGGGAGCGCGCCGTTGTCGAGTGGCGTCGCGGCGGGCGGTTCCTGGACCTCGGACTCCATGCCCCTGCTGTTGGGGCTGTCGGCGTTCCAGCTGGGCACGGTGCTTCTCGTTACCGTGGGGCTGGCTGTGGCTGCGGGGCTGCTGGTGCGTGATGATCGGCGGGCGATCCTTCTAGGGTTCTGCGTAGCCGCATTCGCGTTCTACGCGGTCCCGACGCGGGTCCACGAGCGATACCTCTTTGCCTTGTGGCCGGCCGGAGCACTGCTCGTGTGCTCCTACGGAGCGGCAGTGGTCGGGTACGTGGCCACTGCCCTGCTCAACACCGTGAATCTGCACGCGGTCCTGGGCTCGCCGAATGCAATCGGCGGGATGGGTAGCGGCGGGTTCGGCGGCGCGAGTGGCGCCGGGCTCGGCGGCAGTACCGGCCGCGGCTTCGGCGGCGGTATCAGTTTCGGTGGCGGCTCCGGGTTCGGTGGTGGCTCGGGGTTCGGTGGCTCGTCCGGCAGCGCAACCTCGATCTCGCTGCCGTTCACGGATATCGCCCGCAGCGAACCCATATTGATCGCCGCGGCCGTGGGCCAGACGGCTGCGTTCGTGACGCTTCTGGCTGTGTGGATCGCGTACGCGTTCCGGCCGCTGGTAAGCGCGGTTCGGCGTGGCGGCCGCGCGGACACGACCCGCCCGGAGCCCAGCAACTAGGCAGATTCCAATCCACAAAGCACAAGCCGAACAACTTCGCCCATAAGTGGCCTGCAGCCGCCCCAAATCAGGCCGCACCCGGCCGTTCCACGCTTGATTCGCCGTGGACCGGCGCCGGCCGACGCGCGATTCCTCGGCCCGTGCTTCCCCCATTTGAATCTGCCCAGAAGCCACGCCGGATCCGCCCTCAGCCTGGTGGCGCAAGATCTTCCCAAGGCGCCGGCCGTCCAGCGGCAACGCAGAGCGCAGCAGGGTCGCGTGTTCGCGTGCGTGCCGTCGGTTCGTGTCCGAGTCGGCAATGATCAGCCAGACATCGATCGCCTTCGGCGTCCACCCGCGACCAGAAGCGATCTGGCGCGCCAGTCGCCGCTTCCGGTCCAGCGTCCCGAGCAGCTCATTCACGTCGACGAGTTGCGTCTTGAGCTCAATGACAAGCAGATGCCCACTCTCCGCGTGCCAGAGCAGTTGATCGATGACACCCCGCTCGCGCCCGATCGCAAAAGAGACCTCGGGCACCAGATCCCAGCCGGGCGCCCGGCCAACCCCGCTCGCCACGCTCTCGGCGAGCAGCGAGTGTCGCCGGTTCAGCAGGCGGTCCAGGTCGCCGCCACGCCACCAGGCGACCAGGTCGAGACGCACATCCAACACCGCCCCAATCGCGCGGACCGTACCCAGTGACAGGCTTCCGACGTGACCGCGCTCCACCAACGAGACGGTGGAGTGCGAAACGCGGGCCGCTGCCGCCAGGTCCACCTGCCGCCACCCGCGCTTCAAGCGGACGGCCCGAACTACTGCTCCGACTCGCCGGTCATCCATCGCCGGAGTCTGCGACCGACGGCTCAACCGGGGCTTATGCCGGGATCATCGGGGGCGCGCCGCAACCAACCACGCAGGATGGGATTTGGTGGGCGGTACAGGATTCGAACCTGTGACATCCTCGGTGTAAACGAGGCGCTCTAACCGCTGAGCTAACCGCCCGCGGGGCCGCGGGACTGAGCCGTGGCGCCGGTGCGACGCCGTTGCCGTCGGGCCCATCTCGGCCGCCCTGCGGCGCGATGGTCTTGCGGCCGATCTGCCGCCTCGCGGCCTTGAAAACTAAGCAAAAGGTGGTGCCCAGGCCGGGACTTGAACCCGGATGGATTGCTCCATACGCCCCTCAAACGTACGCGTATACCAATTCCGCCACCTGGGCACGAGATCTACCACGACGGCCATCCGTCGCTGCGGAGAGAGTAATGGTACCGAGGAGGGGATTTGATCCCCTACACCCTTGCGGGCACTGGCTCCTGAAGCCAGCGCGTCTGCCATTCCGCCACCTCGGCGCACGCAGCCACCGGCCTACCGGTCGCTAGCGAGGCGCCAGTCTATCACATCCCAGAAACGCCCCGAGGCATCGGAAATCTGGTTGGATGTGACATTCCGGACACGGCTTGAGACCACCAGGCTGTAGTCGCGGAAGATCAACGGCAAGATCGGAACAGTGGTGGAGATGTATTTCTCGAGGGTCGAGATCGCGGCCTTGCGCTTCGTCGGATCCATCGCCTTGCGAACGTCCATGAGCATCGGATCCAGCGTCTTGTCCTGGACACCTGCGACGTTCGACCCCCCGGATCCAACCTGCGACGACAGCAACAAGGGGCCGAGGTCCGGATCCAGCCCAACCTCGAAGTCGACGATCGCCGCCGTGAAGTCCCCGGCGGTGAGGCGCTGTACGTAGGTAGCGGTCGGGACCGCATCGATCGTGACGGTGAGGCCGATCGCTCGCCAGGATTCGGCCACTGCCTGGGCCGTTCGATACACCATCGGGTTGCTGGCCTCGGGAAGCGTGAGCAGATCGATCGCGTAGACGGTCGTGCCCTTCGGCACGGTCCAGCCGCTGCTCGAGCGAACCCAGCCGGCCGTCGTCAGATAGTTCTGGGCGTCGCTGGTGCTGTACGGCGTCGGCAGCGCGGATGCGGGATCGTACTCTCGCGCCCAGGATGGGATCGGGAGATCGGCCACGCTCCCACGTCCCTCAAAGACCCCGCCGAGCAGGTTCTGGCGATCGACCGCAGCGAGCAGACCCGTGCGCACGCTCGTGTCGCGCAGCTCAGGGTGAGTCGTTCGCTGATTGAGCACCACGCTCAGGAGGCTGGACGAACGAAACGGCACGAGCCGAGAACCGGCGGTTTCAAGGGCTTTGTCCGTCATGTCCGGCGTCATGCCGCCGACCGCGTCGATCTTGCCGGCCTTGAATGCTGCCACGGCCGATGCCATGTCGTCGTAGAAGACGAGTTCCAGGTCGGCCACGTCCGTGACTACCGCCCCGCTGGCGAGCGGGACCGGCGTGGGTGTGGCCGTCGGGGTCGGGGTCGGGGTTGGCGGAGGCGTGGGCGACGGAGTCGGAGTCGGAGTTGGTTTTGGCGTGGCAGTCGGGGCCACCGACTTGGCCGGCACCGGCGTCGCGGTTCGGAAGGCGATCAAACTCGGGCTGGGACTCGGGCTCGAGCTTGAGTTAGCGGCAGGCGAAGGCGTCGCAATCGCCGCGATCGTCGTCATACGATGCAGGAGGGCGTGAGATGAGTCCAGCTCGACGATCTTGTATGGACCGTTGCCTATCGGCATGGCGCTATAGCTCGAGTCCGCGAGCTTGTTGACCGGCGTGCCCTTCAGGAGATGCGCCGGCAGGAGCGGCAGCTCAGCCTGGCGGAGGAAGCTGGCAATCGGCAACGTCATCGTGAATCTGACGGTCGTGGCGTCGTCCGCGATCGCGTGGACGCCCTGCCAGGACGATCCGACGGGCCCATCGTACTGGCCGTCTTGAATCATGCCGATCGTAAACACGACATCGGCGGCGGTCACGGGCTGGCCGTCGCTCCACTCCGCCTTATCGGTAAGCTTGAACGTGTAGCTGAGGTTGTCATCCGAGATCGACCAGGTAGCGAGATCCGGAACGATGGTCCCGTCCTCCCCTTCCTTGGTGAGCCCGCGGAACACGAGCGCAACGAGATCCTGGTCCGCTTGCGAACGGGCCGTGAGAGGGTTGACGGAACTCGGGTGACCGACGACGCCTTCTCTGTAGGCCGAGGCGGTACTGGGCGTCGGCGACGCCGCGCTCGGAACCGAGGGCGCGCGTACTACCAGCGCAGCACCGGCAACGGCGAACGCGGCGAAAAGGCCGACGACGGCAAGCCGATCGCGTTTGTTCATGCAATCACGTCCGTGTCCGACCGGAGCCCGGCATCGGGCCCGACGGGCTGAGGGATCCCCTCCGTCCGAGTCGCCCGCAAGATCAAGCCGCGGTCTTAGGCCCGATGACGAAGCTCGCCATAGAGAAGACGCAGAACAGGATCACCAGAACGATCGTGAACTGCCACAGACGTCGCTCGATTCCGCGGCGGCTGCGATAGACGGACGAGTCGCCACCGAAGGTGGCCGAGAGGCCCGAACCTCGCGCCTGAAGCAGGATTGCGAGCATCATAAAGATACCGATGATGTCTTGGCCGAAGGCGAGAGCGGGATTCACTGCAGGAAATGACCTCGTATGGATCCGCCGATGCGAACCGGCGCATGTTAGCACAGGACCGCGACTTCCCGGTTGCAAGTGCCGGGGAGCCGCGGTGGCGTGCGGCGATTGTGACCGGCTTTCCGCCGGAAACGGGCGGCCGGTCACCTATGGCCGGCCCAGCCGTTATGCGGGCTTGCCTTCGGCGGCGGCTCGGGCCTTGGCGGTGATAGCTGCACGCGCGACCATGCCGGCCATCTCGTCCGGCTTGAGCGACGCACCGCCGACGAGTCCGCCGTCGATGCTGTGCTCGGCCAGGAACTCGCCGATGTTGGCGCTGGTCACACTGCCGCCGTAAAGAACGGGAACCTTGTCCGCGCTCTTGCCCCAGCCAAGATCTGAAACTAGCGTGGCGCGGATAGCCTCGGCCATGGCCGCGGCGTCTGCACTGGAGGCGGTGCGACCGGTACCGATCGCCCAGACCGGCTCATATGCAATCACGAAACCGGCATCCAGCAGGGCCTCGATATCCTTGCCGGCGAGGGCGCCTCGAAGCTGCGTGGCAACGACCTCCACGGCTCGGCCGGACTCGCGCTCGGCAAGGAGCTCGCCGACGCAGAGGATGGGCCGAAGGCCGGATGAGATGGCGCGGGCCAGCTTCTTGCCGATGAGTTCGTCACTCTCCAGCTGGTCGCGGCGGCGCTCGGAGTGGCCGAGGATGACCCACGTCGCCAGACCCTGCAGGGCGGCGGCAGAAATCTCACCGGTGTAAGCGCCGGCAAGTTCATGATGAACGTTCTGAGCGCCGACCTGGACGGCCGTTCCCTTGAGGGCGTCGCGGACGGCGGAGAGGCAAACGTAGGGCGGGCAGATAACTCGAATGACGTCCGGCTCCTCGGTCCGAGCGGCAATTGTCGCGGCCAGCTCGCCGGCGTCCGCGGGGGTGGTGTTCATCTTCCAGTTGGCAGCAATAATCAAAGGTCTCATGCCGCGAATGATGACAGAGTGCGACCCTCGGCCGGAGGGAGGTTCGGCCCCTCGCTGCGTGGCCGGTGGGGTGCGGCTCGGGGGCCGAGTGGCGGGATGAGCCGGGGCAACGTGGCGTCAGGCGGCGGCGAGTGGCGGGATGACCCGGGGCACCGTGGCGGGATTGGCCGGCGCTCGGCCGAGCCGCCCGTTTCTGCGGAATGCAAATACCAGTTGCGCGGCCCATTGAATCGGGCCGCAATCTGAGCCCGCCAGGCTCTTGGTCGCAATCGGCCGCCTCTTCGGACCTCGATCCACGCTCGGCCACACGTCGCCGACGACCACACCGCGCGGGGCTCCTCGCGCCGCGCAAGTACCAGTTGCAAACCGCAACTTCTAGGGTTCCAGGGTGCCCCCGGCCGCGGTGCCATTGCCATCTGCCGCGGGGCCACTAACGTCGGCCGCCGTACCCTTGGCCACGGCCCGAACGCCCCGGGCGCTCCCGGCCGCGAAGCGCCTGCCGCGCCACCACTTCAGCCAGACCGCAACCACCGCTAGAAACAGCAGAGCCCCAGCCGCGTCGATCGCCACGTCCGATGCGGCGGCGTGGCGGCCGGCCGTGAACGACTGGTGGAACTCGTCGGAAGCGGCATAGGCAACTGTCAGGATCCAGGCCAGGATCAAGGCCCATCCCCGGCGGCCGGCAACGAAACCCATCGACGCCAGGGCCGACCACAGCAGAAACGCCAGGACGCCGAAGGCGCACATATGGCCCGCTTTGCGAACCACAAAGTCGATGTCGTCGGCCGACGCCACCCGCAGGTTGGGCGTAGCAGAAAGCCAGAAGATGACGGCGGCCCAGAGGAGGACCGCCGGCCAGCGCCAGGCTCGGCTTTGAACCACGGACGCAGCGAATCTCACCGTTCGAATTGTATCTTTCGGGCGGGTCCGTGGTCGGTAGTCATGAGGTGAGTCGCCGGCGGAACGACTAGAGCCCAACCTCCAGGCGGATGTCCGGCGAAGGACGCTTCGTCCTGATCCGAACGGATCTGCCCAGAATCATTCCCACCAGGTCGGCGAACATGCCTACGCTCGTCACCTTGGGCAGCGCTCGGGCGATCATCCGTACCTGTTCGTCGGTCAGCTGGTCCAGGGTTACGACGTGGAGATGCAGGCCGCGCCATTCGAACGTCGCAGCGTTTTCCGCATCCCCCACTGGGCGAACAGTCTGAATCGCGTCGGCCATGGTACTCCTCGCAGCCGATAGTACTATGACTTACGGCCCAAAGGAAGAGACACGTTCATCCGGCGGTTAGCGGACTCGCACCCCGCGACTCCTCTTCCCCACACCTTCGTCCGGATGCAGCGCGAGCCGCTCAATTCGATCCACTGCGCGCTGGACGGCCGAGCGATGCAGGCCAAGCTTCTCGGCCAATTCGGCGAAGGTGGATTCGGGTTCTTCGCGGCGAGCGTCGGCGACGAGGCGGACTCGATAAGGCTGCTCGGAGAGACGCCCGTCCGACTCGAGCAAGTCAATTGCCTGGAGCTGGCGCGCGGACGCCGCAACTGCCCGACCCAGGTTGGCCGACTCGGCATTGATCACACGATTGATGTCCCCGCGCACGGAGCGTGAAACCTGGCGTGACTCCAGCTCAAGGAGGGCCGAGCCGCCGCCCGCCACCTTGAGGAAGGTGACCACCGTCTCCACGCTCTTCCAGGTAACCACGCCGCGGCCACGCCGTATCCGCCAGGTCGCAGCGAGCTGTATGCCGTTGAGCTGATTGCAGAGAATCTCCGCCTCTTCAACGGGCAACACGAACTCAAGATGCGTCCGCCCCGAGGCCAGACTGAGAGATCCATGGGCCAGGAATCGGCCACGCAGATATGCCGCTCGGCAATGCTCGGCGGCGCGGGCCCAGTCGAATTGCAACCCCGGGGCTGGTGGACTGCCACTCCCCTCCCCGGCCCGGGCACGGCTGAGCCGCAAAGTGAGTCGGGCCATCGTCCTGCGCCGCGGATCGAACGCGCCCTCGAGGCCGGCCGACTCGGCCAGCCGACAGCAACGCCGGGGCGGATCTATTGCGGCCAGCTCCGCCCGAATCGACTCAACGAGGTCGCGCTCGGCAGTCGTCACGCCGGCTGCGCGCCCTACGCCGACCGGGCTCGCGAGCGGCGCCGTCCGTACGACTCGCGCTCGTAGATTCGAATTACCGCAGCGGCCAACCGAGCCGGATCGTGGTGATGGGCATTGTCCGGATCCACCACTTCGTCCAGCACCAGCCGAGGAAGCTCCGCGCCCCTGCGGGTACCAACCGGCGGCCAACGCAACTTCACGGGCACCGCCACATAACCACCGGGCCGCTTGGCATCGAAGCGATTGTTCGCCAGAACAACGTCGATCCAGCCCGACCCCGTGTGCCGCTCGAGAGCCGTCAGATGATCCGCCAGGTCGTAGCCCTGGCTCTCGCCCATCTGAGAGGCCACGTTGCAGATGAAGAGCTTGATCGCCCTGGACGATCGCACCGCGGCGAGCAAGTCCGGGAGGAGAAGGCTGGGCATGATGCTGGTGTACAGGCTTCCGGGGCCGATTACGACAAGATCCGCCTCGTCTATGGCTCGTATCGCGTCGTCTCCGGCGACGACGTCTTCGGGCGTCAGCCAGACTCGATCGATCCTGGCGGACCTGCCGATCTCCGATTGACCGACGACTTCCTCGCCGTCCATCAAGCGAGCGTGAAGCGTGACGGCGGTCGCGGTCGCCGGAACCACCTGGCCACGGACCGCCAGGACGCGGTTCATTTGCCGGACGCCTTCCTCAAAGTCGTCGCCCTGCACGGAAGCCATAGCTGCAATCAGCAGATTACCGATCGTGTGGCCGCCCAGACCGGCCTCGACATCGCCGGGGAAGCGGTACTGAAGGAGCTGCGTCATCAGCGGCTCGGAATCCGCCAGCGCCGCGATGCAGTTGCGAATATCGCCCACCGCCGGGATGCCGAGCTCCTCACGCAGCCGGCCGGACGAGCCGCCGTCGTCGGCAACCGTAACTACGGCCGTTATGTTGCTCGTGTGCTCCTTGATACCACGCAGCAAGGTAGAGAGGCCCGTCCCGCCGCCGATTACGACGATCTTGGGCCCACGCGAGAGGAATCGCTTCTGGTAGATGACCTCGACAAGCGGCTGATCTCCGTCTCCCGCCAGAAACGGTCCCATCAGCACGCGCACCGCGCGCCACGAGCCGTAGACAAAGAGCCCTGTGCCGACCACTGCGACCACGATACCGCGCGTCCAGTAGTTGAGGAATTGCAGGGTCAGGACATAGAGAACGCTCTGGCCGGGGCCGGAAAAGTCGTAGTCGCGATAGACCTGGCGGAGCAACAAGGCCCCGGCGATGGCGAGCATCAACTCGCCCACGAACACTACGAGCAGCCATCGCTTCAACCCGATCCCGGGAGCTATCCAGCGCCGTAGAACCGAGCCGCTGACGTGCGGTCGCCGCAGCCTCATTCGCGCTCCAGCTCGCGGTGGAATACAGCCACCGGACCGAAACCGCTCTTCTCAAGCCACTGGCGCAACTCTTCCGCGACCACGATGGAGCGGTGATAACCCCCGGTGCAACCAATCGCGATGGTCAGGCGCGTCTTACCCTCACTGCGGAATCCCGGGACGGTCACCTCGAGGAAGTTGGTCAGGACCTTCAGAAACTGCGACGCAATGGGTTGGGCCAGAACGTAGTCGCGCACCGCCGGGGTCAGGCCGGAAAGGTGGCGCAACGAGTCCACGTAATACGGGTTCTCCATGAACCTCACGTCGAAGACCAGATCCGCTTCCAGCGGCACGCCATGCTTGAAGCCGAAGCTGATCAACTGGAAGACGAGATCCTGCCCAACCGGTGGGTCCTCGAGGTGAGCGAAGATCCGCTCCTTGAGTTGCCGCAGGGATAGATCCGAAGTGTCGATAACCACGTCGGAGTCCGCCCTCACCGGGTCCAGTTGACGGCGCTCTTCTGCGATCGACCCGGCGATGCCGCGGCGACCCGCAAGAGGGTGGCGATGACGCGTCTCGGAGAAGCGGCGGATCAAGACGTCGTCGCGCGCTTCCAGGAAGAAGACCCGGGGCTTGATGCCACGTCCTTCCAGGGCACCGCGCATCGCCGCCAAAGCCAGCGGGGCGTTGCCGGCACGAACGTCCAGGACAACGGCCACCTTCTCGAATCGGTGCCGATCGATCGACATCAGTTCGGCCAGTTCGGGCAGAAGCTCGCCGGGCAGGTTGTCCATGCAGGTGTAGCCGAGATCCTCGAAGAGCTTGGTGGCCGCGGTCTTACCCGCTCCGGAGAGACCGCTCAGGATGACGACCCTCTGCTTCCCGTCCGACGCCGGGGCCTCGCCTCTGGCGGAGGCCGCATGCCGGGCCCCGGCCGCGCTGGTGGCGTCCGCGGCGGCGCCCGCTCCCGCGGCCTTGGCAGTCGGTACAAGCCCGCGCGCGCCACCGGCCGCGTCTGTCGTGGCCACAAGTTCCTGGGTCGTCCGACCGCCCCGAGTTCCGGACCGGTCCGATCTGCTGCTCATGGCGCCAGTGTATCGCGCCGGCTCGGCCGGCCTACCGTTCCAGCGTTGCGAGCGCCTCGGCGAGGGCCTCTCGGTCATCGTCGATTGCGGCCGCGACCGCCTCGTCGAAGAGATACCAGTCGCCGGGGCGGCTATACGGCAGCCCGAGTCGGAAGCGTGCGCTCCAGAGTGCGTCCTTGGTTCGCCATGGACCGGCAAGGTCTGCCTTGCTCGCGCCGTTGGCGAGCGCCCAGGTGTAGAGGCGACGGGACGAATCGTGGTCCAGATGGTCCGAGAAGGGATCGCTTGGGCGGCCGACCGTCTCGCCGGGGAGCCGTATCGGGCCGACCCCAAAGGCTATCGACCAGGACGATCTGACCATGGCGACGTCGTGATACTGCTTCTCCGCGAGGCGCGTGCCCAGGAGCGCCATTCCCTGAGCGGCCATTCCCTGATACTCCACGACATCCGCCCAGACACGAATGCCGGCACCCGCGTTGGCAATCAGCCTATCGCCCACGCTCGCGTCATCGGGCAGGACGAGGCGCCCGTCGACTCCAGGATCGCCGATGTCTACGTAGTCGATCGGGCGACCCCAAAGCGTGTCGGCGGCATCGTCGGCAATCCAATTGGCCAACTCGGCGAGACACGACCCGCCGTCCTCGATCTCGAGATCGCCGCGACCTGCCGCCAGCAACGCGTCGGGCGAACCCATAGAGGCCCACAGCCCCGCCTCGGTCAGCTCCTCATGCGGGCGGCCCCACCATTCAACCCCCAGTTCGCCGGTACCCAACACCAGGGCGGCCAGGGCGGAGGTCGGAACGTAGCGCCGGCTAAGCGGCGCTATCTTTGCCAGGTCCAGGCAGCGGTTCGTTCGATCCTGCCCGAGCACCGCGCGGGCCTTGACAAACAACCGATCCGCCGTCGGGTCGGCGATTGCCAGAAGACGCTTGATCTCGCCCGCAGCAAACCGGCGCGTCTTGTCGAGATCCGTATCGCTCGGCATCAGGTTGCTCCATCAGGTGAGGTCGATTGGCAGATCCTGTAGCACGGCGAGCCGGCGAGCAAGACCCAGTTGGTTCTACACCCGCCGGGCGGCGCCGAGGTCGTCCCGGATTCTCCGGCGTCGTCCCTCCGGTTCACACTCGCAGCCGAAGCCACCAGTCGCGCGCTGCGGCGTCCAGGAGGACGGCGACATCAATGCCACTCCCCGTCTTCCCGGCTGCGGCGGAGATCCCGCGCGAAACGTTCACGAGGAGGCCGCCCCCGGACCGGCCGGCGGCGGGAGCCGTGACGGCCGGTCCAAACCTCATGACCGGCTCCACCTCACCGCCCTGCGCTCCAACGCCCGGCACAAGCAAGGCCAATCCTGGGGCGATGCCTCTGATCCGCTCCAGTTCTGCGGGCGCCGTAGCCCCAACGACCAGACCGACCGTTCCGCCCGGTCCCCAGTCCTGAGCCCGACGGGCGACACGTGCATACAGCGGCTCCGCCGGCGCCCCGAGCGCGAGATCAGCTGCAACTTCCAACGCCTGCAATTCACCGGCACCCGGGTTGGAGGTCCGGCACAGCAAGTAGGCAAAGCGGTCGCCGCGAGAAAGCAGCGGCTCGATTGCTTCCGAGCCCAGATAGGGATTGGCCGTGATCGCGTCCACACCGAGGATGTCATAGAGGGCAACCGCCTGGCGGGCGGCAGTCGTGCCGATGTCGCCGCGCTTGACGTCGGCGATGAACGGGACATCCACCGGCACTCGCCCGCGCAGCCGCTCCAGCGCCGCAATCCCGGCCGATCCAAACGCCTCGAAGAAGGCCACGTTCGGCTTGACGGCGGCGGCATATGGAATCGTAGCGTCCAGCAATACCTCGCAGAAGCGCTCCAAACCCTTCAGATTCGGCGAGAAGCCATCCGGCAGGGACTCAACCTGCGGATCCATCCCAACGCACAGAACGGATCCGACAGCGCCGGTGCGGCTTGACAGTCGCTCGAGGTATGAGTTCAAGGCATGTCCCCTAGTGGTGATGACGACGCGCCGGGTAGATCAGGAATGTACCAGGCCGCCGCCGAACCGGGATCCAGACCGCTGTAGTCGCCCGCCCAGGTCGCGATGGACGACGACACCTGCGCGGCTGAAACGGAGATCCGGACCATGCGGAGCCTGGCAACCGAGCCCTGGATGTTCATGTAGATAAGGCTGTCTCCGGCAGGAGACCAGACCGGCGACCACGACGCACCGTCACCCGTGACCTGGCCGATCAGCGACCCAGTTGATGCGTCGATGACGGCAATATCAGGCCTGGACGACCCGGACTTTGTAACGGCCAGATACTCGCCATCGGGAGACCATGCCGGCTGACGATAGCCCCTGGCAAGTACACGTGCCGTGCGCCGGGCGGTGTCGTATAGCCAGATAGAAGGATCTCCGATATCGCCGTTTCGCCCTTCTTCGACGTACGCGACCAACTTCCCGTCGGGTG
Source organism: Candidatus Limnocylindrales bacterium (assembly GCA_036386115.1). Lineage (GTDB taxonomy): Bacteria > Chloroflexota > Limnocylindria > Limnocylindrales > CSP1-4 > Fen-1039. Next base: position 28,228 of record DASVJA010000075.1, read on the forward strand.
AATACGCCGGTTCCGAGTGTCCCAGCGGCGTCACGTCCGGCAATTCGGGCGTGTTCTCGAAGGCACCTCCGGCCAGGCTGATGAAGCTCAGGACCGAATCTGAGAACCCGGGGTCAGTAGGCCCGTCGGAGATCATGGCCGCGGTGCTTCCGTCCGGCGAGATCGAAGGGTGGCGCATCCAGAAGAATGTCTTGCCGCCGTACCTCTGGATGAGGCTCGACTTGATGTCCTGCTCGCCGCTGCCATCCGGGCGGACACGGCACAGGACCGGATACGTCAAGAGGTAA